>JBHENQ010000059.1:0-99086 GCA_046261975.1 Gemmatimonadaceae bacterium | reverse complement strand
CATTGGCGATTCGCGATGAGAGCCTGGCTACCAGGTTATCCCGCCTGCGTCGGCGATGTCCTACCACGAGTTGAGCGTGCTGCGTAGGCTCAGCGCTTTCCAGGATGCCCAGAAGGCGCGGGATGTCGGACGGGTCGTTCTGGCCATCGCCGTCCAACGTCGCGATCCACGGTGCACGTGCGGCTCGGACCCCCGTGTGCAACGCGGTGCTCTGTCCGGAATTCCTCGTATGCCGGATGACGCGCAGCTGCGGATGCACCAACATGGCTGCCGCTAGTCGCTGCGGAGTGGCATCGGTACTGCCATCATCGACGTAGATGATTTCAAGCTCGAAAAGGTCGAGAGCTGATACGATCCTTTCGAGAAGCGGATCGACGTTGCCTTCTTCGTTGTGCACGGGCACGACGACCGTCAGCTCGAGACCGTTCGAGCGGTTGATCGGAGAACCTGACGTGGTCATCACGCCCATGGAACACGCGTTGGGGCGACCTTGTGACGAAGTCAGCCCACAGCCGGGGCTCCCGTACCGCCAGTGTGCAGATATTCGGCGAAGTCGTCCGGTAACTCGCTGTCGCGGATGGCACGAGTCGCGCGTTCCAGGTCGTACTCGGTGCGAACGAAGTCAACGCCCACACCCTCCCCACGGACGTCGAGGAGGACGTATCCCGCGCGCCAGTCGCCATCCTTCGGCCTGCCCACGCTCCCAGTGTTGACGAAGTGAATTCCCTCGACTTCGCGGTGCCACGGCTTGTGGGTGTGGCCAAACGCGATGACGTCGCCCCGCTTCAGGCCAGCGATCCCGGCCATCCGGAGACAGAAGGAGTTCGGCCGATCCTCGGTCCAATACAGGGTGTTCAGCGTCGGCGTGCCGTGCACCAGCACAACGCGTGGGCCCCCTCCGGATGTGTGGCCGCCCCCCGGCAGGAGATCCATGCGGAACGGCAGGGCGCCGAGGACCTGCTTCGTTGCGTGCGAGACGTGCGCAAGCGTCCAGGCGTAGCTGAGGTGCGAAAGCTCCTCCTGCCGCGGGTCCTCGTACTTGCAGCCGCAGTGCTTGTAGTCGGCCGCCACCGTCGAGTCGTAATTTCCGGACACTCCCACGATACCGGCACTCTCGATGAGCTCGACCGTTTCATTCGGCCAGGGTGCGTAGCCGACCAGGTCACCGAGGTGGTAGGTAGCACCCACATCACTGCTGCGCGTGATGTCCGCCAACACCGCTTCGAGGGCCGGCAAGTTGGCGTGGACGTCAGAAATCAGTGCGTAGCGCATGTCTCAGCGAGTCATTCCAAGCAGCGGGATGCCAGCACGGACAACTTCGTGGCCGGCAGCTCGCCTACGAACTCTTCGAGATGAGAGAATGCCTCCGGGTTGAGTGCATAGTATGACCAGCGCCCCACCCGCCGGTCGGTGACCAGGCCGGCATCCTTCAGCGCCTTGAGATGGAAGGAAAGCCTGGACTGCCCCGCGTCCAGAGCGTCGGTGAGTTCGCAGACGCAGCGCTCGCGTTTTCGTAGCCGATCGATGATCCGGAGCCGCGTCTCATCGGAGAGCGCGCGGAATTGCCTGGTCAGGCGCGAAAGGTCGATCGCGGTAGCCATGATCCAACAATGCATCAAGATGCATTGATCTGTCAACACTACTGCGCACTGCATACCTGTTTCGCACTGCGCAGTGGCTTCGCGCTACGCACCGAGCACACCAGGCTACGCAGGGAAGCACCAACGGACGCGCGGTTTTTGTCAGTGCTCCTTACGCAGCCCTGGTGCGAACTGCGGCAGTGCGAAGTAACTACGTAGTACGCAGTGCACTTCGGCTGGCGATGACTTCGTCAATCGAGAGCGCGCCGGCGCCGGTAAAAAGGGTCGCGAGTGTCGCGGCGAAGAGGGCCATGGGGAACTCAATGCCGGCAGGATTGAAGAACCCATTCTGCAGGTGCACGGTGAGCATGGCGCCGAGCATGGTGACGGCCAGGCCGAGCGCAGCGACCCGCGTGAAGAGGCCAATGACCAAGGCGAACCCGCCGAAGAACTCGAGAAACGCTACCGAAGGCCCGATCAAGTCCGGCAATGGCACACCCATTCCCGCGAAGGCGCCGGCGACGCCGTCAAGGCCGTATACGAAGAGCTTCTGGCCGCCATGGGCGGTGAAGATGATGCCGGTGACCACACGAAGAATGGTGAGCCCGAAGCTCATTTGACGAGCGGTTGCGGGGCGAAATATCGACATTTGGAGCTCCATGATTAGAGGATCGGTGAGTTGGTGTTGCAATATTGATTGTTGTAACACCTATTGTGCGTGACAACTACGTTTGGTGCCGTACCAGAGTCAGAAGTTCAATCAGGGTCTTAAGTTGTGGGTCGTTGAGGTGCCCCATGCGCCGTTCATGCTCTTCATCCACCAGGTTCTCGAGCTTGTCTAGTAGCCGCCGTCCCTTGTCCGTGATCCGGGTAGAGACGAGCCGCCTGTCACTGGACTCCCGCGACCGCGATACGAGGCCGGACTCCTCCATCCGGTCGAGCAAACGGGTGACATCCGGCATCCGTCGTACTAGCCGGCCTCGGAGTTCGTTGCGGCAGAGACCCTCGCTGCCCGCGCCTCGCAGAATGCGCAGCACGTTGTACTGTGGAGCGCTGATACCGAACGGCTTCACCAGCCTGTCGAATGCGTCCATGAGCACGGTCGCAGTGCGGACGATGTTGAGCTGTGCCTCCTGTTCGAGACTCTTAAACGGCGTCCGCTGCCTCAGTTCTTCCTGAAGGTTTGTGACCATGCCGTAATATATGTGTTGTAACACCTAGTGTCAAGACATGGATGTGCCAGAAAGCGCGTTGCCGTCAGTGCTTCTTGCGTAGCATTGTGTGCTCGATGCGTAGCGCGAAGTCACTGCGCAGTGCGAAGAAGGTACGTAGTACGCAGTGCGCTACGCAGTTAGCTGGCCTCCGGAGCCGGCCACGGCGGAGTCACCGCTGCTTCGTCCGTCTCACCCGTGCGGATCCGGTAGATGCGCTCCACTGGCAACACGAAAATCTTCCCGTCGCCCACCGCGCCTGTTCGTGCGCCCTCCATGATCGCGCGCACGGTCGGCTCCACGAAATGGTTGGAGACTCCGATCTCGAGTCGCACCTTGTCCTGGAGCCCCATCTTTACCGTCGTCCCCCGGTAGGTCTCTACGCGCTCGGTTTCACCGCCATGCCCTCGCACGCGTGAGACCGTGAACCCGCGCACCTCAGCCTTGTGAAGCGCCTCGAGCACTTCGTTGGCACACTCCGGCCGTACGATCGCCACGATGAGCTTCATGGGCTGATTCTCTCTTGCTGGATGTTGGGCGGCGCTGGGGATGGCATGAGGAGCACGGCGCCTTCGCCGTGCGAATAGGCTTCCTCCCCGTGTTGCGTGATGTCCAGCCCCACCGCCTCATCACGCCCGTCGGACCGCAAGGGGACGAAGCGCGCAATCAGTTTGATCAACACCAGGGTGACAACACCGCTGTACAGCATGGCGGCAATGATTCCAACCACCTGCACGCCGAGCTGTCTCACGTTGCCAGAGAGGGCTCCGCTCGACCCACCCCAGCTCGCCTGCGCGAAGACACCCGTCAACAAAGCACCCGTCGTCCCGCCGACACCGTGAGCAGCCACCACGTCAAGCGAATCGTCGAGCGCGCTACGTGAGCGCCAGAGGATCGCGAAATAACTCGGCACCGCGGCAATGGCGCCAATGGCCATCGCCCCCAGCGGGCCTACGAACCCTGCAGCCGGTGTAACCGCGACGAGCCCGACGACGATCCCCGTCGCGGCGCCGACGGCGGTCGCGCGGGTTGTACGGAGCAGATCCAGCACCATCCACGCGACAAGCGTCGTCGCGGGCGCAAGCAAGGTGTTGACGAAGGCGAGGGCCGCGCCGCGGTTCGCGCCCAGCGCGCTCCCGCCGTTGAACCCGAACCAGCCGAACCACAGCAGTGCTGCCCCGACAAGCGCGTACGGCACGTTGTGCGGCAGCAACGCCTGACGACCGTAGTCCTTCCGCGGCCTTAGCACCAGCGCCCCTATCAACGCCGCAGACGCAGCGTTGACGTGCACTACCGTGCCGCCCGCGTAGTCGAGCACGCCCAGCTTTCCCAGCCACCCCCCGCCCCACACCCAGTGGGCGATCGGCGCATAGACAGCAATTGTCCAGAAAGCTATGAAAATCAGGTAGGGCCCGAACCGCATCCGCTCGACAAGCGCGCCCGAGATTAGAGCAGCGGTGACGATCGCGAAGCTCCCCTGATACGCCATGTACACGAGGTGGGGAATCGTCCCCTTCGCCTCAAGTCCCACGCCTCGAAGGAAGCTATGCTCCAGGCCGCCTAGCCAGTCCGTGCCACCCGCGAATGCCAGCGTATAGGCTACCAGCGCCCAGACGACACAGACAACGCCGAGCGAGGCAACACTCATCATCATCGTATTGAGTGCGTTCTTGGCACGCACCAGGCCGCCATAGAACAATCCGAGCGCGGGCGTCATCAGAAGAACGAGCGCCGTTGCCAACAGCATCCACACGGTGTCGGCCGCGTTGACCGCGTCAGCTTCCACCTATCATCCCCCTCCCCATACGGACGCCTTTTTAGCCCAGCTCGTATCCTGGTACTGTTCTCGGAACCGCATGGCTGTGTCCGCCAGCGCGCTGGCATCGTTCGTCGCCTTGTAGCGTGACACGCCAGCCCAATACGTCGCCTCGGCGCCTGCCTCGGAGCCCGCGTGGCGATCGGCGACCTCGCCAAAGTGGCGCGTGGCCTCGTCGAACTTTCCTCGAACGAAGGCCGAGTGGCCGAGGCCGAGCGCGAGCTGTGCGATCAGGTCGTCCACCGGCAGGAAGCCTTCGACCCGGTGCCGCTCCGTGCCGTCGGGGTCGAGTACGAGGATCGTCGGTGTCCATTGCGCGGAATACCTGGCGCCCAGGCGCTGAAACTCCTGCGCCTGGTCCCGCACGTGGACGCGCACAGGAATGAAGTTCTCCCCCACGAAGCGTGCGACACGCTCGTTCGGATACACCTCGGCATCCAGCCGAGCACAGCCACTTCACATTGGAGCCGCGCTGAAGTCGAGCAGCACGTGCCGGTCCTTCGACCTTGCCTCTCGGAGCGCACGCTCCAGATCGTTCTGCCAGTCGATTCCAACCTGTGTGGCACTCATGTCGCAAATCCTCCGGCCCTGGGTTTGTTGACTATCGCGCCAGAAACTTCTTCGCCGCTTTGACCTCGGGGCGCGACGCATCTGCACGATCCATGAGACGCAGAAGTTCCTTGTAGTGTGCCCGCGCAACTGTGCGATTTCCCGTCTTCTCCGCGGCGCGCGCTGCGCCGTAGAGAGCACGTGCCCGGTGTGGCTCGCGCGTTAACGTTTTCTCGTAGGCGCGAAGCGCATCTGCCGGCCGACCAAGCTTCAGAAGTAGATCGCCTTCCAGCTCACGCGCCGGAAGGAGTGGACCCGGCGTCACGGGATGCTTCTCCACCGTCTCTTCCAGCTCGGCGCCCTGCCGCGCTTGCCGGACAGCCTCTTCATTTCTTCCGCCGGCGTGGGCGATCCATGCGGACGCTGCCAGACGCTGTGCCTCGACGATGGTCGACCAGTAGGTGTCGCTTCGCGCCTTCAGTGAATCGCGCAGTGCCGCGAGTGCTGCGACCTCGACGCTGGCCTGAGACGCGTTCGCGCTCCGAGCCGCACCGATGGCGCGAGCGAAGCGCGTCACGGCCTCGACGAATGGCGCGGACGTGGAGTCATACGGAAGCGCGGCCGCCTCACGCCATGCTGAGCGCTCGAGCGCGTAACGCGCCGGCATTGCGGCGGCGTTGTAGCCCAGGATGGCGCCGTAGAAGCGGTTGGCGGCTGGTCTGCTTCGCGCGACGACGTTCAGCGCGTCCGCATCGCGTCCCTGCTGCAGGTAGGCGTAGACCATGTAGTCGTTCGCATGGACTGCCGCGTTCGAATCCGGCTCCGCCGATGCTGAACGGTGGTTGGTGGTGATCGACTCATCCCAGTGTCCGAGCCGCGTGAAGATGTGCGACGGCATATGGAGCGCGTGCGGCGCCGCCGGGGCGATGGCCGCGTAGCGCTTGGCGGCGGACAGGCCGTGGCTCGCGAGCTTCGGGGAATCGAAGGTGTGAATGATGTAATGCGCCAGTCCGGGATGATTTGGCTGCTTCTCGAACAGTGGCTCGAGCATCGTGGCGGCCTGGAGCTGGCGTTTGAACTCGAGATCGGTCGGCGGCGCGTTGGCAATCATGGCGCGCCCGTAGAACAACGCCGCCTCCTGATCTTCGGGATGCATCTCGTACAATTTCTTCATCGCATCTTCATGTCGCGCTAGTCGCGCGAGGTGGTCCAGCTTGTCGCCCTCACGCCAGAGGGCGAGCGCAGCATCGATGTACATCCGCTCCCTATGTCCAGCGGAGGGTGCTAGCTCCGCTGCCCGCTCCGCGGCGGCTAGTCCCGCACGCTGCAGGTCGCCCGGGATTGGCTGCCGCGCGAACGGATTTCCCCAGAGGGTCATGGCAATGCCCCAGTGCGCCATCGCGCATGTCGTATCCGTCGCGGCAATGTCGCTGAACGCCTTGTGCGCCTCCTCGAACCAGAACGAGTGCAGCATCGCCACTGCACGGTCGACCCTCGGCTGGACAGCCGGACCACAGGATGTCGGGAAGGATACCGTGCCGAGTGATTCGCCAGGCAAACCGTGCCCGTGCTGAGCGAGAGCGGGCGACGCTACAATGGCGGCGGCGAGAGTGGCGCAAGCGAAGCGGCCCATGGCTACTACCTCCTGACGGACCCCTGGAACTGGGGTTGGTCAGGAAAAATTCATCACGCCGTGACGCGACGGCAAGACGCTCGCGTCAATCCAGACCCCAGCGCTCCGCCCTGAATCCTTTGGGACCGCATCTGAAGCGGTCCCAAAGGGAGCTTTGCCAGCGATTCAGCTCAGACTGAAGGTTGAGAGGTCAGGCCTTCCTCGCGCGCTGCCTCCTTGGCGGTGCTCTTGGCTTCGTCCATCACACGATCCGCCACATTTTCCACCTTGTCCTTGGTCTCTGCCGCGACCTCGCGTACACGGTCGACAAAACGGTCGCGCGCAGCACCCACGAGCGTCGTTTCCTTGTGGGTTGCCGGAAGTGCCAGGCCCGCTGCTACACCGGCTGCGATGGCGATCGCGCCAATCGCGAGCGGGTTCTCGTAAAAACGATCCTCAACGCGCGATGCCTCATAGCGCGAACGTTCTCCGACATCGCTCGCCACGTCCTTTGCCTTGTCTGCCACTTCTCCGGCCTTTTCCTTGATGTCGCCGACAATCTCATCGGCCCGATCCTTGACGCGCTCAGCCGTGCTCTGCGTCCCTTCAAAGCCCGTCCCGTGACCATCAGATGTGGACCCGCTTGAAGTGTAGTCGCTGTAAGAGTAAGCGCCGCCGCGACTCTGAGCGCTATCGCGATAGGTCTGACGCCCAACATTGTTCGCGACTGATCTGCGCTTGCTGAAAAACAGCCAGCCAAGTCCGACGCCCACAAGTGCGGCAGGGATGGGATTCTCACGAATCGTGTCTGTTATCGAATGACCGGTCTCCTGCACCCGGTTCGCTGTCTTCTGAGCCATGTTTTTCACCTTTCCGATAGTGGCGTCGTGTATACCTTCCTTGACCTTGTCCTTGAGATGTTGCGGGTTGAGCCGTTCGCCGATCTGGCCGAGCGTGTGGCTCATCCGCTCGCGCGTAGCGCTGATGTCGGACTGGATGGCGGCAGCTTCGGCCACGCCTCCGTCGAGGCTACGGCGCGGCTCAACCGTTTTTTCACTCATTCTCGGTTCCTCTGCGTATTAACGGTTGGCCTCACCGAACGTACCTGGGCTGCCCCACGATCGCTCAGTGTCACCGTATGTGGATGGTCGGTCCCGGAGTGTATCGGCGGCGAATTGCCGAGGCGTGGTCACTTCCCGCTCCAACTTTCTCGCGCGACCGCCCCGGTTCATCTCGTAGGAGCCCTGCCCGGATTTCTCCGTTTCGCGACGGCGGGAGTTCGTGATGAAACGTGCACCCAGGAGCCCGAGCGCGAACGCGCCCCCGATGAACAAGGCAGGCTCGCGGCGAGCAAAGTCCTCAACCTGGTCCACGATCTCACTCACGTCAGTATTCATGAGATAGCTGGCCGCTCCTTCCAGGCGATCCGCCGCCTTGTCGACGTAGCCACCGGCGCGCGCATGATCCTGGCCGCGTAGGTGTTGACCCGACTGTCGCAGCGATTCCGCCACTCCACTCAAAGTCTCTGCAGTCCGGCTCTTTCCTTTCGTAAGAGTGGACGTGATCTGATCCCCGGTTTTCTCCTTGGCGTCGCCGGCTACCTCGCGCGCCTTGGCCTTCATCTGATCTCCGAGGCTTTCTTCAGTTGCTCCACGCGGCTGAGTTTCGCTGCCATAACCGGATCCACTCCTAAAGCCCAAGCTGTCGTTATTTTCTGTATTCATCTGCTCCTCCCTCGATGCATGCCGTTACGGTTGTCTTACGCGGTCAACTCGCGCTTTAGTTCGCCAGCCTCTCGCTTCGCCCAAGTCACATTCTTTCCCAGATTCTCGATCGTCGCGACCGGCTTCAGTCCGCGACGCTTGACATCATTCACGGCGTTTCTTGCCAGGATCCCGCCGATCGCAAGCAGGGGGACGGCCACCAGCAGCGCGCTGAGCCAGTAATTATCGATGAGGTCTCCCAACGCCACGATCAGAAAAGCGGTGAAAGCGAGAGCACCCGCGAGCCCCAGACCGAGCGCTATGCCCAGCTTCGCTGCGTCGCGCGCAAGCGTGGCACCCACTTCTTTCAGTTCGGCTTTGGCAAGGCTCGTTTCCTGAACGACGAGCTGGGCGGCGTCGGTGCTCAGTTGCTTGAAGAGATCGCCTAGCGATGGTTCGCTTACCGCGGATATCTCCGGTCGATCGGCGCCGTTGCCGCGAGCGAGTTCAGTCCTGATATCGTAGTGTGCCATCGTCGAGTTCTCCGTATCTGGAATTGTGACAGAGGGCAAGATGCGTTCCCACCACGTGCAGAACCGCGAGATGAGGCAGGTTAGACAGCAAATTCCTTCGGCATCTCAGAAACCCAGCCGCCGGCGTAATTAGTATCCTTACGGTACTAAAGCCCTCGAATGACCCTTGACCCACACCAGCGGCCTGGCGTGGCTGTGGAGCGGATTACACCTTCCGTCCGTGCGTAGACTTTTGGTACTCAAGCGTGCCGTCGGCGCCTTGGCGCTCCTCAACGCGACCCTGGGATGCGTGGCGCGGGGCACGCCCGAATCGAGGAGCCGCCTGGCTGCGCCGTCGTCGCGGTCTCTGGAAGTCGTCGGCCGGAGCGATCTCGGTGGAGGAGGGCTCAACGGCAGCATCGCGATCGTCGGCTCCACCGCGGTCGTGGCGGCTGGGATTACGCCAGCCGCCGGCGTGCATACCCACTTCTACAATCCGTATCCCTGCTCAGCCATTGCGGTAAAACTCGTGGATCTCTCGGCGCCGGCGCGACCAGTGGTAACGGCTACGATTCCGCTCCCTGCCGGCGTGGCTGCAAGTGACGTCGCCGCGTTGCGCGTTAGCGGTACCTCCTTCCGCGGCGATCTGGTAGCGATTGCGCTCGCGCAATGCAACCTGGCCGGGAGTTACACCGAGCGTGGCGTTGTTTACTACGACGTGACCGATCCCGCGCGGCCACGCTTCCTCGGTCGCTATGCCGCAGACGCCGACAGCGTGCATCCGCCTGAGACCCCGCCCTGTGGTCCACTGCCGGCCGGAAGTGGGCGCCGCTGCGCCTCGTCCCAGCACTCCATCGCGCTCGTCTCGCGGCCGGATGGCCGAGTGCTGTCGTTGTCCACCGAGCCGGGTGCATCAGCGTCGAGGTTCCCTTCCGGCGACCTGCGCATAGTGGACGTAACCGATCCGAGACAGCCTTCGCAGATAGGTTTCTTCCCGGAGCGCGGCGAGACGATCAACTCGACGAATGGCTGCCGCCCGTTCAGCGCCGGACACGCGGCAACTCCCTACGCCGGCGGGACGCGCGCGCTCGTAGCCTGGTTCGACGGCGGCGTACGCGTCGTCGACCTCGGGGTGCCCGCGTCGCCGCGCGAGTTGGAGGGTTTCAAGTATGCAGCCACGCGGTCCATCGAGGGTAACGCAGCATACATCGCCGCCGGCACGGTGGACGGTCGAGAGCTCGCCTTGTTGTCCGAGGAGGACTGGATCGCACCCAGGACGATGCTCCGCATCGAGGCACCAACGTCCCTAATCGGGTCCCACATTGCGTGCGAGGCGATGTTCACGCTGTTCGCACCGGGCGATGACGTCGCGCTGTACCGCGTTTCGCCATCGCAGGTTATCTCTGGTGAGATCGCGTACGTCGGCCGCGGATGCCCTGAGAATCCGGGCGACGGGATGCACGCCGGTACACGAAGCACAGACCCTTACCTGGCCGACCCCCGTGGCAAGATCGCCCTCGTTGACCGTACGGCACACCCGATCCAGCGCGGGATATCGAGCGGCGCCGGGTGCGCAGTGGCCGAGCGCGTCAAGCGCGCCCAGGCAGCCGGTGCGCTAGCCGTGCTTGTCGCGCAGACTGTCGCTGCCGCGCCGCTCGCCTTTTCGTCGGACGGTGATCCCACCGGCCTCACGATACCAGCAGCACAGATAGACAAGGGCATAGCGGACACGCTGCGGACGACTCTCTGCGCGTCGTTGGACGAGAATGGCCGATGCCTCGGTGTTGCCGTGCGCGGTGTGCTGCGCGACACGGCTGGGGAATGGGGCGCACTTCGGGTGCTCGAGCTGCCTGCGACCGGAGGTGGGGCGCCGCGCGAGCTCTGGCATCACCGGACTGAGAGCGCGAGGCTTTTTCCGCCGCGTGACCTCGGCGTTCACGCGCCGCACCGCGCGGTTGTGTCGGCAGGTAGAGGCTACGTCGCATGGAACTCGGATGGCCTGCGCGTGCTGGACCTGCGTGATGGCGCGCGCGAAATAGGCTTCTTCGTTCCCGCCGACACCCGCGATCCCGCCGGCCTGCTGCCCGCAAAGAGCTACGTGGTGGGAGTAGCCGTTCTGTCTCTTGGCGGTGTGGAGTACATCGTAATTTCAGACGTGAATTCAGGGCTTTACGTGCTTAGATAGCGCTGAGCGATGCCGCGATCGCTCACCGGCCCGCGAGTGCCGCAGACAACGCGTCCGCAAGCAGGTTCAATCCCAGCACCGCCACCGTGATCGCGAGGCCCGGGAAAAGCGCCAGCCACCAGGCCACGCGAAGGAAACCCTGCGCCTGCCCCGCCAGTAATCCCCAGCTCAGCGCATTCGGATCGCCCAGTCCCAAAAAGCCCAGGCTTGCCTCAACTAGCAGCACCTGTCCAAAAAGCAGCCCCAGCAGAACTACCGCTCTCGGAAGCACGTTTGGCAGCAACTCGTGCCAGAGGATTCGCGCCTCGGACGCACCAGTCGCCTCGGCCGCGCGGACAAACTCCAGATGTCGCATGGTCATCACCTCACCACGCACGACGCGCGCGAGCACGGGCCACGACGTCAGTCCCAGTATCAGGACGACGCGGTCTACTCCTGGTCCGAAGAGCGCGATGGCGACGACAACGAGAAAGAAGCGTGGCAGCACCTGAAACAGCTCGGTGATGCGCATTAGCAGGTCGTCGAGCAGACCGCCGCGATAGCCGGCAATCATGCCGATCCCGGTGCCGCACAGGAACGCCAGTGAGCCGACGGCGCCAGCGATGAGAAGTGAAGTCCGCGCGCCGTACACCACGCCACTGAACAGATCTCTGCCAAGAGCGTCGGTGCCCATCAAGTGCGCTGGAGACGGCGGCGCCAGTGTCGGTCCGCTGAGTGCGAACGGATCGGTGGTCGCGAGGAAGGGCGCAAAGAGCGCGACCACGAGCGTGACACCGATGAGGATGAAGCCGGCCTTGCCCGCCGGCAAGGAAAGAACCGACGCCATGGTCGAGCGCCGCGGAAAACCCTGAAGCGACGTGGCGCCGGCCGGCGCCAGCTCAGCGGAGGCGGACTCGGGGATCGATGGCGGCATACACCAGATCCGTCATTAGGTTGACGAGGACCACCGCAAACGAAATGACGATGAACAGGCCAAGGAGAACCGGTGCATCGCGCGTCTGCAGTGACGCGAGTAGAAGGCGACCCATTCCTGGCCAGCCGAAAACGACCTCCACGATGACCGCGCCGGCAACCAGGTGGCCGGCCCGCACACCGATGACGGTGATGGCAGGTAGCAGCGCACGCGGAAAAGCATGCCGCAGCATCACGGTGCGTTCGCGCACACCTTTCGCCCGAGCGGTGCGGATATGATCTCGGGAGAGCTCATCTAGCAGGCTGCTGCGGGTGAGACGAGCCAGCACCGCCAGCTCCTGCGATGCGAGCACGAGCGCGGGAAGCGTGAGATGCCGCGCGACGTCGAGCGCGTGCGAAGCGCCGGCGGCGTCGCTACCCGCCGTTGTCATGCCCTGCACAGGGAGAATGCCGAGCTCGAGTGCCACGAGGAGGATCGTGATCTGGCCGATCCAGAACACGGGTGCCGAGTACAGGCTAATCGCGAGGCCGCTGATGCCGATATCGCGCGCGCCGTGCGGTCGCCGCGCCGCGGCTGCGCCAAGCGGTATGGCAACGATGACGGCTAACAGCAGAGCGGTGCCGGTCAGCAGTAAGGTTGCGGGCACCCGCTCCATGATCACGGACGTCGCGCTTCTTCCGGATACATACGAGAAGCCCAGGTCGCCGGTGGCGATACGGACGAAATAGGTGGCCAGCTGCTGCGGCAATGGCTCGTCGAGCCCAAAGCGCTGGCGCATGGACGCGTAGTACGCCGCATCGCCATGCTCGCCCGCCAACACGACCACCGGGTCTCCCGGTGCGACATGGATCAGCATGAAGCTGACGAGCATGATCCCTACTACCGTCGGCACAACCTGGAGTAGTCGCCGGACTACGAAACCAACCTTCACTGCGTGCACTGAGCGGTTGCGGCGAAATGCGAGGACGTGCCGAAGCCACGACAGCGGACCGAGTGCGCGCGAGTTGCAAGTGTCTCCACCAACCAGACGTACGGCTGGTCGCGCACCGCAATCTCCTGAATCTCAAGATAGAGCCGCCGCCGCTCTTCCACGTCCAGCGCGGAGCCCGCGAGATCGAAGAGGCTGTCCATCACCGGATTGCGATAGCCGGCCATGTTGGAGAATGGGACCGGAGCAATACTCGACGATACGTACTGCCGGCGAACACCGATCTCAGGGTCCGTGCCGTTGCAGTACGACGCGACCGCCGTGTCGAAGTCGCGTGCCGTGAAGACCACTTGTGAAAAAACAGCCTGCTCCAGTGGCTCGATTCGCATATCGATGCCTACGCCGTGAAGCTGTGCGCGCAGCAGGTCTCCATAGTTCGTCTGTCCTGGCAGTGCTGCAAAACGCATCACTAACGGAGTCCCGTCGGCGATTCCGGAAGTTCTGTGCGCAGTGCGCACGCCGTTGCCAGCGCGGCGCCAGCCGGCAGCATCGAGCAGCCGCGATGCCTGCGCAGTGTCGAACGCCGGCACCGGCAAGCCCGCAGCGTAAGCAAACGAGATACGTGAGGAGATTGGCGCATCGGCCACACGTCCTTCGCCGAACGACACACGTTCCAGAAACTGCCGGCGGTCCAGCGCGTGTGCAATGGCGCGGCGGACACGGACATCGCGAAACATAGGCCGGTCGAGATTGAAGCCGAGCGTCGTGATGCAGTTGCTACCACCGGGATTCACGGCCGTCTGGAGGAGCCGGAAGCGCTGGTCGCGACGCAGCCGCTCGCGTTCCGCACCCGGTACGGCGAACAGCCAGTCGACCTCGCCGGCCTCCAGAGCGATAACCTGCGTGCCGGCATCGGGAATGATGCGGAGAATCACATCATCCAGAGCCGGACGGCCGCGGAAGTAGCTCTTGTTAGCGGCGTAACGTATCTCACCGTTGGTCCCGTACGACACGAAGCGGAAGGGGCCCGTGCCGATAGGCGCGGTATTCGCCGGATTCCGCAACGGGTCGCTGCCGGCGTATACGTGCTTCGGAAGAATCGGAGCTTCCACTACGTCGAGCTGTTGCAGGAGCGGTGCGTACGGTCGGCGAAAGACGAACTCGACGGTGGAATCGTCAGGCGTGTCGACGCGGAGCAGGGCGGCGCCGAGCGATGCTCGCGTTCTCGCATGGAACTTCAGCAACATCTCGTCGAACGTGAACTTCACATCGCCCGCGGTGAAGGGCCTGCCGTCGTGCCAGCGCACGTCACGTCGCAGATGGAAGCGGTACAGGGCGCCTCCATTCTCCACCTCCCAACGCTCGGCGAGCTCCGGCAGCGGCGTCAGAGCTGAATCGAGGGTGAGAAGGCCGTTATATAGCAGTCCCGAGGAGTAATGGACGCCGCCGTTGGTGGTGATCGCTGGGTTGAGATGTCCGGGGTCGTTGCCAATAGCGGCCACGAGTGTGCGCTCACTGCGCCTGGCTCGTTCAGCCGTGCAAGCGCCACCGCCTGCCAGCACGAGTACGAGTAACGGGGCGCATACAACCACCCATCGTGGAAGCGAAACGGTCACTATGACACCTGTGTTCGTTGATTTCGGATCGCTAACAGCTGCTTTCCCTGGACATAATGCGCCATTATCTGCGGTCGAGCGAGCGGCCTTTGGCTCCGGGAACCTTACGTACCTGCGATATCGGCTTATACTCTTCCGGTTCGCGTGGTCTTGCTCGCTTAGGGAGGGGATGCTGACGGACCGACCGAACCCGCAGGACCTGCCGCCCTGTGGTTGCGCGCAGCCCGGTACCGCCGATCCCGCATTCTGTTACTGCGGTGTCGAGGATCTTCTACGGATCATTCGCCGGCGTTACTCGCTCGCGGTTCTGAACGCGATCCACAGCAGGCGCGAAGCGCGTTATCAGGACATCGCGGCGTCCATCCCGCAAGCTAGCAGCTCGACGCTAGCTGACACGCTGCAGGCCCTTGAGCGCGCACAACTGGTCAGGCGGGCGCTCACCCCCGAGCCCGGTTCCCATCCAGCCTACACGCTGCTGCCTGCCGGATCAAAGCTTCTGAGCCGGCTTCGGCGTCTGCTTGACGAGGTTCAGGAGCAGTAGTCCTCCACTTCGGTTGTCCGAAGTACCATTGCGCTGGTCGGAACGTTTGGTAGGATAGGGTCGAAGGCTCGTGCCCGCCTTGCGGGCATGGTGGATGGGCCAGCGACTCTGGGGCAGGCGTATGCTCGAACGCCGGGTAATCGCGGTCGAAGGAACGGTGCAGGGCGTAGGGTTCCGTCCCTTCGTTCACGGCCTGGCGAACGCGTTGGAGCTGCACGGCTTCGTGCGCAACAGTCCTGACGGCGTCGTCATCGACGTGCAGGGAGACCGCGACTCAATCGACCGCTTCCTCCACCGTCTGACATCCGGGCCTCCCGTTCTCGCGGCGATCGAGCGGGTTCGATCGCACATCGGTGTCGCGCGTCCGTACCTCGGATTCTCGATCGCGCCGAGCGAGGAGCGCCGGTCTGGCGTTGAAAGCGACGGAGTACACTCCACCGTTCTTCCTCCGGATGTCGCGACGTGCGACGCGTGTCTAGCCGAGACGCTCGACCCGTCGAATCGGCGCTACAAATATCCGTTCACCAATTGCACGCACTGCGGTCCGCGCTTCACTATCATTCGCGATGTGCCGTACGACAGGGCGCGCACAACGATGACGGGCTTCGAAATGTGCGAGCGCTGCCGGCACGAATACGAGAATCCGGCGGATCGGCGCTTTCACGCGCAGCCGATATCCTGTTGGGACTGCGGCCCGACGCTGGTGCTGCGCGCGCCTTCTTCGCCGGAAATGCTCGCGATGGGGAGCACGAGCGTACCGGCAGCCGCAGCCTCACTGGCGCGCGGCGGAATTCTCGCCGTGAAAGGCATCGGCGGATACCACCTCGCGTGCGACGCAGCGAATGGTGAAGCCGTCGCGCAGTTGCGTGCCCGCAAGCGTCGCGACGCCAAGCCGCTCGCGATCATGGTGGCCGACGTAGAACAGGTCCGAGAGTTATGCGCGGTCAGTGACGCGGAGGCAGCTCTCCTGAAGTCGCCGGAGCGGCCGATCGTGCTGCTCGCGAAGCGTCGGCCTTCTGCCCTGGCTGAGGCAGTCGCGCACGGGAGCGGCGAGCTCGGCGTTATGCTCCCATACACGCCGCTCCATCATTTGCTCCTCGCCGCTGTCGCTCGCCCCCTCGTGATGACAAGTGGCAACACCGCCGACGAGCCGATTGCATACGATGACGACGATGCTCTCACGCGACTTGGCGCGATCTACGACGTCGTGCTCACGCACGACCGCCCGATCGAGACGGGCTGCGACGATAGCGTCGTGCGCGTCCTTCGCGGTGCGCCGTCGTTTGTGCGCCGCTCGCGCGGCTTCACGCCGAGGGCGCTCGCCATGGCGATCGACTTCACGCGGCCGGTACTCGCCGTCGGCGGACATATGAAGAATACGTTTTGCCTCGGAGTCGGCCGGCGAGCTCTGCTTTCGCACCACATCGGCGACCTCGAGCACCCGACCGCGACGACAGCGCTCCGTGCCAGCATTGACCACTACTGCCGGCTCTTCGATATCCAGCCGGCCGTAGTCGCGCACGATCTGCATCCCGATTATCGCTCAACCCGGCTCGCCGATTCACTCGACGTGACGGACCGAATCGCGGTCCAGCATCACCATGCGCACGTTGCGTCATGCATGGCGGAACATGGCGTAACCGACCCTGTGATCGGGGTCGCGTTTGACGGCGCGGGTCTCGGGAGCGACGGCGCGATCTGGGGCGGCGAGTTCCTTCTGGTTGATGGCGAGCGTTCGGAACGCCTGGCGCATCTCGGCTACGTACCGCTCCCGGGCGGGGACGCTTGCGCGCGGGAGCCGTGGCGAGCCGCCGCGGCGCATCTCATGGATGCGTACGGCGACAGGGCCGACAGCCTCTCGCTGCCTCTCATCGATCGGGTTGGTATCGAGCGATGGTCGATGATCCGACGGATGATGGAGCGGCGTGCCGCATCTCCAATGACTTCGAGCGCGGGCAGGCTTTTCGACGCTGTCGCGGCGATAGTCGGGCTGCATGACGTCACGCGCTTCGAGGGACAGGCCGCAATGGCGCTGGAGGAGGTCGCCGATCGCGCGACCGACGCCACTTACCCGGTTGAGTATCATGCGACCGCCGGTGGTTGGGTCCTCGAGACCGCGCCGCTCATCCGCGCGGTTACGGCTGACGTACTTGCGGGCCGTTCGACTGCGGAGATCGCAGGCGCGTTCCACAATGCGCTGGGTGATCTCATAGTCGAGACAGCGACGCGCGTGGCGGAAAAAGAGAGGGTAGTTCGAGTCGCGCTCACTGGAGGTGTCTTCCAGAATGCGCTCCTCACGGAGCGGACGGCGGACGGACTCGCCCGCCGCGGCCTCGAGGTCCTACTCCACCGGCGCGTGCCGTGCAACGACGGCGGGCTCGCGCTCGGCCAGGCGTACGTCGCCGCCTTCGCGCTGTCGCGCTCCCGGGAGGTGTGACCCGCCATGTGCCTCGGAATTCCCGGACAGATCGTCGAATTCGTGGATCCTGCGCGCCAACTCGCGAAGGCGGATGTGTCGGGCGTGCGGCGCACGATCAACGTCGGGCTTGTCCTTCCCGAGGGCCTTCAGGAAGGTGACTGGGTACTGATTCACGTCGGCTTCGCGCTCAGCATCATTAATGAAGAGGAGGCGCGCCGCACGACCGAGTTCCTTGAGCAGCTGGGCGACGGTTACGTGGATGAGCTGCGCCAGATCACCGAGAGCCGGATCGAATGAGCGGCGTCGTCATGTCCAACAAGGTTGTACCAGCCCGTGCGAGGATGCGGATGTTCGCCGAGCGGCGCTTCAGGGCGAGTATGGAGCTCCCACTGCGCTTCTTCGAGGCAGAAGCGGACACGATCTCTGGTGCATGCCTCGCGATGGCGCGGCGCTTCCAGCGCGGGGGACGGTTGCTCGTTTTCGGAGAAGGAGCTTCCGCCACCGACGCACAACACGTCTCGGTGGAGTTCGTGCATCCGGTCCTCGTCGGCAAACGGGCGCTTCCGGCAATTTCACTCGGCGGCGACGCCGCCACGCTCACGGCGATGGCTGGTTCCGCGTCCAGCGGTGACGCTTTTTCCCATGCTCTCCAGATACTGGGTCGCGATAGCGACATCGCGCTGGGAATTTCTGGCCCATCGGCGTCCCTGTCGACGACTCGTGGGCTCGCACGCGCCGCGCAGATGGGTATGCTCACTATTGGTCTTGCTGGAGAGAGGAGCGGCCCGGGGTTCCCAAGCGCGGCTGCCGACTTTCTCTTCACCGTACCGTCGCCAGACCCGATGCTCGTGCAGGAGGTGCACGAGATGCTGTATCACGTGCTGTGGGAGCTGGTGCACGTCTTCATGGAGCAAGGGACGGTCGAATGAGCGATGCCGCGGTAGATCGAGTGCCCGGGTGCTCCGTGTGCGGCGACGAGGCCTTTCCGGCACGTGTACTCGAGGTTCGCTCCGGGCCGCGGTCGGCCAGAGTCATGTCGCTCGCGACAAGGACCGCGGCTGCATGCACTTCGCCCGACACTGAACTCGAAGCGGCACTGGACCTGGTGGACGGTATCGCGGTGGGCGACGTCGTCCTAGTCCACCAGGGGTTCGTCATCGGCCGGGTGGACGCATCATGAAGTCTCCGGAGCGGAACTTCGAACAGGAGCTGTATCCCTTCCTCCACGATACGCCCCACGGCGATCGAAAGCTGAATGGAGTGCTCGCTGAGGTGCGCGGCTCGACGCTGCAGAAGTGCCGCGACACCGTGGAGCTGCGCGGGCGGCTCATCGCCGAGTACGCGGAAACGCTCGTGGAAGCCGCGGAGGCGATGGCGGAGGCCTTCGCGAACGGGGGGAAGCTCCTCGCGTTCGGGAACGGAGGGAGTGCCACCGACGCCCAGGATGCGGCAGCAGACTGTCTCGTGCCGCCCAACGCGCGATGGCGTGCTCTTCCCGCGCTGTCTCTGGTGAACGACACAGCAGTGTTGACGGCTCTTGCCAACGACGTCGGCGTCGAGAACATGTTTTCGCGACAAGTCATCGCGTATGGAGAACAGGGCGACATTGCGCTCGGCATCTCAACGAGCGGTAACTCTGCCGACGTGGTCGTGGCGCTCGCCGAAGCGCGGCGGCGCGGGCTACTGACGATCGGCCTCGCCGGCTACGACGGTGGCGCAATGGCGCGTGGCGCGACGCTCGACTTCTGTTTCGTCGCCCGGCTCGAGTACGTACCACGCATTCAGGAAGGCCACGCGACGCTCTGGCACACGCTCCTCGAGCTGACTCAGGAACGGCTCGCCGAGCTGGCGGGAGAACTCGCATGACGATGCGCCACGTGGACGAGTACCGGACGCCGGAGGCAGCGAGAAAGCTCGCCGCCGCGATCGAGCGGCTGGCTGGTGGGGGCGGGCGGCCGTACAAGTTCATGGAGGTGTGCGGAGGGCACACCCACTCGATCTACAAGCACGGACTCGAGGAGCTTCTCCCACCGAGCATCGACCTGGTGCACGGACCGGGGTGCCCGGTGTGCGTCATCCCGATGGGACGCATCGATGACGCGATCGCGATTGCGCGCACACCCGGCGTCATCTTCGCGACGTTCGGCGACATGATGCGCGTGCCGAGCTCCCACGGAAGCCTCCTGGATGCGAAAGCTGAGGGAGCGGACGTACGCTTCGTCTATTCTCCGCTAGACGCACTCCGGCTCGCCCGCGATACGCCCGACCGGCAGGTCGTCTTCTTTGCCGTCGGGTTCGAGACAACCGCGCCGTCGACTGCCGCGACACTGCTCCGTGCGCGAGAGGAAGAACTCGGCAACTTCTCCGTCTTCTGCAACCACGTCACGATCATCCCCGCCATCAAGGCGATCCTCGATTCGCCCGACATGCGGCTCGACGGCTTCATAGGCCCCGGACACGTCAGCACGATCATAGGGCTTGGGCCGTTCGAGTTCATCGCTCGCGACCACCGGAAGCCGGTGGTGATCGCGGGGTTCGAGCCGGCGGACATCCTCCAGTCGATCGTGATGCTGCTGGAGCAGCACGCTCGCGGAGAGTCGCGCGTCGAGAACCAGTACGCCCGCGTGGTGCGCCCGGAGGGGAACCTGAAGGCGATGGAGGTTCTTCTCACGACCATGGAGCTTCGCCCGTACTTCGAGTGGCGCGGTCTAGGCTTCATCAATCACAGCGCTCTTAAGTTGCGCCCCGAGTTCGCTGCCTGGGACGCTGAGATTCGCTTCGCCGTGCCGGGCGTGCGTGTGACCGACCCCAAAGCGTGCCAGTGCGGAGAGGTCCTCAAGGGAGTCCTCAAGCCGTGGCAATGCCGCGTATTCGGTAACGCTTGCACTCCGGAGACGCCGATCGGCTCGTGCATGGTGTCCCCGGAGGGAGCGTGTGCGGCCTACTATAGTTACGGCCGTTACTCACTCATGCGGCGCGGTGGCGAGATGCCGGTTCCCCGCTCCTCCCACCTCGCAGGAATCGCCTCATGACGTCCGGGATCGAACGGTCGCTACCGGGCCAGCTCGACCGCATGGCACGCGCAGAAGCGGTCCGGCGCTCGCGTGCCACGCTGCGCGATACTCACATCACCCTGAGCCATGGGAGCGGCGGGAAAGCGAGCCACACGCTCTTCGAGGCAGTGATCGCGCCCGTCTTCACCGATCCGCTCCTCGAGACTCGCGATGACTCGGCAGTTTTCTCACTTCACCAGAATGGTGGCATGCATTCCGCCGCCGGGGTACAACTCGCCTTCACGACCGATTCCTACGTCGTGAGCCCGCTCTTTTTTCCCGGTGGCGACATTGGGAAGCTCGCCGTTAATGGCACTATCAACGATCTCGCGGTTGCTGGTGCTACTCCGCGATTCCTCTCGGTGGGCCTCATCATCGAGGAAGGCCTCGAGATCGATGTGCTCCGGCAGGTCGTCATGTCGATGGCGGCCGCCGCCGAAGCAGCGGGAGTGCGGATCGTCACTGGTGATACGAAGGTCGTTCACCGAGGCAAGGCGGACCTCCTCTTCGTGAACACGAGCGGCGTCGGCGTCGTGCGCGACGGCTGCACACTGTCGCCGGAAAGTGCTCGCCCCGGCGACCGCGTCCTCGTGAACGGATTCATTGGCGATCACGGAATGGCAGTGATGCTCGCCCGCGAAGCGCTGGAAATGGAAGCGGAAATCGAGAGCGACTGCGCTCCGTTGCACACGTTGGCTGCCGCGCTGCTCGAAGCGGCGCCAGGCACGCGCGTGCTGAGGGATCCGACACGCGGTGGCGTCGCGACTACTCTCAACGAGATCGCTCTCCAATCTGGCGTCTGCGTGACGATCGACGAGGAATCTGTTCCCGTCCGCGCTGCGGTTCGCGGGGCCTGTGAGATGCTGGGCATCGATCCCCTACACATCGCGAACGAGGGAAAGCTGCTCGCCATTGTGCCGGAGGCTGAATCGGATGCCGCTCTCGCGACGCTGCGCGGTCACGCGCTGGGCAGGGACGCGGCCGTTATCGGCCAGATAATTGCGGCACCCGAGGGAATGGTAGTGTTGCGGACAACGATCGGCGGATCGCGCGTGCTCGACATGCTCGTGGGCGACCCACTGCCGAGGATCTGTTGAAGGTGGACGAGAGATAGAGAGGATACTGGAGATGGCGACAGCAACCCAACCGACCAAGATCGAAGGCGGACAACCGCCTATAGCGGAGACGCTTCCCGAACCGAAGCCCCAGAGTCTTCCTCTCGGTCCGTTGAAGACGGTTCACGTCTTCTGGATTGCCGGGATGAGCTGCGACGGGTGCACGATCTCCGTAGCCGGCGCGACGAACCCCGGCATCGAAGGCCTTCTCACCGGCACTGTACCGGCGATGCCGAAGGTGATTCTCCACCACCCGGTGCTATCGGTCGAGGCGGGTGCGGAGTTCATCCAGTCGTTCAAGGATGCGCACGCCGGCACTCTGGGCGCTCCCTACGTCGTTGTGTATGAGGGCTCCGTGGCAGACGAGCGCATAGCAGCACGTACGGGCGGCTACTGGTGCGCGATGGGCTCCGAAGCGATCGGCGGCGAGGCCGAGGGCAGCGACGTGGTGCATCATCCGGTACCAACAACCGCGTGGCTTCAGCGGCTCGCACCTGGCGCTGCGGCAACGATCGCGATAGGAACATGCGCTACCTGGGGCGGCGTCCCATCGGCCGAAGGCAATCCAACCGGCGCGATGAGCGTGATGGATTTCCTCGGAAAGGACTACCGGAGCGCCTTCGGACTGCCCGTGATCAACATTCCCGGCTGCGCGCCACAGGGGGACAACTTCACCGAGACGGTGTTCGCAATCCTTCTTTTCCTGCAAGGACTCGGACCGCTGCCCAGCTTCGACGAGCTTGGACGGCCGGCCTGGCTGTTCAAGGAGACCGTCCACCAGGGATGCACGCGCGCGGGCTACTATGAGGAGGGAATATTCGCCAAGCACTACGGCGATCCCGAGTGCCTCGTGGAGATCGGCTGCTGGGGACCGGTCGTGAATTGCAACATCGTGAAACGCGGCGCGATCAATCACATGGGCGGCTGCATGAAGGCCGGAGGCGTTTGCATCGGCTGCACAATGCCGGGCTTCCCCGACAAGTTCAGCCCGTTCTATTCGCAGCCACCTGGGGCGGTCTTCTCGAGCTTCGCTTCTAGAACCACCGGCGCGGTGGTTCGCCGGATGCGGCGGCTTTCCAACCGCGAGGCGAACAGGGAGCACCGCTGGGACGTGCTTCAGTCGGTTCCAAGCGGGTGGGCGCACGTACGGGCGCAGACGCTGATGGACCGGACGATTCACTACTTCTATAACGTGTGGCAGTCGTGGGGCGCGAAAGCGCCCGGACGTCCAAAGGGCTCCGAAGATCGCTTCTGGGGAGTTGACCGCCCGGGGTTGCGCTCCGACTACCTCGATCGAAGCGCGACCCTGCAGGATCGCAAGGGAGGAGGAGAGAAGCAATGACCGATGCCGAGCTGTGGGGCGCCTGGCGCCTCTGGATCATCGTTGCCGCTGTTATTGTGGTCGTGGCGGCAGCGCTGCTCGTCACCATCTGGATCACTGCACGGCAGATACTCGCGCACGCGGTACGCGCAATCAATGCCGCGGCCGCGATCCGCGAGAGCACTCAGCCCATATGGGCGCTACAAACGACCAACGACGTGGCCGAGGGGCTTCTGGCGACAGTGCGCAGCATCGAGGAGAAGGGAGGAAAGCTCGCTGCCGCGCTCGAGAGCCACACTGGCACCGCTGGAAAGCGCTGAACGACAGGAGGAGACGCATGCGAGCAAGTCCCGAGACCATTCAACAAGTCTGGATCACGACGTTGACCATCTATTTCGTCGTCGTCGTCGTCGTGGCGCTGCTGCTCACGCTGATATTGCGCACCGCACGTCAAATACTGAGCGGCGTCACGACCATCTGGACGACAGGACAGAAGATAGCCAACAACACGATCCACATCGCGCTCCTTGAAAACACCAATCGGGTCGCGGGTCAGATCCTCGAGTCGGCCAAGGGGGTCGTCGGGGCAACCGCCGCCATAAAATCGCACGCTGAGAGCTGCTCCGGATGTCCGGCATGCGTCTTGGGTCCAAGGTGGTTGCGATGAACACCATGACACTGCTGACACTCATCTCCGTGGCCGGAGCCGCAGCGCTTTTTGTGGCGCTCACGCTATTCCTGCGCGCGATTGTACGGAATCTCGAGGACATCGGCGGTCCGGGAACGCGTTTTGTGTCTCCGGTAAACTACCTCTCAAAAATCCGGATGGGTGTACGCGCGATCGAGGTGCAAACTGGTGGGCTCGCGCCGAACGTCGTCAAGCTCAATGCAGGTCTGGGCGCGATCGCTGGAGGGCTTACTGCCGTCGACACCAACCTCGCTGGCGTCATTGACGCCGTGTCGCGCCAGGAGGGAGCATGATTGACTCGTCGCTCTTTCCGGACGCGGTCTACACCATCTGGTGGACCGGGTTGATCGTGACACTGGTACTGTTCGTGCCGCTGGCGGTGTATCTGCTGCACCGTACCTGGCGCGCGGCCCGCTCCATCCAGAGATACGCCGCCGACACGCTGCAGGCCGCAGCGGGAATCGCGGGGAACACCCAGCACATCACCGCGCTGGACGACACGATTGCAATTGCCACGCAAATTTTGAATGGTGCCGGCGCGGTCGAGAAGAAGCTCGCGACGATAGCCGACGTTCTCGCCCAACGCGCTGAATGAGGAGGAAGCCATGCTTCTAACCCTGACGCTGGTTACCGTCGCGCTCGTGGTGCTCGCACTTGCCGGGTACCTGATCGCTATCGCCTGGGCTCTCGTTGCCGCTCGTCGCAGCATTGCCGCGATTGCAGACGGGCTCGAAGCGGTGCGCGGCCATACCCAGCCGCTGCCGGAGAAGCTGACAACTATCAATGGCGCGTTGGTCGCGCTGCTCGAGGCACTCGGTTCGGCCGACCGGCAGCTTGGCCGCGCTGCGACGGTCTTCAAGCTGCAGTAACACCTCGACTGATATCTGCGAGCTATCCGCTCGCGTGGAGATTGCCATCATGTGCTTCAAGAATCTGCCGGTCGAGTTCGACGCCCAGGGGAAACCCTTCCTTCGGGAAGGGATCGCCGACCCGTACGGGAAGTCGACCGCCGTGCCGCGTGGGGTGCCGACGCAGCTCACGGCGGACCGGGTAGCAGAGCTGGTCAGGCGCAACGGGCATGTCAGGGATCTGGATTTCGATCCGGTGACTCGCGTCGCCGGCGCTCTCGCTTTCCATACAGTGGCCGACGTGAAGGAAAGGAAGGTGATCGAAGCACGCTCGATAGCCACGCTCTTTCGCGGTTATGAGGTGATCATGGTAGGGCGCGACCCGCGCGATGCCATCTACATCACGAGCCGCGCATGCGGCGTGTGCGGCGGTGTGCATTCCACCTGCTCGGCGCTCGCAACCGAGATGGCGATCGGCTGCGTGCCACCGCCGCTCGGAACCATCGTCCGAAACCTGGCTCTGGCACTCGAGTTCCTCTACGACCACCCGCTCCATCTCCATCTCCTTGCCGGCCCCGACTACTCTGCGGCTATCGTGGAGGGCACCAACCCCTCGCTCCTCGCTCGCGCGCATCGTACCGAGGCGCATTATACGGACGTGCACGGATACCGCACGATCGGCGAGCTGATGACCGACCTCAATCCGCTCAGCGGCAAGCTGTACCTCGAGGCGCTGCACATGACGCGTGTGGCGCGCGAGGGATACGTGCTCATCTGCGGCAAGTACCCGCATCCTCAGACCATCGTCCCCGGTGGGATGAGCTCCACGATAACGCTCACCGTGATGAACGAGATGTTCATTCGGCTTGCGCAGTTCTTTGACTACTCGAAAAAGATTGCGCGGATCTGGGACGACCTTACCCAGTTCTTTTACGAGGCTAATCCGGAGTACAGGAAGGTGGGTGCTCGGCGCGCCAATATGATCGACACTGGAATCTGGGATCACCCCGACGCGTACGATGCGACCTACGAGAACGCCGCTGCATGGGGCGACCGGCGCTGGGCAACGCCGGGCGCTATCATCGAGGGAAAGCTCGTGACGACCGACCTGCACACCATCAACATCGGGCTCGAGGAGTTCGTCGAGCACTCCTACTACGAGGAGTGGGCAGGGAATGGAGAACGCCAGCACTTTCCCACCGATCCGACTGGAAAGCCGCTTTCCCCCTACCATCCGTGGAACAAGATCACCAAGCCGCGTCCGCAGGGTCAGAGCTGGAAGGAGAAGTACACTTGGGATACGGCGCCGCGTTGGGACCGCAACGGGATGGAGGCCGGCTGCTACGCACGCCTCTGGAACACGGCGGTGGCGAAGAAGCTTCCCGCGAGCCCCTTCCTCGAGGCCACTGGAGAGTCGCTCAAGATCAGACTTCCGAGGGGCGCGCTTCCGGAGATGGAAATCGAATGGCAGGTGCCCGAAGTGTGGAACGCGTTCGAGCGGAATCGCGCGCGCGCCTACTGCGTCGGATATACGAGCATGGTCGCGATGGATAACTGGCTCGCCGCGATGGACCGGCTGCGAGAAGGGGATACGCGCACGAGTTCTCCCTTCGAGATTCCGAAGAAGGGTGAGCAGCGTGGCG
Source organism: Gemmatimonadaceae bacterium (assembly GCA_046261975.1). Taxonomy (GTDB): domain Bacteria; phylum Gemmatimonadota; class Gemmatimonadetes; order Gemmatimonadales; family Gemmatimonadaceae; genus JBHENQ01. The sequence continues at coordinate 72,833 of JBHENQ010000059.1, read as the reverse complement.
TAGGATTCTGGGGAGCAGGCCGCGGTTATCTGACGCATCACCTGACGCTCGACCGTGGTGCCGTAGCGAACTATCAGATTCTCACGCCTTCCACCTGGAACGCGTCGCCCACCGACCATTGGGGCCAGCCCGGACCATACGAAGAAGCGGTGCTCAACACGCCGCTGCTGGAAGAGAGCGACGATCCGAAGAAATTCAGAGGCGTGGACATTCTGCGATCGATCAGGAGCTTCGATCCGTGCATGCCATGCACGACGCACATTCAGTCGGAGGCGGGGATAATCACGCGCGAAGTGAATACCTGCGCATGCGGACTCGACGACTGATGACCGCCGCCCGCGTTCTCGTCGGGGGGATCGGATACCGGAATCTCAGCGACTATTCCGCAGGCGTGCTTGCGGTGGACGTGCTCGCTCAGCGTCAGTGGCCGGAGCACGTGGTGGTGGAGGATGTGAGCTACGGGCCGATCGCGGTCGTCCAGCGGCTCCAGGACGAAACTGCCGACCGCACCTTTGGCCGGCTCGTTTCCGTGAGCTCCGTGGCGCGCGGAGGCGGTCGCATTCCTGGAACAATCACGGCTTACCGCTGGGACGGTGTGCTTCCATCTCCGGACGAAGTGCAGGGAGCCGTCGCCGAGGCTGTGACGGGAGTGATCTCGATGGACAACACACTCATCGTCTGCCGCCAGTTCGGAGCGCTCCCCGACGAGACGATTGTCGTCGAGATCGAACCGCTGGTACAGGAATGCGGCGAGGAGCTGAGCGCGCCGATCGCGGCGATCTTCGACAGCCTCTGTGCGATGGTGACGACGCTGGCGACTGACGAAGCGGCGGTTAACCTGCTTCCCATCGCGCCGCTCGGCGGACACATGGCCTCGGCACCAGTCGGCGCCTCGTGAGCGACGTGCTCGAGGATGTGGATCATCTGATCGCCGCGCTGGAGTCGCATCCGGATACGACCGTGCGTGAGCAGGTGGCTGCGCTGCTCGAAGGTATCGATACCGTGCATCGGACGGCGCTCACGCACCTACTTGGCGCAATCCACGCCATGGGCGGCGATTCTTTCATCAACCGTCTCTCCGCCGACCCTGCGATCCGGCTTCTTCTGATGTCGTACGATCTGCTCGCCGTAGACCGCCGGCTGCTCGCCGAGGAGGCACTCGACTCGGTGCGCGGGCATCTGCACGCACATGGTGTCGACGTTGAGCTCACCGATGTCGTCGGCGGAGTGGTCTACGTGCGACTGCACGGAATCGAGCGTGGTGTCGTGGAACCTGGCGCGGCGGCACGGGACATGGAGACGGCGCTTCACGAAGGTCTGCCCGGCTTCCAGGAGCTTGTTCTTCGGGACCGCGACACGTCCCCGTCGTCATTCGTGCAGCTCGGCGGCCTGCGCCGCGCCCAGCGCCCGGTCTATCAGCGCGCCGCGGCGTCGAGCGAGGTCGTGAATGGAGCGATGACCGCTGCCGAGGTGGGAGGTCAGCCAGTTCTCATCGTGAGAGTGGATGGCGATTTCTACGCGGTTGCGGACCGGTGCGGGGACACTCCCCTGCCCCTGCGTTTTGGCCGGCTCGACGGGTACATCGTCCACTGCAGCTGGCACGGATGCAGGTACGACGTGCGCACCGGAAAGCGCGCCGACGACGAGCTCGAAGGCGAACGGCTCGCAGTTTTCCCGGTGCAGGAGCAGAACGGCGAGGTCATGGTCGCTGTGGGCGTTGAACCGGTTCCGGCGGGATGATATGCCGAGCACTCTGATTGCGGGCTTCGGCAACGTGCTCCGCGGCGACGACGGCTTCGGTGTCGAGGTCGTGCACCGCCTCGGCGAGCGGGCAGAGTGGCAGGAACGGGACGACGTCAACGTCATGGAAGTGGGGACGGCAGGCATCCGCCTGGCGCAGGAGCTCCTGGGCGGCTACGAACGACTGATCATCGTGGACGCGATGACGCGTGGCGGGCCGCCGGGCTCTGTGTACGTCGTCGAGGTAGAAGGCGTCGAGGCTGCGCAGAGCGTGGACATGCATCTCACCATTCCCTCCGCAGCGCTCTCCGTCGCCAAAGCACTCGGGGCGCTACCATCCAGGGTGTTCATGGTAGGATGCGAACCGGCCGAGGCCGACGAGATGTCGATGGAGCTGACCATGCCTGTGCGGGAAGCAGTCGACACGGCGATCCGCCACATTCACGCGCTGCTTGAAAGATAAGAAGTGCTGTCATGATGAGCGACGACGCAGGCCGCGAGACCGCGCGGCAGGACGAGATCCTCGAGCTGCTCTACTGGCTCGAGGGAGAGGGATTCCACGAGACTGCGACGCTCGCCGGTATCTCGCGTTTCCTCGTGCAGGAGGAGAGCGCGGTAGCAAAGAGTGTCGAACGGCTCTGCACTCGCGGGTACATCGCCGAGGAGGAGGGAAACCTCCATCTTACTCCAGTTGGTCGCGGCGAGGCCGCTCGCCGGTTCGCGGACGAATTTGCACCGCTTCTGAGCCAGGGGCACGGCGAGTGCAACGATCCGACGTGCGACTGTCACGACAACCCAGCCGGCGCCGCAGAGTGCCACGCACGAGCATCTGGAGGACACAAGCACTGAAATGCGTATCGCCATCGCGGGAAAAGGCGGCAGCGGGAAAACGACCATCGCCGGCACGCTCGCTCGGATCCTCGCGCGCGAAGGCCGCGAGGTGGTGGCCGTGGATGCGGACACGAACCCGAACCTCGCCACGACATTGGGCATACCGGCGGCGCAGGCACAGGACATCGTGGGCCTTCCGCGCTCGCTGATGGAGCGGCAGACTCAGCCCGACGGGACCGTGAAAACCATCTTCGCGAAAGACGCCGAGGTCGTGCTTCGCGAGTATGGCACGATCGGCCCTGATGGCGTGCGGCTGATCATCATGGGGAAGGTGGGGCACGCCGGCTCGGGGTGAATGTGCGGTGCCCACGCCACGGTCCGTGGCCTTCTCGGTGAGCTCGTCGCGAATTCGGCGAACGGTCGTGATATCATCGTCGACATGGAAGCAGGGCTCGAGCACTTGTCACGCGGGACCAGCAAGCACGTGTCGCGCTTTCTCGCGGTTGTCGAGCCGTACTATCGGTCCATGGAAACCGCCCGTCGCATCGTCGAGCTCGCATCCGAGCTAGGGATCGGTGAAGTAGAGGCGGTCGCGAACAAGGTTCGCGATGCCGAGGACCGGAAGGCCATCAGGGATTTCTGCGCCGCTCATTCACTGCCGATCGTCGCCGAGATTCCGTACGACGCGACGCTCGTGTCGTCCGAGCGTTCAGGCGTTCCGCCGATAGACGCGGACGCGTCCGCGCCCGCCGTCGAGGCGGTACGGCGACTCGCTCAGGTGCTGAAATCTAGGACCGGTTGATCCTCGCTCAGACGCCAAACTGCCGCAGGTGGTGGTCGAGATGCCGGTAGCCGAGCATCCCCCACGCCCAGCCCGCCAACCTCCCAAAAATCGGATGGTCAGGCCACGGACCGCGCGGATCTCGGCGCCCGAATGCGGCAACGTTCTTGTGAAGCCGGTTGATTTCCGTCTCCCAAGGGTCAGGCGCGCGACGCAGAAGCTCGGGCGCGGTAGGCGCCCCGCGCGGGAATGGAAGTAAGCATGCAACGACATAGTTCAGCGGTGGGATCCGCAAGAGGCCGCGCGGCGGCCGCGCAGAGAGCTCTCCGGTCGACAGGCAAAACGCGTCATTGAGGTGTGCGAGCATCTGAGCGGCAGTCATCAGCCCCCACCTCGCCTGGGCCTCCGATGAGAGACGACCGAGCCGGCGGAGGAGCGCCGTGCGCGCCGACTCTTGCCAGAGAGATCGCATGGTCCGCACCCCTGACACTCGCATCACTGCCGTCTCGCCTCCGAGGGTGGGATCGCTGTCGTGTCAACCGTTCTGCCGTCACGATTGCAAACGCAATGGCCGTGCCTTTGATCCTTTACTCGCAGCACCGCGCAATGGAAAGGCGGGCGATCCGAAGATCACCCGCCTCCTCCGCCGCCGATACGAGAGCCTTAGGGAATCGGCGGAATCACGAAGCCATCTACGATAGCGACGACCTGCTCCTTTGTGAGGGGTTCGTCGAAGGCTTCGCTAATTGCGTTCGTAAGATCGCCTGCGCTCACGCCTGGCAGCGAAGTGCCAAAGTTGATGCCCGATACGTTGTTCGTATCCTCGCCCGCATAGATCAGATCCAAGGCTGCAACGACTTCGGCTGGCGGAGCAGGTGTTACGTTGCCGCCGCCCGCCGCGGCTGCCCCGCCTCCGCGGATCGTGCCGCTGAAGCGCACGACGTCGGAGGCGCCGTTCTCTCGGCGGATCTTACGGATCTGCGCGGCGTGACGTGCCTCAACCGAATGGATGCGAAGGGCAGCCTCGAGCACTGCGTCGTTCGAGATCAGGTTGCCCGCCTGTCCTTTGTAGGCGCGCACCCCCGTGTCTTCGAAGCCTTGCGTCGCGACGAGCAGGAACTGCAGGTCGGTCGTGGCCCGCGCGAACGGCCCCGTCTGCGACCCGTTGCCACCAGTGAAGTCGAAATCGGCTGCCGCCCAAACGCGCGCGGGACCTCCCATAGTATCGAGTTGGCCGCGCAGGAAACTCACGTGCGCCACCTCATGTGTGCGAATCTGCGTGATCGTAGCCAACGCCTTGGCCGGAACAAGCGCGCGCACCGGCGCGAAGGCGGTGTTGTAAGCGGCGACTGTACTCTCACCGAGCACGGCCTTGTAGAACTCCGCCTCGAGGTTCTCGAGGAGGAAGGCAAAATCGAGAACTTCTTTAATCGTGAGCGGCGCCTGGCCAAAGACCTCCTTGGTGAAGCCGGCGAGCGCGATCGGCACGCTACCGAAAGCGAGCGCGGTCGCCAAGGCAGTGCTCATGCCGGCGCCCTGCCTGATGGCGTCGCGACGGGAGACGAGCCGGTCCATTACTTCCGGATCGATCGTCTCTAGGATCGGGGTGTTATTCATAGTGCAAAAGTCTCCTGTTCCTGTTGACGATGCCGGTTATGAGTGCTGGGGAGCCTGATCAGCAGTTTGGCCAGTCGGGCGCCCAGTGACTGTGACTTGGTTGTCGATGAACGGATCGGCCGCCGCGAGGACGGGCTCGAACTCGAGCTTGACGTCGAGGCCCATGGCATTCACGACTTCCGAGTTCGCGAACTTGGTACCGTTCGTTCCATCACGAAGGTCGCGTATTACTGCGGCATGGCGCGCTTCAACGGACACGATCTTGCCGGCAGCAAGCAGATTGGCAGCCAGTGTGAGGTACTTGCCAGCACCGTTGTACGCCGCGACGCCCAGGTCCTCGAAAGTCTCCGAGGTGAGCAGCAACGTGTTTCTGTTCGCCAGCGCAGCGGTTACGGCCGACGCGGTCGGCGTGAGATTCCCGATCGCGTTCGTGCCGAGCGCGTTCCGGAAGAACTCCCGATGGATGACTTCGTGACGCTGAAGGTCGGTGAAGACCTCTTTCTCCGTAGCGCTGAGCGTGGCGAATACCGGAGCGGCGAGAACGGCTGTGTAGAACGCCGCCTCTAGCTGCTCGAGCGCGAACGCGTAGTTCAAGATACCGACATCGTTGCTCAGGTTGAGCGTCACCGTGTTGCCGCCCGGGGTCGGGCGCACCGGGTCGTTGTCGTCGTCGCATGCGGCGAAGACAGCCGGCAGCATGACGATCGTTCCACCAACACCGAGCAGCCGGAGAAACTCACGGCGCGTCTCCACGCGCCACAGTTGATCCGCGCGCTCGACAACTACACTGCGACTTCTGTCTGACATGTGTCACCTTCCTCCATTTCCGGTCTCGCACCCTCTCACGCGCCCGGCCGGTACGGGTCGTGCGGTCAAAAAGCAGCCGCGAGATGTCCGCGCGGCATCTGTTTCGACGGATTACCGGCGCGGCTTTAGCACGGCCCGTGCCAAGGCTCTTGCGGCTACGCAAATAGTCGGCGATTGACGGCGAAATCGCGCCGCCATACCTGCGGAATCGGCTTTCTGCGGCATTGAAATGCAGCAGTTGCGCCGGGCAAACCCACCGCTGCTGCATATCGTTGACTCGGGAGGTCGTAGATGGTTCGTCCCCGAAGAGAAGAGGTCACAAACGCAATCCGGAACCGTATCCACCGTGCACTGCAGATTGGTGCAATAAGTCCTGGCGATCGACTCCCAGGCACGCGGGAGCTTTCTCGCGAACTACACGTGGACCCCCGTGTCGTGTCCGACGCCTACCGGGCGCTGGCGGTGGAAGGGTTGGTCGAGTTCCGGGAGCGCTCGGGCGCTTATGTGTCGCCGTCAATCACGCTCAACCGTGATCGGCCTGAGGTCTCCGTCCACTGGCTTGCCGAGCTCTTCGCGCAGGGCATCGCGCGCGGGGTTTCCGCGACCGAGCTGCCCGAGACCATGAGCGCCGCTCTCGGTAGACGACTGCGCGCCATCGTGATCGCGACTACTGTCGACCAGACAGAGGGGATATGCCGCGAGCTACGGACCGACTTCGGGCTCAACTCGAGAGGACTGCTCGCCGAGATGATCGTGGCAAGGCGCGAGCTACCACGGGCAATCCACCGCGCTCACCTTCTGGTCACGACGGAGCTGCATAGGAATCGCGTGCGCGCGATGGCCGAGCGGCTCGGCAAGCGATTCGTGAGCATGACAGTCCGGCCCGACCTGTACGAAACTGAATGGGCGCTCCTGCGCGGCCAGGAAGCATACGTAGTTGTCGCCGATGTTCGGTTTGGTCGGCTCGTACGCGATTTCATCAGGTCAGCAGGCGCGGTGGAGCCCGTGCATATTCTCATCGCAGGGAAGGACGACATCGCGCGCGTCCCTGATGATGCGCCTGTCTACGTCACACAAGCTGCTCGGGCACGAATAGGGTCGACTCGAATGCCGGCGGGTCTCATGCCTCCTGCCCGCATGATTTCAGACGATTGCGCGCGCGAAATCATGACTCAGGTACTGCTAGCGGCCAGAGGGTGACCCCGCCTGCCGGTCGAGTCAGAGCCTGGTAGTAGACCGGCGAATAAGCCGCAGGAGGAATAGCAGCACCACGGCACCGATAAACGCCACGAAAATCACGCCCACCAGTCCGCCGAACGGTGAGGCAACCCCCAGCTTCGCGAACAGCCAGCCGCCGACAAATGCGCCGACGATGCCGATGATGATATCGCCAATCAGCCCGTAGCCAGTGCCACCCATCACGAGTGAGGCGAGTACACCGGCGATGAGTCCTACTATGAGCCAGGTGAGCAAGTCCATTCTAGTCTCCGATGGGCGTGGATGCCTGAGCCAGCTCTCCGCTTAGAGCGTTTCGTCCAGATCCTCTACTTCTTGCTGCGCCTGGCCGAGTTTCTTCTGCGCGCGTCCCTTGATCTCGTCCTTCTTGCCTTTGAGCTCCTGGCTGCGGTCGCCCGTCAGGTCACCGACTTTACCGCGGACCTTTCCACTGATCTCCTTGGCCTTTCCTTCGACCCGATTCTGCGTGCCGCTCTTACGTGGCGTGTCTGCCATGGTTTCGCTCCTCTAGCGTTAGGTGGCTGGGTTACGTGTTACGAACCAAAATGCAATGACTGTGCCTTGTTCCTGCCATCCGCCGGACTGGCTACTAGGTCCGCACCATGTCAGCGTCCTCAGCGATGCTTCCGAGGCAGCTTCGATTCCTTGACGGTTACCTCGCGTTCAATCACTCGCACCGCGCCTTCTTCCGGCTCGATTTCACGTCCACGTTGCTTTACCCACGCCTGTGTGAACTCGGCGCCAAGAAGCACTATGAGCGCCGCGTAGTAAGTCCAGACGAGCAGCACGGCGAGCGAGCCAGCTGCGCCGAACGCGTTTCCGGGATTGCTCTGCCCGATGTACAGGCCGATCAGGAACTTCCCGAGTACGAATAGCGCGGCCGTGACAATGCCGCCCACCCAAACATCACGCCAGGCAACCTTGGCGTCGGGAAGGATCTTGAACATCGCAGCGAACAGGATCGTGATAACCGCGAACGAGAACACGAAGTTCATCGCTAGCGCCAATTCCTTGGAGACACCTCCCAAGAGCGCATCGCCGGCAGCACTAAGTGCAGAGGTTAAAGCGAGCGAAACGAGCAGCAGGAAGGCGATTCCGAGCACCATTCCGAGCGACAGGAAGCGCTTCATGATGAAGTTCTTGAGTCCACCTCGCTTCGGGTCCGGCTTCACCTCCCAGGCTCGGTTGAGCGCGCTCTGAAGCGAGACGAAGGCACCCGTCGCGCCGAAGAGGAGCCCGCCGATGCTGAGCAACAAGCGGAACCCGGTGCTGGACGTGCGCTGCTCCGCGGTGGTGATCATGGTCTGGATCTGGGCTGCCACGTCCTGGCCCATCAGTGACTGGAACTCGCCAGTCAGCGTTCGGCGCACCTCCACCGGATCCCAGATGGCGCTCGCGACCTCGAGGAGCAGCACTAGCAGCGGCGGGAGCGCGAATACCGTGTAGTAGGCCAGCGCGGCCGCCTTCCACGTCGCCTCGTCGTCGAAGAAGTCCTTGAACGTGGCCTTCACAATGTCCACGCCCTGCTTCAGCGCGGCCACATTAGGCTCGCCCGGCTCTCGGGATGATCGTGATGTGACCGCTTCTCTCCAGCACGGCATGCTTGATCTGTTCGATGCGCTCGAGCCCCTGGAGCTCTCTGGCAGCGCTCAGAATGTCTTCCTCATCCACGCGCTCCCGGTCGAGCCGGTCCTGGTGCAGCTCGCCGTTCTCGATGAGAACCAAGGGCACTCCGTCCAGAATTTTCTCGACTGCCTTGGAGCGTTGCTTCCACAACGACAGCAGGATGTCCAACCCAACCATGGTCGTGATCAGCAGAACAGCGTTCGTCACGGAACTGTCTTCGCCGATCAGGGCTTGTTGAATGCATTCGCTGATGACCAGCGTGAGAACCAGGTCGAAGGTTGTAATCTGGGCCAGCGTGCGCTTCCCGGAGATCCGGAAGATGAGCAGCATGACGAGGTAGACCGCTGTCGCACGGATTACCGTATCCATTGGTTATTCCTCCATTGATCGAATGGGCGAGGTACTCGCTATGGCAATACGAACTGGGTGAAATGAACGACCGCCCGGTCTTCAACTCCGATCCGGAGACGCCGACCCAGAAACTTTTCCGCCGTCAACGAGAAGGTGATATCCAAGGGCCGGGAGGCATCTTCCACCTCGAAGGCGTAGGTCACCCGATTCTGACCCAGCACGACACGCTCCGGTTGGGGAATGATGCGTGTCATTTCGACCGCTTCGACATACTTTCGGTCGATCCACAGACTCACATGCTCCCCGTCCAGGAGACTCGGAGCTAGCCGAACGTAGAGATGGGAGGGAGACTCGTGGCGGGTGATTCTCTCATAATTCACACGCAATGCTCCGCCTTCGACCTCCCCTTCCGCACCCGACAGCACACCTCGGCCAAACGCTCCGAGCAGTGTGGCGAGCACCAACCCGAGCATGACCAGCCAACCAACGCGCTCTACCCGCCATTCTTTTCGCTGAAAAGCGAGATCCTGATCGATCTCGAATTCCCGGTCATGGTTCCGGCTGCTCAAGATTCCTCCATGTCGCCCAGGGATTCCGCGGACGCGTAACATACAGGCACCATGCTCGGCGAGTCCACAGGCGCAATTTTGCCCCCCTTGTCGCTTTCGGCGCCAACTTCTCGCCTGGGCATGCTGCGTGCATAGAGTCTGCTTGGCGATCTCACTATTACCGGGGAGGATGCGTATGCCAATGGAATCGAAGGAAGATCTCTTTGCCCACGGACTGAAGGACCTGTACGACACGGAGCACAAGCTGAAAGGGGCGCTCAAGAAGCTCGCCACGCTGAGCAAGAGCGAGCCAGGGCTTCAGAAGCTCTTCACGAACCATCTCAAGGAAACAGAAAACCACATAAAGCGGCTGGACTCGGTCTTCGAGTCGATCGGAAAACGTCCTTCGCGCGTGCCGTGTGAGGGAATAAACGGTCTGCTCAAGGAGCATTCCGAATTCGTCAAGGAGGAGAAGCCGAAGGGCGATGTGCTCAAGGCGTTCAACATTGAGGCCGCACTCAAGACCGAGCACTACGAGATCGTGTCGTACCAGGGGTTGATCACTCTCGCGGCCGAGCTCGGCAATCGGGAAGCACAATCGCTCCTGTCCCAGAACCTGGCCGAAGAGGAGAATGCCGCCCGGCTGCTCGAGCGCGAGGGGAACGTTCGGGTCGCACCTGAGCAGGGGAAATCGGCGCGGCGTGAAGTGGTGAAGCCCTCAGGGCCGTACCGAGAGCGCGATGACGGCGAGCCCGAGGCTCGAATGTGAGTTTGAGCGGTAGGGCGGAGGCTGAACCCGATCGATGGCTTGACCTCCGCCCTACGGTATCAGCGGATCATCACGTACCGCTCGAACCGCGCCACCTCTTCAGCGTTCACGTACTTCCCTATCTCGCGGCGGAACTGCTCCATCGACCGGTAGGGCCGGTACTCCTCGAACTCATGCCGCATCCGCGGACCCACTCCCGGTATCAGCATGATCTCCTCCCCGGTAGCCGTGTTCAGGTCGAGGGGCTTGAAGAGACGCACGTACACCGAGTCCCGTTGCTGCTCGTTTAGCTTGCGGGCGAGGACACGGTCCACCGACAGCATGGTTGTGTGCGGCCGGCTGGTGATTATCGCATCGGCTGTGGCCGCATCCATGCCGGGGATCGAGAGCAACTGCTCACGCGTAGCGGAATCCGGATTCAGCAGTGCTCCGCCTCCGTCCGATGGCGGAGGGAGAGGTGCTTGGGCCGGCGCCGGAGCAGGTGTCTCGGCCGCCGTGACGGTGGTGTCCGCGCTCTCGCGGTCGGAGCTCTGACAGCCAGCAAGGCCGACGACCAACATTGTCACGCCTAAGATCACAACGGTTCGGTTTGGTCGATTCATGGCATCTCCTGTGATTGATCGCCTCAGGAAAAGTATCACACGTGGATGGCCATGTTGAACAGCCCAGCGCATTCCGGGCGGTCAGGCGATGTCCAGAACGAAGTTAAAGCGTCCCTCACGACCACTCGCGGTCGCGGTCATGTCCACGAGGAGATCGGCGTCGAAGATGCCATCTGACGCATTCCGGCTCTCACCGGGAAAGTAGAGCTGAGTCGTGAGGATGCTCTGACCAGGTGCCTGCGCTTTCACGTGGATGTGACGGGTGCGACCAGGATAGAGACCAGGCACGATCGTGTCGAGCTGATAGGCCCCCTGAGCATCGGTGAACTGGTGCCCCCGCAGACGAAAGGTCACGTTGTCGTAGTTGCCGCTGTCGTCCGCCTGCCAGAAATCGATCAGCGCGCCCGCGACCGGACGACAGCTTCTCGTGATCACTGATCCCGTCAACAGAAGGCGCGTCCCCTGCACTCCCGCTTCGATCAGAGAAGTGCGCTCGGGCGAATTGGTCTTGAAAAAGGGCCCTTCGGTCTGAGCCTCGGTCGCCTCATCGTCGTCGCCATCCGAACACGCCGGTGTCGGACTCCGGACCGTAGACACGTTCGGCCCACTCGAGCAACGAGTAAGGCCAAGCAATGAAGGCGACGCGAGCGCGATGGGGGCTACGAGGATGGTGCGGACAAGCCAACGCCGTGTCTCGTCATGGGAAGCAGGCTCTTTCATATTTGGCCTCACGCTTAGGGAATTTCTCCACGCGCCACTCGAAGCACGCGATACGTTAGCATAGCGGATGGCGACCCGGCAGGGACTCCTCCCTGTAACGACTGGCACCGAGGTGTAATGAAGTGCGCCTCCGGTGTCACGAGCGCTGCTCGGGATGTCGCGCGCCGACGTTCGTTCGCGGCACATGCATCTCACGTGTCCACGGGTGCAGATCACAACATTGCGTTTGCGGCATGCAGCGGCTGGCCCGTATGCTTCCCTCTAAACGCAACGACCAGAGAGAGGCGTGACGTTGACGGAAGGCATCACAACCCAGACACCGGGCTACCCTAGCAGGCACGAAGCACTGTCGGACGGCACGTCGATACGACGCGTCGAACTGCTGCTGATCTTCGCGTTCTGGACGTTTCTCGCTTTGTTGACGGCGGCGAACGGCCTCCTCGATTCGCGCGGCCGCGGGCCGCAGCCCCTCGTCCCGTCAGCACCGGTGGCGATCGCCTTTGTGGCATCCTACCTCTGGGCAGTGTTGACGCCGTTCATTTTCCGGCTTAGCAGCCGCTTCAGCATCGAGCGCTCGAGCTTGGTTTCACGAGTCCTGCTATTCGTAGGTGTAGGCATACTGGTGGCTATGTCGGTCGAGGCAGTCGTCGCCTATCTCCGCTTCGAAGTCTTTTTCACCTCGCCGCGGCGTTACCGTGCCTTTGACCCTCTGGTCGGCGTAACGCGATTATTCTGGTTGGACGACCTGATCGTGTACTTTGCGGTGCTCGCTGCAGGATTTGCGCGCGACTACTTTCTCCGCTTCAGGGCACGGCAGGAGGAAACTATACGGCTGCAAGCGGAGGCCGCTCAGCTTCAAGGCCAGCTCGCGGAGGCGCGGTTGTCTGCGCTCCGAACGCAGATCAACCCGCACTTCCTATTCAATACGCTGCACGCGGTCTCTACTCTCGTGGAGCGCGATCCTCGCGGCGTGCGTCGCATGATCGCGCGGTTGAGCGAGCTGCTGCGTTACACGCTCGACGGAGTGGGCGAGCAGGAGGTCCCGGTGGAACAGGAACTCACATTCCTGAACCGATACCTGGAGATCATGCAGATCCGCTTTCCGGGTCTCCAGGTCCACACGCAGGTCGACCCTTCGGTGCTGGATGCCCTTGTCCCGAACCTGATCCTTCAGCCACTGGTGGAGAACGCGGTCAAGCACGGCGTGAGCCACATCCACGGTACGGGCCGGATCGAAATCCGCGGAGGCAGGGAGGGTGAGTTTGTGGTATTGAGCGTGCGCGACAACGGGCCGGGCCTCTCGGGCAGCGAGGCGCCTGGGGATGAAGGGGGGGGGCTGGGCCTGCGAAACACGCGGGCACGCCTTGCACAACTTTATGGCAACTTCCAGAGTTTGACACTTCGAGCCGCGGACGGTACAGGCCTCGTTGCGGAGGTCACTCTTCCGTACCATACCCGCTCCGATTTGCGAGCGGCTGGCGTACCTGCTCAGGACTGAGGAGCTAGCCGTGCCAGCACGGAAAATACTTCAGGTGCTGATCGTCGACGACGAGCTGTTGGCCCGCCAGCGGCTCGAGGACCTGCTACGGCAGGAAGGTGGTGTGGAAGTGGTGGGCACTGCGGACAACGGTGACGCAGCGGTGGAGGCAATTCGCGACCTGAAGCCCGACTTGGTTTTTCTCGATGTTCAGATGCCGGGAAAGACGGGATTGGACGTCGTGTGGGATGTAGGCCCTGAGGTCATGCCGGCGACCATTTTCGTGACGGCCTATGACCAGTACGCGCTCAAAGCATTCGAGCTGGCAGCCGTCGATTATCTGGTCAAGCCTTTCGACGATGAGCGATTCGAGCAGGCGTTTCGCCGTGCGCGGCGGATGCTGGAGCTCGCCGAGGTTGGCCGGATGTCGGAACAACTGCTGGCCGTGCTTCAGGGGGCGCATCAGGGTGGCTCTGGTGCGACAGTACAGTCGCGCCCGGACTATCTCGAGCGGATAGCGGTTGAGATGCGCGGACAGGTGCGCGTAGTGCCCGTCAAGCAGATCGACTACATCGTTGCCAGCGGACCGTATGCGGAGTTGTACGTCGGCGATAAGCGGTATGTCATCCGGGAGCGGATGCAGACGCTCGAGGAGCGCCTCGATCCGGCTAAGTTCCTTCGCATCCATCGCTCCGCGATCGTGCGCATAGATCTGATCGAGACACTGATTCGGAATTCAGGCGCCGATTACGCCGTGCAGCTCAAGGGGGGTGTCAAGCTCAAGGTGAGCCGCAGTCGGTTCGATCAGCTGGGACGGAAGATGGGATTATCGAGCTGATCCTCCGCCGCTCGCGGCGACCAACGAGAAAATCTCGTGCCCTGTAGAGCACTATTCGTGACGCCTGCGTGCCATTCGGAACATCGCTGCTACCCGCAGCCGCGCAAGCCGGTACACTAGTCGCAGAGGCGGTAGGAACAGATACACGGCCACCGTCGCTCGCCTCATGACGCTGGCTCGTACAGAGAAAACCATGAGTTTGAAGCCGATCACCTCAATCTTCGCACTCTACGTCGGAATCGCGCTCGCCGCGGCGACCTCCGGGGCCACCGACAAAGTGCAAGCTGTCCAGACGAAGACCACTCTCACCGACGTGCTTGCCCCAGGCCCGACTCTGCGATTCGTCGTGGCACCGGCGGGCAACCAGGTGCGCTATCGTGTGCGTGAGCAGCTAGCTGGGTTCGACCTGCCTAATGACGCCGTTGGAAAGAACGCAAGCGTGTCCGGCATGCTCGGCGTAGATGGTCAAGGGCGCGTGCTCGCCAATGTCTCGAAGTTCGTCGTGAACGCCTCTGCCTTCGCCAGCGACCGAGATCGGCGCGACGGATACGTCCGCGGGCGGGTGCTGAACGTCGAGCAGTATCCTACGGTGGTCCTAGTTCCGACCGAGGTTCGCGGGCTTACGCTGCCCCTCCCGATATCGGGCAGCCGAACGTTCGAGTTGCTCGGCGACCTGACAGTCCGCGGTGTAACGCGCCCCACGAGCTGGCACGTCACAGCGGAATTCAGCGAGGGACGAATCGTCGGCTCTGCAACTACAGATTTCACCTTCGCGCATTTCAGCCTACAGAAGCCGCGCGTGCCTATCGTGCTCAGCGTCGCCGACACCATCCGGCTCGAATACGACTTCAACCTGGTCCGGGACAGGGAGTCTGGCGCGTAACGTGGTGGTCGGCAGGGTGGATTTCGCGAGTTTACTCATCACCATCCGTCCCGGATACCATGCTTTCCTGCATGCGCATGACGACGACCAGACCTGACGCGACGGTCAGCACGGCGACAGCGCCAATCGCCGACCGCATGCCGAACGCGTCGGCTAGAACACCTGCGATCACGGCACCAACTGCATACCCTGTATCGCGCCACAGCCGGTAGACGCCAACCGCCGAGCCACGCCATGTCGGGTGTGCCACGTCCGCAACCGCGGCAAGCAGGGTCGGATACACCATCGCCGTCCCAATCCCAAGGAATATCCCGCTGGCGAACCAGGCGCCGAAGTTGCTCGAAAGCGCGATCGCGGCCAGTGCCGCACCTTGGAGGATCATGCCTCCCGCTATCAGCCACTTGCGGCCCCAGCTGTCACTGAGCGCGCCGGTCCAGAGCTGACAGATGCCCCATGTAGCCGGATAGACCGAAGCCAGAACGGCGATCTGGCGCACAGACAGCCCGGCAGCACCGAAAAAGAGCGGGAAGAGTCCCCACGCCAGCCCATCATTCAGGTTGTTGACGAGACCGGCCTGGCTGGCGCCTGAGAGCGTCCGGTCGCGCCAGCTAACTCGCGCGAAGATTTCCCATGAACCTGGGCCCTGGGCAGCGGCGACGCTCGCTCCACGTGCAGTTCTATCCCGGTGCGCCGCGTCGAGCTCCACGTGTCCCATCGTCTCGCGCACCCCGAAGACCGACAGGAGGAGGCCTGCGATCGCGAACGCAATGCCTAGGTAGAATGGCGCGGGACGCAGACCGTAACGTCCCGCGATGTAACCGGTCGCGAGTGCGGAGGCCGCAACGGCCAGGTAGCCAGCAAACTCGTTGAGGCCCATTGCCAGTCCGCGCCGTTTTGGCCCGACGAGATCGATCTTCATGATCACCGTCGTAGACCAGGTGAGCCCCTGGTTGATGCCGAGGAGTACGTTCGCGACGACGATCCACGACCACGTGGGCGCCCACATGATTAGGAGAGGCACCGGGAGGCCGGCGATCCACCCCGCAATCAACACCTGCCGCCGGCCGTGTACGTCACCGAGCCGGCCCGCGACTAGGTTCGTGAGCGCCTTGACGACCCCGAAGGTCGCGATGAACGAAAGGGCCGCGCTTTTCGACGCAAGTCCGAACTCTCGCTCGGCTATGAGCGGCAATACTGTGCGCTCGAGCCCTACCATCCCACCGACAAAGGCGTTGATGAGCACGAGCAGCCAGAACTGCTGCCAGTTGGCGCGCAACCCGAGGACTAGCAATGGCTCGACGACTTCACGTGGAATGCCCGTGGATCAGTACGCGCGCGTCAGGTAGCCATGAGTGACATCGAGACCGACCCATGCAGAGTCGGTGATCCACGAAAACAGTCGCGCCGACGCCGGCTCCAGTGGCTCCGCGGCGGTGAACTGTACCGCCTGGTCGCTGCCGCACCGGCGAGCAAGGCAGCGCCCGATGCCGCGGCAATGATCCGAAGGAGTCTTCCCATCGCTTCACACTTAGGTGAGTGCCGAGCCCGCACACTCTATCGCTTCGTGGGGGCCGCCTCCGAAGGTATGGCGCGGGTCGAGTCCCTCGCAATACGCGAGCGGCGACTACTCACGGCCCATCGGAACGTGCGTGCTCATACATCGCTGCACACGCTGCGGCGATCAAGATGCGGGCGTCCATCAACTCCTCGCGCGGTGGCAATGCGCCCGAATAGTTTCCAACGCTTAGGAAGAGCGTTCACTTTGATCATTGGGGGGTCCATGAAAAAGCTCATTCTGACAGTGGTACTGCTCTCCGTTCCTGCTACAACCGGGGCGCAGACCGTGAACAACGGCAACCTTAGCCAACGAGTCCAACAGCTTGAGGACAGGACAGCGCTCAAGAAGAGGACATTGCTTGCAGCGGCACCTGAGCCCCGGCACGCACCGGGCGCACTCATGTGAGCGACTCCCCCGACACCGGGCAAGACACGTCTCCGGCCGAGGAACGCGTAGACAGACTCGTCGCGCTCGCGGGCCTCGAGGCGTGGCTCGAGACCCCCATGCTGGTCCTTGGCTTCGTCTGGCTCGGCCTCCTCGTGCTTGAGCTGACCCGCGGCCTGACGCCGCTCCTGACGACGCTGACCACGGTCATCTGGATTATCTTCATCTTCGACTTTCTCCTTCGCTTCGCGTTGGCGCCGGAGAAAGGGCGCTACCTCAGGCAGAACTGGCTGGGCGTCATCTCGCTCCTCGTGCCCGCCCTTCGCGTGCTGCGCGTCGCACGAGCCGTCCGAGTGTTGCGGCTAGCGCGGGCGACGCGCGGTGTTCGACTCGTGCGCGTCGTTGGCTCTGTGAATCGTGGTATGCGGGCACTGGGACGCACCATGGCGCGGCGCGGGCTGGGCTACGTCATCGCGCTCACCACCATCGTGACGCTCGCGGGCGCCGCAGGGATGTATACCTTTGAGAGCGAGCTGCCCGACGGGAGTGGCCTTCGCGACTACCCAAACGCACTCTGGTGGACGGCGATGATCATGACCACCATGGGCACCGAATACTGGCCTCGGACCCCGGAGGGGCACGCACTCTGTCTTCTCCTGGCGCTCTATGCGTTCACGGTGTTCGGCTACGTCACCGCCTCCCTGGCATCGTTCTTCATCGGGCGCGACGCCGAGGGCGAGGACGCCGAGCTCGCGGGGCGTGAAACGCTCGAAGCGTTGCGATTGGAAATCGCGGGCCTTCGTGCCGAGGTGCGTGCCTTACGCTCGGATCGCGATGCAGGACAGGCGTAGCACGGTGTCGATCCATCCACCATTTCCCGCATTCCTGAGCTCGAGAGCGGCCCGAAATGCATGGTGACGTCGCAGTACTGCTGACGATCGTGTGGGCGACGGGCGCTGGTCTCCTGGCGCAGCTACTCGCGCATCGCCTGCAGATCCCCGCCATCGTCCCCTTGCTCGCCATGGGCGTGCTGCTCGGCCCATCGGTCCTTGGGGTCGTACAGCCCGAGGTACTCGGCCCGGGCTTGCCCGTGATCGTCAAGCTCGCCGTCGCGATCATCCTCTTCGACGGTGCGCTTAATCTCCGTCTCGGAGATCTCAGGCGCGCGATGGCTGAGGTTCGCAATCTGGTGACGGTCGGCGTCGTGATCACATGGGCCGGCGCCATCCTCGCCGCGCGATTCCTCGCGCAGCTCAGCTGGCCCGTCGCGATTGTCTTTGGCGCCCTCGTGACCGTCACCGGCCCGACGGTCGTGCAGCCTTTGCTGAAGCGGGTACCACTACCCCGCCGGCTCCGAACGATTCTCGAGGGAGAAGCCATCCTCATCGACCCGGTCGGCGCAGTGCTAGCAGTCGCCGTGGTCGACATCGTCCTCGGGATAGCGGGGGTTCACCCGATCGGCATCTTCAGTGGCGTCTGGGGCTACATCGGCCGGTTGCTGATCGGTCTTGCGGTCGGCGCCGCAGGCGGCTTTGCGCTGTCACTGCTCCTCAAACGGCCACGCCTGGTGCCCGCGGAGCTCGCGAACCTGGTTGCGCTCGCCGGCGTCTGGGTCGTGTTCGGGATCGCCGAGGCAGCATTGAGCGAGTCAGGCATCATGGCTGCGGTCGCGATGGGGCTCGCCCTTCAGCGCACCGCGATCCCTCATGAGCGGCGGCTGCGGCTGTTCAAGGAACAACTCACCGTCCTCGGCATCAGCCTCCTCTTCGTCCTTCTCGCGGCGAACCTGCCGGTCGAGGTCCTGAGAGCGGAAGGCTGGCGTGGCGTGGCAACCGTCTTTGCGCTCATGCTCGTCGTGCGCCCGCTGAATGTCGCACTGTCACTTCGGAAATCGCCGCTGCCTTGGCGGGAGAAGCTCTTCGTCGCGTGGATCGCCCCACGCGGGATCGTTGCGGCCTCGGTCGCATCACTCTTCGCCCTCGCCCTGACGGATGCCGGGTTCTCCGAGGGTCCCCGGCTGCTGGCAATCACCTTCCTCACAATCGGGTTCACCGTCACGCTGCAGGGACTCACGGCGGCTCCTCTCGCCCGGCTCCTCGGCCTCCACAGTCTCGAGGGACGACGGGCAATCGTCGTTGGGGCGGGCCCACTCGGCCGCGGAGTCGTGGATGTGCTCCGGAAGCATGGCCGGCCTGTGGTCCTCATTGATCGCAATCACGCGCTGATCGCCGACGCGCAGGCGAACGGCATCGCGGCAATCGAGGGCAACGCGCTTAACGAGGTGACGCTGAGTGAGATCGGGGCCGAGGAAGCGGAGACACTCGTGGCGGTGACGACCAACTCCGAGGTGAATGCGCTGGCAGCCCACCTCGCGCATGATGCCTTCGGAATCGGACGTGCGTATCCGGCTCTCGGACATCCGAGCCGTGGCGCTGGCACCCGACTCATCGATCGAGTGGGCGGTAACCTCGCCTTCGGTCAACCGATCGATGTGCGCGCCTGGGAATCCGACCTCGAGCGCGGGGAAGCGCGGTTCATCAGCTACGTTGTCCCGATGGGCTGGGCGAGCCACGCCGTTCGCGCGATGACCCTTCCCGACGGGCTCGTGCCGGTCGCTCGGGTCCGTGCCGGGAGCGTGGAAGTGTCACACGCCGAGCAAGTCTGGCAACGCGGAGACCAGGTGGTGTTCCTTAGCCGGCTCGAGGGCAACGTTGTACGCGGGTTACTCGATGGTGGACGAACGGTTGGCCGTCCACAAACAGAAGCTCGGCCATCGCGGACCACCGCATGACACTAGGCGAGGCCGACATGCAGCGGGAACGCCTTGCGCTCCCTGACAGGAGCAGTCTTTTCTAATGTTCCCGTGCCGATGTCTCTGGCTGCGAGTATAGGCATCGTCGCAATCTCGTGCGACCTCGTCGCTCTCGACCTTCGCAGTCCGCACCTGTGATCATCTTCCTCAGCCGCTTTCCGCCGAGGAGACTCGCGCCGTCCTCGAGGTGGCTCACGGACTGACTCCGGTCGGCATCCCTGCTGTGGTGCCGGCTCGAGAATAGCTGAGCGACGCCAGGTCACGTGCGATGTCGGCGGTCGGCTTCCGATATTGTATTGACGTTCATATACTTCGTTCGGATCCTCTCGATGTGAGGCCTTCTATTCCCCGCGACCACCGCGAACCGCAAATCGCCAGACCGTTCGCCGCTCACCGGCTCACCGCCGTCGTGGCCGCCGGTCTCATCGCGCTCGCAACCGCCGCCCGTTCCACGCGCGCCCAGCAGCCGCCGGCCGCATCGCCGGTCTCGCAGAGCTCCGTTGTCGATACGGCCGCCCGGAACACGGTGGTCGAGACGTCCCCACGCGCGGCCGTGCGTCGATATCTCGAGTTGTCGCGAAGTGGCCGGTTCGCCGAGGCTGCGCGCTTCCTGGACATTCCGGATTCGTTGCGCAGGGAAGGTCCTCGCCTCGCACGTCATCTCAAGCTGGTCCTCGATCACCATGCCTGGCTCGATCTGGATGCGCTGTCGCCGGCTGCCGACGGTGACACACTCGACGGGCTTCCGCGTGGCGTCGATCAGATCGCTACGATTCCGCGAGGCGGAGGCGTGCGCGAGGCAGTGCGGCTCGTTCGCGTTTCCGCCTCTGCCGTGGATGCCGCTGGAGCCGAGTTGATAGCGTGGCGCTTTCGCGCGCTACCGTCGCTCGCATTCCGTCGTGGTACGAGACGCTCCCAGGCCGCTGGCTGGTGGAGTATCTCCCGGACCGTCTGCTCAGCAGCGGGCCGCTCGAGGTGCTGTGGTGGCAATGGGCGGCATTGCCCGCCTTCGTCACCCTCGCCGTCCTGCTCGGCGCACTGGTCAGCAGCGCGATTCGCGCCGCCATCGGGCGACTGGTACGCCGGACATCGTCGGAGATGGATGACCTCGCGCTCCAACGGTTGGGCGCCCCGCTCACGCTGGCCTGTGCCGTCGCCGTCGCCGGACTCCTGCTTCCGACGCTCGACCTCTATCCACCCGCCACGCTGGGTACGCGGCGTCTCCTGCGAACTTGCTTTCTCATCGCATTCTTCTGGGGAGTGTTGCGTTTCATCGATGTCGCGCGGGAGCTGGGCGCGCGAACGCGGTGGGCCCGCGCGTCCGCTTCCTCGCGGACCCTCCTGCCGCTCGGCGCACGCATCGCCAAGATCACCGTCGTCGCTATCGCCTGCGTCGCGATCCTGTCGCTCCTCGGATACCCGGTGGCGAGTCTCATCGCGGGGCTCGGCATCGGCGGCCTCGCTCTCGCTCTCGCAGCCCAGAAAACCGTCGAGAACCTCTTCGGTGCATTCTCGATCGGCGTCGATCAGCCCTTCCGCGAGGGTGATTTCGTCCGCGTTGATGACTTTGTTGGTACCGTCGAGGCGATCGGACTTCGCTCCACACGTTTCCGCACCCTCGACCGCACCATCGTGACGCTTCCCAACGGACGCCTCGCTGATATGCGCCTCGAGTCGTTCGCCGCTCGCGATCGGATGCGGCTGGCAACGGTGATCGGGCTCGTCTACTCGACACCGGCGCACAGCTTCGCCAGGTGCTCTCGGGGCTCGAACGCGTGTTACGCGAGCACCCTAAGATCTGGCCCGATGCCGTCGTGGTCCGCTTCGTCGGCTTCGCGGCCTCGTCGCTTGACGTTCAGGTGATGGCGTGGTTCCGCACATCCGACTGGGATGAGTTCCAGCTCATCCGCCAGGACATCCTGCTCCAGTTCATGACGGTGGTGGAGAACGCTGGAACCTCGTTCGCCTTCCCGACGACGACAGTGCACCTCGCATCAGCACCCTCAGTGCCGGCGCTGTCCGGCGCCGCGACGGAACCATCGTGAGTGCAAGCCGACCCGGTGCGCAGCAGCATACGCCTCGGAAAACGGCTCTTCGCGAGGCGCCCTTCGCCGCCGACACCCACGCGCAGGTCATGGGCAGCCTTCGCTCCCTGGTTAACGCGCTGGGCCAGTCGGCACGCCGCCTGGAGCACCGCACTGGGTTGACGAACGCCCAGCTCTTCATCCTTCGCCAGCTCGGACACGAAGCAAGGCTTTCCATCAACGAGCTCGCGGCGCGCGCCATGACCCAGCAGAGCGCGGTGTCGCTCGTTGTGTCGCGCCTCGCGCGCCGTGGACTCGTTCGTCGAAGCCGCTCGACGGTGGATGCCCGGCGCGCCGTCATCACCCTCACTCCGGAAGGACGCCGCCTTCTGCGCACTGCCCCGGAGCCACCGACAAGCCGGCTGCTCGGTGCGCTCGCGACCCTCGAGGATGACGAGGTCGACGGACTCGCCATCGGTCTGCGAGCCCTTGCCCGCGCTCTCGGTACTGACACCTCCGCTCCGGCGCTCCTCTTCGAGCCTCCACCAAACGCAGCGGCGCGGGCCACTCATGCAAACCGGTAGGCTGATCGAGGACGTCCGGCGACAGCCTCGAGCCCATCGAGGGATCGAATCGTACGCTCCGCCGACGGCTTGGTGGCGGGGGCGAGCTCCTTCTCGCGTGGACTGGGTAAGAGCAGACTTGGAGGCCCCCGATGGCCATTGAGCCGTCCGTCCCGAAAGCCCGGCATCCGCTCCACGGACGATGTGCTCGCCAGTGAGGCGGTGACGTATGCCTTCTGCGGCGAAGTCACACTGTTCCGGCACGATGTGCTAACTGCGCCATGCGACCCCACTGCGACGAGGCGCGCGTTTAGCGCCTGGGATAGCTATCCCGCTGCCCTCCCCCTCTTGAACGCCTGCCCCACGAGCCGCGCTACCTCCCCTTTCGCTTTCCGCATCTCGTAGCGGCGCGTCATGCTCGGATCGCGGTGACGAAGTGTCAATTGAATGAGTGCCGTCAGCGTGCCCAACCCTGCTGGTGACGGCGGAGATGTCGCTCAAAGCCGCGGAGCGTCGTCTCATTGGCTCACCGCAGCACGCGTTCGGCTTCGCGGCTCCGCAGGTTGAGCACAAGCTTCGAGTGTCCACTTGCGTGCCGAATGATCTTGTGCAGCGAAGTGGGCTCGCGATCAGGCGCAACCTGCGTGTGCCAGCACAATCAGTTCTGGCACAAGTCCATGAAAGCGCGTTCGATGTGACGCTCGAAGCGCAGGAAGACCAGGAGTGGTGGGAAAACGTCTCGCGAAGGACGCCTTCACCCGCTTCCACTTCGCGTTCTGGCCGCGCGTAAAGGCCGGTTTGTCTATGGCCTAGTGTCGGTTGCGACCCGACGCGCTGCGATGACCTCGTAGTGGTGGTCCAATCGCATAGGCCATCACAACCTGAAACGCCATCGGGCGCCAAAGCAGCCCCGCGAAAAGTCCCGCGACATGCTTCCCGCCCGATGGCGTGAAGTCCTCCAAGTTGTTGCCCTTCTTAGTGGCCAGGGACGGAATCGAACCGCCGACACGCGGATTTTCAGGAAGCGGCCACTACATCCGTGAACGTCCGCGAACTCGCTTAACCCGGCGAAAACCTACCCTAACCTCCGTGGTGTCTCCCGCAATCTGACACGATCTGACCCCAGCACCCGCGAGTTCACCCGCGAGTCTACCCGCGAGTTTGGCACTCTGCGGAACGTATTCTCAATTGCGTATTGTCGGAATGCCACGTCTCAGCCTGCATCCAACACTCCCGGGAATCCCTAGTGCACATCGGGCTTCAGTTCCACTAGAGAAGCTTCTTACCGATGTGAGCCACGGAGTTTGCTCATCAGGTGAGACGCGATAACTCATTCAGGAATGCCCTCAGTTCACCAGGGTGGATGCTTCCCTGACCCAAGCCGCGCCGGTTCCAGGCTTCGATAATCCGACGCTCCGTATCGTTTGGCATCCGACCGCCCCCGCCGCCACCACCACATCCTGGAGTGGAGAGTCCCACCTGTGCACCGGGGACGTTCACGCTCACTCGAATGCATACGGCCGCGCCATTCTTCCTTGCTTCGACAATCATCTGGTTGATCCATCCTTCGCCCGCTTTCTCCACTGGAACACTCATACCCCCGATCGAGACGGTGATCATCTCTCCTGCTCCTCTGTAGAAGTCGTCCGCACCGGCATAAGGATCGGCGTCGATGGCAGCGAGGCTGGCCTGCGTTGCCTCGTGAGTTCGTCGTAGTACGCTCGCGTAGACGCACACCGATCAGCCCAAAGTTTGGAAGGGTGTCTGCTCTTGGTCAGCTTCGCGGCAGCAATCGCGATATCGCTTGTTGCCCTCGCCACAGCCGCAGAATTCGTCGGGGCGATTTCGCTCGATGCGCCTCCAGGCGCCGTAGTGCTGCGGTCCGGGATAGAAGCCTAGCTCCCGCTCGTGGAGCGTCTTCCCGATCCAGCTGATGCACATTCCGACGAAGTCGACGAGCGGATTGACACGTAGGATCCAATCCGCCGGTTTGCATGCGCAGATTCCACCGTCCGGATTCTGGTGGTGAGACTCGATTGGAGTTCCGTGAACAGGCCCACCTACCCACCGGGCCCAAGCCCGAACGTCTGGAACCAGTGGCTCGGCGTAACCATGACGCTCGAACCAGGGATGGATGTGATAGAACTGCGTTGGTCCGTACCACCGTACCAGCCGACTCCCGATCTCTCCGTAGTCCGTGCCGAGAATCGGCAGGCGGAGCTGACTACGAGACACTAGCGGGACTTCGAGGTTGAGCTCCGCTCGAAAGGGCAGATCCTGAAATAGCCCGACTGGAAGACGGATCATTAGATGCGGGAAACTCGAGGAGCTGATCTCAGTCACCACTGCGTCTGGGTGAAAGAGTCTCAGCTCTTCGAGATCCCGACTCATCACCCTGCGCTCGACGGGGTGTGAGGCGGTACCGGCTTCGGCTTCGGCTTGTGATCGTCGTGATCCTTGCCGTGGTCTGGCTGCGGGTCCGGCTTCTTGTCGGCCTGTTGCGTGCCCATTGCTCTGTTCCTTCTTCCCCAGGCAAAAGGAAGGGCTCGGTTCCTCTCCGGGGACGAGGAACCCGCCCACATCGACCGCTGGAAGTCGCCCGCGTTCGGCTTCCTCTCCGAAGAGAACCAAAGAGGTGAGCTTCAACGTCAGCGGCGTCGAAACTGCTGTCATCCAAGGAGCGGCAAGCCTTTCGCCGTCCCTGCGTCGAGTACGAGATGCGATGCGTAGCCCGCAACGAGTCCAGCCAGTAGCCCAGCCAAGAATCTCCAACCGAGCGCGTCCCACTCGGCGCGCCGGCGCGCTTCGCTTCCAAGAGCGAACGTGAGAGCTCGGGTCTCACAGCCCTTGGCTTCAGTGCGACAGGTAGCCTGCCACTCCGCGAGACGGGCCAGCGTTAGGGTGCCGCTTGCGGAAGGCGAGGGA
Organism: Gemmatimonadaceae bacterium; assembly: GCA_046261975.1. GTDB lineage: Bacteria > Gemmatimonadota > Gemmatimonadetes > Gemmatimonadales > Gemmatimonadaceae > JBHENQ01. The sequence goes on along the minus strand of JBHENQ010000059.1, from coordinate 47,741 downwards.
CCCGGGACGGACGAAGCGGGGTCATTCTACTTCTTGAATCTCACACTGGCTGGGGTCCGGGTCGTACGCCAGGACGACCCGCTTGAACTCTAGGGAGGGCGCCAAGTGATCGATACTATATGGGACGTGCTCAAGCATAGCGCGCTTTCTGTCCGCGAGACGTCACAGAGAGTTGGTCTACCAGTGGCTCGTTCGAAACACGCTTGATGAGCCAGGAGAATCCCATTTGTCAACGACGGAGATCGCAGTCGGTACGCGGCTCTCCGAAGAGCGAGTACGAGAGGTTTGTCGGCTCGACCTGCGCATCCATCAGAGCATCCGAGATCCCAATCAGTGGAGTGTGTGGCGCGCAGAGCCGGAGAGCATCTACGAGAAGCGCGGAATCCTGACACTCTGAGTGTCTGGAGTGGAGCGACATTGCCATAACTGGTTCTCGATGACATTCACCGGATGTCGGAGTGTGTCGGTTGAAGCGCCCATGGTCCGCAGAGTGACGACCTTCCCGACTGGCTGGCGATTGCTGTCAGTAGCGGAGCTTGAAACGGTGTGTTGCTCTCCGTAGAGGCTACCCGGTCCCGCCCTGCAACGCGCGAGACCCCTGAAGCAGCCCGGCGGCTCTTGCGTGCAGCGGCGAGCGGATGTGCGCGACCGATGCGCTCGTCTGCGCAGTACAGGCGCGGACTACCTTCGCGGACTCCTTGATTCCTGAGCAGCGAACGAATCACCAGGAGAAGTTCCGCCAGATCGAACGGCTTCATCAGGAACGCTGTGCTGCCCGCTTTCTCCGCGTCGGCGAGAGCGCCGGCAGGTAGCTCGCGACCGGAGACGAAACACACCGGCAACCGCGGCAGCATGAGACGGAGCTCGGTCGCGAGTTCGAGACCGCTCAGCCCGGGCATATCCACATCGGTCACGACAAGGTCTATTGCGCCGGACAAGGCTCTGGCCGATCGCAAGGCATCGTCGCCGTCGGTCGCCTCGGCGACGCGATAGCCGTTCGACGCACACACTCGAGCGATGACCATGCGCACACTCGGCGTGTCGTCCACAACGAGAATGGTTCGTGGGATCGGTCGCTTACGCATGTCGCGCCTCGGTCCTCGGTGTCGCTGTGCAGCGGTTGCGCTACTGTACCCACAAGGTGCACGGCGACAGACGTGCTTCGCATATCAAACCACTGCGCCGAGCATCCAGTGATCCGGCCAATCCAGGTGCGTGAATCGTCTACCGGCCGTTTTTGCTTCCGGTATCCAGGCTGCTCTGGCTCGCAGTGGACGTGCTCATGCGGTCCGTCACTCATGAGGAGGTCGAGTAGGCGCGTCGGGGCGCCCGGCAAACGTCGACGGTTACGACCCGGTGCTCGCTTGGGGTTCGCGAGCGAGTGGCGCCTTCCGGAAGTCCGGGAAAACCCTAGGCTGCGCAGAGATGCCAGTTATGATGGTTATCATAGACAGCAGCCACTGAACGGGTTATGATAGCCGTGATAACCGATTGACGTCCTGCTGGTTATCATGGCTATGATGCCGCTGGGCTCCTGTCCCTGCCCAGTTGACTGACCTGGAACGGGCTCTCCATGACATGAGCTGATGCCTTCGATTCCCATAGCGAGCCCCTGGACGCCGTACGGTCTGAGTGATGACCCATTCTTCCAGGCGCCGCTCTCGCCGAGTGACGATGCCGCCCGCCCGATCAGCCTCTTCGTCGGGCGTGACGAGGAGGTCCAACTTCTCGGCGGTCAGGTCATTGGCAGCTCGAGCTCTCGCGCGATCATTCAGGGACCCGCTGGAGTCGGGAAGACGAGCTTCGTCAACCGTCTCAAGGTCGCCCTGGCCGAACAGGGTGTGCTCACGCATGAGCAACCCGTCAGGATCCGTCCGGGAATGTCCCCGCGTCAGTTCTGCGCCGAAGTGCTGCGAGTGCTCCTGCAGATTCGCGCGACGCACGCCCCAGCGTCGGGACTCGCGCAGAAGACGGCGAAGCTTGCTTCAAGGGAGGCGCGAGGAGAGGATGCGTTCTGGCGCCGGGTAGGGCACTTGGTAGAGGGCGAGGACACCACTGCCGGTGGCATTACGGTCGCGAGCGTCGGCGTGCAGCGGGAGCGCGGACGCATTCCAGCCGAGGTCGACGAACTGTCGCTCGACGCCGAGCTCGCACACGCAGTCGCCTATCTCTCGGCAGATGGAACGCGACACATCCTGATCCACGTCGATAACCTCGAGAACCTCACGAGCGCCGATGTCGTAGCGGCTGCTTCGCTCGTCCAGAACCTCCGCGACAGCTTCCTGACTGATTACAGCCACTGGCTGTTCGTCGGCACCGATGACATCGAGCAGGGGATCTTTCGCACGACGGAGCAGGTGGGAGGGATCATTCCCTTCGCCATCGACCTCGAGCCGCTACCCGCCGAGGCCATCGCCGAGGTGTTGCATCGCCGCTACCAGCACCTCCGACGGGGAAGACAACTCACCCCTCCCGTGGAGCCCACGGTTGCGGCCGCGCTGTACCAGCGCTACCGCGGTGACCTCCGGAACTTCCTGCGCCTTCTCAGTCGCGCAGTGCAGCATCACGCCATCACGGCACCTGGCACGCCCCTCGGCGCGGCCGAGCTCGTAACCCTGATGGCCCCTCGCTATTGGTCCGAGCTGGTCAAGCGTATCGGCGAGGTTGACGCACGGTACCTCACTGCGATCTACGCAGGGAAAACACACGCGGCAGAGTTCCGCGTCGCCGATGCGGTGCAGGCGATCGGCACAATCACCCAGCCTGCAGCGAGCAAGCTGGTTCAACGTCTCGCCACAGCGGGCGTGATCGGACAATCCCGAGTGGAAGGAAAGAGCGTTTTTTACCGCCTGCGCACTGGCGACCTGACGATTGCACTAGGCCTTGGCTGAGCCAACAGTATCAGACGGGCACTCGACGGCGGTGCAATGCAGGAGTGGCCTCCCTCCCGGCAAGGCGGTGCCTCGGGCACGCTCCCGATTCGCGCGCACGCCGCGGGCAGCACCAGCCGTGCGCCATCGCGCATCTGGTGACTCAACGCGCCGCGCCACGCTGAATCCGGAGGCCGTCGCTACGGACAGTGCCGGGAACGATCCACGTGGTTCGTGAATTGCCTCGATCCACCCGTATATCGCCTGCTTCATATCGCCTGCTTCCGAAGGCAAACGGACGGACGCTTTCCCACACTGCGACGTGATACCATGGCACGGGTGAATCGCGGCATGATGTAGCTCTGCCGGTCGCAGCACAACAACGAGGTCAGCATTCATGGCGAGCTCTCAGCTGCGTTCCCCACTCGAACGCCGAACTCTCGACGAGTCGGCCGGCGACACGCTCGCGCTTGCAGAGCGCTACTCAGCCGTGCGCCAGCAGACAGAAAATCTCTGTGCCCCGCTCGAAGTCGAGGATTACGTCGTCAGCTCGATGGCCGACGTCAGCCCGACCAAATGGCATCTCGCGCATACGAGCTGGTTCTTCGAGACCTTCGTGCTTGCGGAACACGATCCGTCATATCGCTCGCCGAATGAGCGCTATGCGTTTCTCTTCAATTCGTACTACGTGCAGGCCGGCGAGCGGCACTGCCGTGCGAAGCGCGGCCTGGTCACGCGCCCGACAGTGGCGGAGGTGTTCACGTACCGGCGGCACGTGGACGACGCGATGCAGCGGCTGATCACGCGCATGGGTGGCGACAGCGAGCACCCCGCCGCGGCCCTGATCGAGCTCGGGCTCCACCACGAGCAGCAGCATCAGGAACTGCTCGTCACTGATATCAAGCACGTGCTCTGGACGAATCCGCTTCGGCCTGCCTACGACCAGCGCACTCCCGGGTTGACCGGCGAAGTTCCTTCAATCCGCTGGCACACCGTCGCCGAAGGCGTGCACTGGATCGGGCACGACGGGCCTGAATTCGCATACGATAATGAGGGACCTCGGCACCGAGTCTACCTCGAATCGTTTCGGCTCGCCTCCCGCGCCACCACCAACGGGGAGTACCTCGCCTTCATCGAGGATGGCGGCTACCGCCAACCGGAGCTGTGGCTCTCGGCGGGGGCTGGCGACAGTGCGCGACCGTGACTGGAGCGGTCCGCTCTACTGGGAACGCGACGCAGAGGGGCAGTTGATGGAATACACGCTCGGAGGTACCCGCGCGCTCGCCGGCGCGGCGCTGGCGGATCCCGTCTGCCACGTGAGCTACTACGAGGCGGAGGCCTTCGCGCGATGGGCGGGTCATCGACTGCCCACGGAGTTCGAGTGGGAAGTGGCTGCTCGTGACCTGCCGGTCGATGGCCGATTCGTCGAGGCGAAGCGCTTCCACCCCGGGCTGGCATCGGAAAGCGGTTCGCTCCAGCAGCTCTATGGCGACATCTGGCAGTGGACGCAAAGCGCCTACACGGGATACCCGAACTACCGTCCGTCATCAGGCGCGATCGGGGAATACAACGGCAAGTGGATGGCCGACCAGTGGGTCCTGCGGGGCGCCTCATGCGCCACGCCGCGCTCGCACGCGCGCGCCACCTATCGCAACTTCTTCCCCTCGGACGCGCGGTGGCAGTTCTCGGGCATCCGCCTCGCCGATGGCGATGTTGTTGCCAGCAGCAAGGGCCGGGAGAAGCGCGCGTGACGGCCCCGTCCGAACGTCCCGGCATGGCTCAGCCGAATGCGTCCGTCCGGGCAGGAAACGTTGACCTGGCGTTGCGCGACGAGGTGCTCCGCGGGCTCCTCGCGTACCTGAAGACGCTGCCACCCAAACTCTTCTACGACACGCGTGGTGCGGAGCTCTTCGAACGGATCACTGCGCTGCCCGAGTATTACCTGACACGGGCAGAGCTCGAGATTCTCGAGCGGCGCGTGAGCGACATTGCGGAGCTCGCTGGCCCGCGCGCCGCCCTCATCGAGTACGGCAGCGGTGCGGGAGTGAAGGTACGTCTCCTTCTCGACGGCCTCGACCGGCCGGCAGCCTACGTCCCAATCGACATCTCCGGCCGCCAGCTCGCGCGCGTGGCGGCTGAAGTTGCTGCCCGGTACCCCCATGTCGACGTACGGCCCCTGTGCGCTGACTACACCCGCCCGCTCCACCTGCCAGCGCTCCCGTCCGGCGTCCCCCGCCTCGCATTCTTCCCCGGCTCGACGATCGGGAACTTCCATCCCACCGAGGCAGCCGCGTTCCTGCATCGCATCCGGCGCACCGTCGGCCCAGCCGGCTCGCTGGTGCTCGGGGTGGACCGGCGGAAGGATGCGGCGACACTCAAGGCTGCATATGATGATGCCGCTCGAGTCACTGCGGCGTTCAACCTCAACATGCTCCATCGGTTGAATCGCGAGCTCGGAGCTGATTTCGATCTCGAGCGCTTTGCCCATCGCGCGTTCTTTCGCGCAAGCGCGAGTCGTGTCGAGATGCACCTCGCAAGCCTCGGCCGGCAGACGGTACACATCGCCGGCGAACGCATCACGTTCGATGCCGGGGAGACGATCTGGACGGAAAGCTCCTACAAGTACGATGAGGCGGCACTGGACGCGCTCGTCACGAGCGCCGGCTTCCGCATCTTACGGCTCTGGACCGATGCGGCCGAGCGATTCTGGGTTGCCTATCTCGACGCGAGCAAGAACGCCGGCTCGGTCGCACCGCCCAGCATCTGATCCATCACAGTCGACGCGCGGCCCAGACCAGACGCTGGACAATCGTCACGAGCACGAGGACCGTCATGATCGCGAACAACGGCAGCAGAAAGCGCGGCAACATAAGAAAGAGCGTGTAGAAGACGACCGTCTCGGCACCCCCAATCAATCCACGGGGCATTGTGACTGTCGTGAGCTCGCCGCGCGCTCGCGCGCCGGCGCCCTTCCGCTCGAGGATCGCCGCGAGATACATCCAGGACGCGGCATTGACGTAAAAGCTCCCGACCATGGCCAGCGCCACGACCGCCGTCGGAAGGCTTGCCGCCCCGGCGACGAGCGCCAGCGGAATCGCTGCATAGACGATGAAGTCGAGCACGATGTCGACATAGCCGCCAATGTCGCTCTGCCTCCCCTGCGTGCGCGCAAGCGTTCCATCGAGGCCATCGAGGATGCGGTTCGCGAGCCACAAGGCGAGCGCTGCACCGAAGGCTCCACGCGCGGCGAGTACCGCAGCACTGACACCGCAGGCGAAGCCCCCGATGGTGACCGCCATCGGGTGAACTCGCCGGCCCATCGCGAGTGCCAGTGGCGCGAACAGGCGCTCCTTCACGGGGCGCAGGAACTCGTCGAGCATCAGCGAGTCCGCATCAGACGGGGAAGACGATCGCGCCGCATGGGTCGAGAGCGACGTGAATCGCGTCGCCTGGCGCCCACCGCTGCTCGCGACGTGCGGCTGCTTCGAGCTCGCCGCCGTGTGAGTCCCCCTCCAGCCGCAGCACGACAGTCGTTCCGCGCGCGCGATGGCGCATCCCGACCACAGTCGCCGGTGTCCGGTTACGGGCCTCCGCCGATCGATCCGGAACGGCGACATCAAGCGACTCGGCGCGAAAGGTGACGGTGACAGGTCTACCCGTGGGAATGGGGGTGCGGCTCGATACCACGCCGAGCGCGCACGTCACCGATCCATCCGCCTGGACGCGTCCAGGCACTTCCTGGAAAATGCCGAGGAACCGGGCGACGCCGAGAGTCGCCGGTCGCGCGAACACGGCGGCGGGGAGCGCGACCTGCGCGATCTCACCGTCGAGCAGAACAGCCATGCGATCACCAAGGAGACCTGCATCGTCGAGATCATGGGTCACGAGGAGCATGGCCGGCTGGTAATCCGCCTGCGCCGCCGCGATCGCCATACGAACGTCGTCCCGTAGCGACGGATCGAGCGCGGACAGCGGCTCATCGAGAAGCAGAGCGGCAGGGCGCGCGGCGATTGCGCGGGCGAGCGCCACGCGGTGCCGCTGTCCGCCGGACAGGGACTGCGCGGTCCGCCCCTCGAATCCATCGAGCTGCACAGCGGTGAGTGCCTCTCGTACCCGGCGCTGCACGGCGTCGCCACGCTGACCTCGCACGCGCAACGGGAACGCGACGTTCTCCCCCACGGAGAGGTGGGCGAAGAGTACTGGCGTCTGGTGGAGGTACACGGCATCGCGTCGCTCGGGTGGGAGCCTCGTCACATCGCGTCCTGAAATGCTCACACGGCCCGCGTCGATCGGCGTCAATCCGGCGACCGCACGAAGCAACGTGGTCTTGCCGACACCGGAAGGGCCGACGACGACAAGCCGCTCGCCACGGGCGACGGAGAGCGAGATGTCGGTGAGACCGGGCCCCGTCCCGAACGGGATGCGCATCCGTTCGACCGCAAGCGACGGCGCATCCGCGGCCTCCCTTGCTGCGTCGATCACAGGGGAATCACAGCGGTGCGTCGCGCCGCCCAGCGAAGCCAGGCGAGCGCCGCCACGGGCGGAAGGATGAGCAGCAGTGCACCGATCGCTGCCGCGCGGTCCTGGCCAGCGCGAACCATCGCGAACACCTCGAGCGGAAGCGCGCGCACAGCGCCCCCTCCGACCACGAGTGTCAGAGCGAATTGTGTCCAGGAGATCAGAAATCCGATCGCCATCGCCTCACCAATCTGCCGGCGGAGGAGTGGTATCGTCACCCGCCACCAGGTCTGCCACGGAGTTGCCCCGAGCGTGCGTGCCTCCGCTTCCGCGTGTGCGTCGAACAGGGTGAAGGTCCCGAGAAAGTAGAGCGACAAGTACCCGACAGTCGGCACGAGGTGCGCGAGCAGCACGCCCGCGGCGGTACCGCCGAGACCAGCCGAGAGCGCGACTACCTGGAGACCGGTGCCGAGGGCCAGCGGCGGCGCCGCGACGGGAAGGAAGACTGCGGCCGCCGCCGCGTGCCGACGCCATCCGCTGAGCCGCGAGAGCGCGCGGCCCACTGGCAGCGCCAGCGCGCATCCGACCACGCCGGTGGTTACAGCCAGAGCGCCGCTCGTCCCGAGCGCGTGTCCCAGCGCGCTGGCGCCCGGGTTGCGCCATCCGTCGAGAGTGAGCGTCGCCGGCAGAAGTGCGGGGAAAAGCCATTGCCCGCTCGTGGCCCAGATCGCAAGCATCACGAGTGGGCCGACGGAGATCGCAAACAGTCCGACGAGCAGTGAGGCACGCGCGATCGCCATCACGTGGCCCCGCTCGTCCAGCGGTGCGACCGAGGCGCTCATTCGCCGAGCGGCTCCCAGCGTGCCCGCGTGCCCTCGTGCGCGAGCACCGCAATGACACCGATGGCGAGCAGCAGAAGGCTGACGACGTATGCGTCGCCCCGCCGTGCCAGATCCGGGTCAGCCGCGCGTTCGAGGACCAGGAGGGGCAACGCAGGGGGATCACTCGGCGCGAGAAGCGCTGCCGCCTCGTAGCTCCCCGCGACGAAGACAAATACGGCGGTGACCGCGGGGAGGAGCCCGCGCCACAGCAGTGGCCACGTCACCCGCCGAAAGGTGTCCCAGGGCCCGGCGCCGAGTGTGCGGGAGGTCTCTTCGACCGTGGCCGCCTGCGTCGCCAGCAGCGCGGTGGCGACGATGGACAGGAACGCCATCTCCTTCCATGCCATCGTGAGGGCGAGCCCCAGCCCGAGCTCATCATAGATGAGCGCCGGCATCTGCGAGGGCCCGTCGATCAATCCCGCGCCGACGGCGAGGCGCGCGAGCAGTCCGCTCTGGCCAAGGACCCACACACCGAGCATGCCGGCAACCAGATGCGGCACTGGAAGCGGCAGGGCGGCGAGAGCGCGCGCGGCGCGGTCCAGCGGCGCATTGCTGCGGAAGATGATCGCGACGCCGACGGCGCCGACGGTCGCGAGCGCAGTCGACATGGCAGCGACCCGGAGCGTGAAGCCCAGCCCGGCCCATGTCACGCGATCGGCCAGCACACGCAGCAGGCGCTCCGGGCTGGCGCCCGATGCACCAGCGCCCACCAGCCCGATGCTCGCCGCCGCTGCGTACAGTATGCCGACCGCGACGGGCGCCGCGACCAGTGCGGCGGCAGCGAGCGCTCGCATATCGCGGTGGCTTGATCGCCGCGCTTTTCTCACCGCGTGCCGGCCCGAACGTGTTTCCTCCAGTCGGAGGCGAGGCGTTCGTGATAGCGCGGGGAGATTTCCGGGCGCGCATACTTCGCCAGCGAATCGTGCGGAATCCGGCGCGGATCATCCTCGAGCTCGGCAAAACGGACCTGCCACTCGGCAGGCAGTCGTGCCGTGTTCAGCACCGTGCCGTCCGCCCACACATCGGGTCGCTGCTTCTCGAGCTGGGCCTCCGGAGAGAGCAGGAAGTCGGCGACAACCATGGCGCCGGCGGCATTCGGCGCGTTGACCGGTATTCCGAGAAAGTGTGCGTTCGCGATGGTGCCCTCGTGGAGCAGCAGCGCGCGCGAGCTGGCAGGCAGGATGCCCTGCCGGACCTTCGTCACGACCTCGTTCTGATTGTTCGACATGCTGAAGTCGATCTCCCGGTTGGCGAACAGGCGATGCATCGTCGCGACGTCCAGTGGATAGGTTGCGCCAGCGCGCCAGAAGAATGGTCGCAGCGAATCGACCCATGCCAGCACCGCGGCGCGTCCTGTCTCGTATCGCGTCGAGTCGAAACCACCCTGAAGCCGCTCCACGCCACCAGCGCGGGCGTAGAGCAGCATCTTGAGGAACGTCATCCCCGTGAAACCCTGGTCGTGTGTGAAGCGCCCCGGGTGCGCACGGACCCAGACACCAAGTTCCTCGAAGGTCCGTGGTGGATTCGGCGTTCGAAGCGAGTCGTAGATGAGCGCAAACTGCACTCGGCCCCATGGACTCTCGTAGCCCGCCGGGTCCTGCTCGAAATCCCGCATGACGATCGGAGAGGCGCTGTCGACGTAGACCGCGTTCGGAAGGCGCCCCGCCCAGGGGCCGGCGAGCAATCGCTCGCGACGCAAGTTCGAGAACGTCTCACCATTGATCCACAGGAGACTCGCTGTCCCCGCGCGGCCGCTCGCTTCACGCTCCACTACCAACTGGTTCACGATCTCGGGCCCCTGTCCCTCCACGGCGCGGAGCCGCAGGTCGTAGCCCTCCCGCAGCCTCGGCGCGACCCACCCGTCCACGTACGCGTTGATGGACGGATCACCGCGCCACATTCGCCAGACCACGTCGGTCCCGCGGGCGCGCGCGATCACGCTATCCCACGGCAGTCGCGCCAGCGAATCGATGGCCGTCTGGCCTGCGCCGCCCGGTCTCGCGGCATCGTCTCCGGCGCACGCGACCACTGCCGCCATCGACAGGATGACGCGGATCGCAATGTTTTGGCGCGCGCGCAGGAGCTGCCGCATCGGTTCAGAACGCGTAGCGCGCCGAGAACTGGATCTGCCGTGGTGCGCCGGCGTTGGCGATGACGATCGGGTCACCGGGCCGGCCCACCTGTGTGCGGGAGCCGCCGCCGGGAATGCCGTTGGCGACGCCGCTCGTGTTCACGTGGTTGAACACGTTGAATACATCGGCACGCATCTCCAGAATCCGCCGCCCCTGTGACGCCATCGGGATTGCATACGCCACGCTCGCGTGCACCAGAAATGCACTTGGCAGCCGCTCGCCGTTGCGAGGGACGCCGGAGAAGCGATCCTGATTGCCGAGAAAGCCGTTGCCGAAGGTATCTCCCGAGCCGTCGAGGTCGCGAAAGAACGCGATACGATTCATCGGTGTCCCCGTCTGGAAATCACCGATGCCGGCGAGTGTCAGCCGGCGAATACCGGTGTAGGTCGCTCGCGTCGTGATCTTGTGGCGCCGGTCGTTCACCGCGTCCGCCCATTCGAGATCGAAGCGGTTTCCCTGCGTCGCGTTGAAGTTGATGTCCTCGGTGTCGTTCCGCGAGCGTGACCAGACCCAGTTCGCGTCCAGTACGAGCGCGCGCGCCGCATCGTAACGCAGTGTCGAGAAGAGGGCGCCATAGGTCGAGCGCCCCCCGCTCTCGCTCGTGGTGCGGCGGCGAAATCCACCAGGCACCGGCGCCACCGGGCGGAACTCGTCGCCCGCTGAGGGCGGGAGCGACACCGTGTCCGCCGGACCGATGCCTCGCGTGCTGGCATTCAGGTCCCACGACCGTGGCAGATTTCGCGTATCGACCCACACCGCCTCGAGCGAGAGTGCAGTCCGCGCGCCCAGCTGTCGCTGGATCCCGGCAGACAGTTGGCGGCTCATGGGCTGCTCGAGCCCAAGGGCAAACAATTCGCGGACCTCGCCCGGCGGGAGCGTCGACCGGTCGAGCGTGGCCGTGCGCGGCCCCTGGAGGAAGGCCGGCGCCTCGCTCCCCTGGAAGGTCACCGTCTGATTGCCGTTCGGACCGAACTGAATGGCGTCAGAGTAGATGGCGTATGGGAATTTCCCCGCGTAGAGTCCGGCACCGGCGCGCAGAACCGTCGCCGGCCCGGTAATCCAGTTGATGCTCACACGCGGCTGCAGGTTGTCCAGATCCGGCGAACTGTTGCCACGACTCGTGAGGTCGTCGTAGTCCCAGCGCAGCCCGGCGGTGATCGTCAGGGACGGCGTCGGACGCCAGCGGTCCTCGATGAACGCACCCACCAGAGTCTGCGAGAGGTCGACCTGCTTCTGCGCCGCGTCGACAGTGTAGGCGAGAACGCGCACGTCGGTCGGGATGTCGGCGAAGCGATAGCGCTCATCGCCCTGGCGCGGGATGTTGCCCTCATCGAGCACCACGTACGAGCCACTGGGATTCGTGCTCGACGCGGTGAGTGTGAACCACGACCTCCATGCGTCTGCACCGATTCGTAGCGAATGCTGCGCCCAGCGACCGCCGAGTGTCGTTTCGAAGACGTTCTTGAGCTGAACCTGCGCCTCGCGCTCGTCGAAGACGAAGTTGCTCGACCCGACGACGCCGACATCCACCGTGTCACTTCCCTGCACCTGGCGGATGGTCACCTGCGGGCGCGAGAAGTCCGAGCGGGCCGGGGGGAAGTTCCAGCGAAACGTGCCGACCTGGACGCTCGCTTCATTGCTTGCGCGTCCGTCCCGAAGTGCAGAGCGGTGCACGAGCGCGCTCGCCGTGCCGATGCGCTGAACGGTGATGTCCGCCTCCGGCGCGACGATGCCGCTGCCCCGACCCTCGCGGTCGACGCCGCTCGCCGCGGCGCGGAACGTCGTCGTCTGCGTGGGGCTCCACCCGTGGTCCACTCGCCCGAATCCCTTCCAGGTCGTGCGCACCTCGCGTCCGGTAAATGTGGCACGCGCGGTGGACGCGATCCGGTCTTCGTTTTCGTGCGTGTATTCCAGCGCACCGAAGATGTAGGTACCGGTACGAGCCTCCGCGTTCACGCGCAGCGGCCCACCGCCGACGACACCGGCCTGCGTTCGACGGAAGCCCTCCTGTGCGCGGCGGAAGTCGCCGGGGTCCTGCCCTCGCGGGACCACGGCGGCGCGTGCGTCCACGGGAATCCCTGGCCGATTGTAGACGAATGCCTCGCCGCTCCATCGGTCGCCGCCAGCGCGCGTCTCCATGTTCACGACGCCGTTCGAGGATCTGCCGAAGTCCGCCCCATATGTCGTGGCGAGCACGCTGAAGCGGGAGAGCGCCGATAGCGGAACCTCGACCCGGGGGCCGCCGAGGAAGCCCTCGTTGTTCTCGAGCCCATCTAGCGAATACTGGGTGTAGAGACCGTTGGCGCCTGCGACCGTCAGTCTGGGCGCATCGCCGAAGAATCCCGTGCCCTGTGCGACGCCGGGAATGTTGTAGGCCAGAGCGATCGGATCACGCGCGTCGGTAGGCAGGTGCTGAAGCTCGACGCGCTCGACGGTGCCCCCGGTGGCAGCGTCGCGCGTGTTGACGAGCGGACGTCCGCGCTCGGCGACCACCGTCACGACATCAAGCCGTGCGAGGCTCGCGAGCGTGACACCGATTTGCCGGTGTTCCCCCGGGCGGATGGACGCGACCGACATCGTGACGGCCACGTATCCGATGTGCCGGATGACGAGAGTCGTGGCGATTCCGGACGGCACACGGAGGGAAAAGCGTCCGACCGAGCCTGTCTCTGCCGTGAGATCGCCAGGCGAGAGCTGAACGCGCGCACCGACGATCGGCCGCCCGCTCTGGGTGCGGACCACCCCACTCAGTTGGGCCACCTCCTGGGCTCGTGCTGGCATTGCACCCGCGATGGTGGCCGCGACGATGACGGTGACGAGAATCCGACGGAACAGCGCGGAGTTCATGGGTGTCTCGTTCAGCATGGGTTCCTCCCGATCGATCAGCGCGCCTATCGTCGCACGTACCAGTTCACGGCTTGCTTCACGACACCCGAGAACCGTGACTTGGTGAATGCATCCGCTGCGTGCCTGATCGCCTCGGGGTATGTCGGGTACGGGTGCATGGTGTTGCCGAGCGCCGTGGCCGAGATACCGTGTTTCATCGCGAGGGTGATCTCGCCGATCATGTTGCCGGCGCCATGACCGAGGATGTGACCGCCCAGAATCTTCCCGCGAGGAGTGGTCACGAGCTTCACCAGACCGTGAGTCTGCCCGTCGGTGATCGCCCGGTCGACGTCGGCGAATGAGCGGCGCCACACGCGCACCCGATCTCCGTGGGCCTGCCGTGCCTCCTCCTCCGTTAGCCCCACGTGGGCGAGCTCCGGCTCGGTGAAAGTCACCCACGGCACAGCCGAGTAGTCCGCCTTGCCGTGAAATGGAAAGAAGGCATTTCGGATGACGAGCCGCGCCTGGTAGTCGGCGACATGCGTGAAGCGGAGCGGACCTACACAATCGCCCGCTGCCCAGACTCCTTCGGCGGTCGTGCGAAGCGAGTCGTCCACGGTCACGCCGCCCTTGCCGGCGTCCACATTCCCTTTCGCCAGCTCGAGGGACTGGAGGCGTGGGCTGCGGCCGGTCGCGACGAGAAGCGCGTCACCCTCGAGCGTGAGGCTTTCGCCAGCGCGCCCACCTGGTCCGGTCGTGGCGACGATCCGCACGCGGGTGCCGTCGCTGCCCCCGTTGCGAACACTACCCGCGTGACCGGCGCGTTCCACTCGAACGACTGTGGCGCCGAGGTGGAGGTGCACACCTTCTTCGGTGAGCCGCTCGCCCAGAAGCGAGGCGAGTTCATGGTCCTCGCGAGGGAGGAGTTGTGGAGCAGCCTCGAGCACGTGCACCGTCGTGCCCAGCCGGGCAAACGCCTGCGCGAACTCGAGCCCGATCGGCCCGCCGCCCAGCACGAGGAGTGTGGCCGGCTGATGCGGCAGGGAGAAAATGGTCTCGTTGGTATGGTATTTAACGTCCACAAGACCGTCGATCGGCGGCACTGCCGGTGCCGAGCCAGTCGCGACCACGACCCGCCTGGCGGTCACCGTTCGTCCGCCCACGCTGAGCGTCCGCTCGCCGGTGAAGCGACCCTCACCCTCGATCACGTCCACGCCGAGGCCGCGGAATCGTTCGGGGCTATCGTTGGGCGCGATGCGCGCCTGGGCGTCCCGTACCCACTGCATCACGCGACCGAAGTCGACGTCCGGAGCGCTGCTGCATACCCCCAGGCGCGCGCTGTCGCGCGAGTCGTGTGCGGCGCGTGCCGCCGCGATGAGGGCCTTGCTCGGCACACAGCCGTTCCAGAGACACTCGCCACCCAGTCGTTCGCGCTCGATCAGTGCGACCCTGGCGCCGATTCCGGCGCTCCCCGCAGCAGTGACCAACCCGGCCGTACCGCCACCAACTACAATGATGTCGTAGCTCCCCATCTACTCTCCCGAAATCGGTGCCCTGCGGCCGCGCGATGTCCTGTGTGAGCGGGCAAGTCCCGGGAGACGAGAAGAGTTCCAGACCGTGCACGCGCAGCCGGACCGGTTCCTGCCATTGAGGCCGCGCGGACGCAGCTTCCGGGGACGTCCGCTCGCGTCCATCTCGTCGGATCCCTCATCGCCATAGCAGAAGAACCCGGCGGTGCGACCCAACGCAGAGCGCCATCGATGTCGACACGCACGCGTTGCAGCTCTGGATGCGCTCGCGCGGATAGACGTTTCCCAGATCCTCATAGTCGATCTCCCACTCCTGCGGCAGGCGGTCGGCCATGCGGAGCATGAGCGCGCGGGACTTGGAGTCCACACCGGGACAGTTGTACTGCCGACGGTCCGAGCCGGAAAGAATCAGGGATCCGGAAAGGGCGTTCGGCGGCAGGAAGCTTTCCGCTGTCGTCGTTCGGTTTCATGTATTCTGCGCAGCTCCGGTTGATGGCGCCCCCCTCGCCCGGACGGTATTCTCCGGCGGGCCTCTGGCTTCTGATAGCTCTCTCTCGAGCGATTGGCAGGAGTCAGGCCACCCTGATGCGGGAACTCGGACCGCACCTCCGGACTTCCCCAGGACGTCAGACGTCGCCTCTCCGGACGCCTGGACTGTCTCCTCCCATCTCCGAGGCCATCTGGTGTCGACCAGGACGTTGAAGCCCGCACTCGCCAGCACGCCAGACGCGCTGAAACCGCCCCCGAAGCGCGGTGCCGCGCTCCGCAGGCTTGGGGTATTTCTGCTGGTGGTAGCCGTCGCCGTGGCCGTGGCCTGGCATTTCGGTCTCTTTGAGCTCACGAATCGCGATGCACTCGCCGCAGCGATCGAGAAGGTGCGACGCGTGCGCTATCTGCCGCTGCTCTTCGTCCTGGCGTACGCGATCGCAGTGACCTTCGGGCTTCCCGCGACTGCGTTCACCCTGGCGGGCGGCGCCCTGTTCGGCTTCGGACCAGGATTGTTGCTCAACTGGCTTGGCGCGACGATCGGCGCCGTACTGGCCTACTCGTTTGCCGGCGCGCTGTGCGGCGAGACATGCCGTGCCGTTCTCGGTCGCCGTGCGGAGGCGCTCGATCAGCTTGCGGCGGCGCACGGCTTCGTGGGCACACTGCGGTTGCGCCTGATCCCGGTGGTCCCGTTCACCCTGCTCAACTACGGCGCTGCGCTCGCCGGCGTCAGGCGACGTGACTACGTGCTTGCGACTGCCCTCGGCATCGTTCCGGGCGCCGCCGTCTACACCTACTTCGCAAACAGCCTGATCCAGGGCGTCGAAGGCGCAGGTCGGCAAGCGCTCGTGAACGTCTCGATCGCGGGAGTCCTCCTGATCGTGCTCTCGTTCATCCCGATGCTCGTCCACCGCGTCGCGCGCCGCCGCCAGGCCTCGTCCGGATGATGCGACCGTTCTGTCAGCGGCCGTTGCGGCGCCCGCTCATCGGCATCGCTCTCCTGACGGTCGTCGCGACAGCACCTCAGGCGCAATCAGCGGAACCGGCGTTCGACCATCGCGACTTCGACAGCCTGCTCAGCATTCACGTTCGCGCGGGACTGGTCGACTACGATTCCTTCGCCAGCGCACCGGCTTTCCGGCGCTACCTCGATCGCCTCGACGCGTTCGACCCATCCTCGCTCTCCCGAACGGAGCAACTGGCGTTCTGGATCAATGCCTACAATGCATACACCATTGCGCTCATTGTCGCGCACGATGAACGGGTGTCGATCCGGAACATCAATCGGACACTCGGACTCTCGCTCAAGGGCCCCTGGCGGGAGCGCCTGGTTCGCGTCGGCGGCAAGCGGTACTCGCTGGACGACGTGGAGCACAGGATCATCCGACCGATCTTCCGGGAGCCACGCGTCCACTTCGCGCTGGTATGTGCCGCGCTCGGCTGCCCGCCCCTCCGGAGCGAGGCATACCGCGGTGATCTGCTCGACGCACAGCTCGATGATCAGGCACGGCATTTCCTGCTGATGACGCCGGTGAGCAATCGCGTCGACGCCGACGCGCGGAGGGTGGTGCTGAGCCCCATCTTCAACTGGTTCAAGGAGGATTTCGGCAGCAGCCCGGCCGCGATCGGTCGCTTCGTGGGGCGCTACTTTCCCCCTGGTCCCGAACGCTCGCTCCTGGAGAGCGGTCGCTTCGTTCTGGAGTTCTCCGAGTACGACTGGCGCCTCAACGCGCAGCGCAAGTGACGATGATTCGCCTTCCTGTCCGATCCGTTTCTCGCAACGACAGACATTAATGTCCTGGATCCCGATCCTTCCCCCCGACGAAGCCGACGCCGCGCTGGCGGACGCGTACGCCGCCGTTGCAGGCAGCCGCGGCACGGTCGCCAACATCCTCGGCATTCACAGCGTTCACCCGGAGGCCATGCTCGCACATCTGCGTCTCTACCAGGAGCTGATGTTCGGCCGGTCACCGGTGACGCGCACGGAGCGGGAGATGGTTGCCGTCGCCGTCTCCCACGCCAACGAATGCTTCTACTGACTTCGCCATCACGGAGCCTCGCTCCGGCGCCTGGCGCACGACGATCCGCTCGTCGACGCGCTCATGGCCAACCCGGAGATGGCGCCCCTCGGCGCGCGGTCGCGCGCCCTCGTGCGGTATGCAGTGAAGCTGACACGCTCACCGGCGGCGGTTACCCAGACCGATCTCGTCCCGTTGCGGGAAGCCGGCCTCGACGCCCGGGGCATCCACGACGTCGCTGCGGTCGTCGCATACTTCAATTTCGTCAATCGGATTGCGCTCGGCCTCGGAGTGGAGCTCGAGGACGAGAGCCCCTGAGCGACTGGGGGCAGGCAGGGCTCGCCCCGCTATTTTGCTGAAGCCGTTGCCGACGAAGCGTCGCGGTCCATCGCCATGAAGAGATTGTTGATCGACTCCGCCAGCGTCGGGTGCGAGAACACGGCATCCCGCAGCACGGTGTACGGGAGCTTCCCCATCATCGCGACCTGGAAGACGGTCGCGATCTCGCCGCCCTCGATTCCGAGCACTGTCGCGCCGAGCACCTCGTTCGTGTCCGCATCGACGACTGCCTTCATGAAGCCGCGGGTCTCGTCGGTCTCGAGCGCACGGGCGACGTTCTTCATCGGCAGCTTCGCGACTCGAATGCGACGCCCGCTCGCGCGAGCCTCGCGCTCCGTCATCCCGATCCCTCCGAGCTGCGGATCAATGAACACGGTGTACGGAACAAGACGGCTCTCGCTCGTCCGCGAGCCACCCTCGAGCAGATTCGCACGGAGGATGCGAAAGTCGTCATAGGAGATGTGCGTGAATGCGGGACCGTTCTTGACATCGCCGATTGCGTATACGCCGGCTGCCGTCGTCTCCAGTCGCGCGTTGACCCGCACGTAGCCTCGCTCGTCGGTCGCGATCCCTCCAGCGTCGAGCCCGAGGTCTTCGGTGTTCGGCGTGCGTCCAGTGGCGACGAGCAGATGGGTCCCGTCGATGACGCGCTCGCTGTCCGAAGTCGTTGCCGCTCCATCAAGTGCGCGCGCGCGCCAGATGAGGCGAATCCTCCCCCCGCTTGCCTCGACGCGCACCGCTTCGGCCGACAGCTCCACACCGAGTCCGTCCTCGCGCAGGATCGCCGCCACCGAGTCAGCCACATCCTGATCCTCCCGCGACAGGAGCTGGACGTCACGCTGCACGATGGTCACGCGACTCCCGAAGCGCCGGTACGCCTGCGCGAACTCGAGCCCGACGTAGCCGCCGCCAAGCACAATGAGATGGTCGGGCGTTTCCGTCAGTTCCAGAATAGACGTCGAAGTGAGGTACGGTGCATCCTCGAGCCCCGGGAGGGCTGGCAGCGCCGGGCGGAGTCCGGTGTTGACGACCACGAGGTCAGCGGTGAGGGTGTGACTCGCTCTAGCCACACTCCGGGAAGCGGTCCGGTCGGCGTCGCCTGCGTCGGTTGAGGGCATCGGTGAAATCTCGATTCTCCGCTGCCCGACAAAGCGTGCCTGCCCCCGAATGAGCTCCACTCCCGCGGCGGCGAGCGACCGTTCGCTCCCGTTGCGAAAGCTGTCCACGATCTGCTGCTTCCGCTCCCGCACGCGCGCGAGGTCCACGCGCATGCCATCCCGTTCCGGGTCGCGCGCGGTCGATCCATGGACGCCGTAGTCGCGCGACCGCCTGACGAGATGTGCAACCCGAGCGCTTGCCACGATCGTCTTGGTAGGACTGCACCCTTCGTTGATGCAGGTACCACCGACATGTTGGCGCTCGACGAGCGCCACTCGGTGTCCGGCGCGGGCGAATGCGCCTGCCAGTGGACCCCCGCCCTGACCTGATCCGATGACCACGAGATTGTAGTGCGAAGGGGACGTGGTGGACTTGTGATCGAGCGGCTGGTCGAGTGCCGGAGCGTCGTGGGTCATGACTGATGTGCGGGGAATGGTGACAACAGGGAGAGAACGTGTGCGGAGGCAAGTCCACGACTTCTCCGAGAGTTCCGTCACCCGTGCAGCCACGCCCCGTTCCGGTCAGCGCGAGCCGGATCTTCGAGGCGGCCAGGGGCCAGCCGACGTTTCCTCGGGAACTTCCATCGGACCGGCTGACTTGTTGGATGAAATCTGCCCTCGCCCACCCGTTTACCCAGGAGCACGCCATGTCACTCTCGTCCGGAGTTCCACACGTTGTACTGCTGGCGCTGTCACTCGCCGTGAGCGCTGGCTGTCGATCCGACGAAGGCAACAATGCGGCGGACACCGGCGGTCCAGCGACCATTGGGGCGGCCACCGCTGGAGGCGACTCCGCCCGCGGCGGAATGCCGGGCATGCAGGAGATGCACGAGGACACGCTCGCCCCCAGAGTCGAGGCGCATCTTCGCCGGCTGGCCACGACCAATCCCGATTCGCTCAAGGCACTCGTTCCCGCGAATCGCGAGATGGTGAACGCTCTCATCGCGGACTGCGAGCAGATGATGCGCGAGATGAAGATGCAGCCACCGGCGAAGTGGACCAACGCCGTTCGGGATCTGCGACGGGACCTGGACCGGATGGCAGGGATGACCGGTGAACAGCTTCGGGCAGCCATGCCCCAGCATCGCCAGCGCATCGAGGACATGCTCGGGATGCGTCGTGACATGATGATGTGACGACACCATGCTGATTCCAGTCTCGCCACGTGCTCGCCTCATCGTTGCACCGCTCCTCATAACGGTGGGCGGCTGCACCGGGGACGGGGAGATCAGGAAGAGCCAGCACGCCAGCCTCACGCAGATGGTCGGTCACGCGGAGATCGCGATCGAGTACAACCGTCCCGTCGCGCGCGGCCGCGCGCTGTTCGGTGCGCTCGTGCCATACGGCGAACCCTGGAACCCCGGTGCCGATCAGGCGCCGGCGATCTCCTTCAGCAAGGATGTCATGATCGACGGCCAGCCGTTGCCGGCCGGCAAATACAGCATCTGGATCATGCCGGGCACCGAGCGATGGATCTTCATCCTGAGCCGCGCTGCGGAAGTCTTCCACACGCCGTACCCGGCGGGAAGGGATGCACTCCGTCTCGAGATAGCTCCGCGACGGGGATCGCACATGGAAACGCTGGGATTCTATTTTCCGGCGGTCGATAGTACGCGCGCCGAGCTGGTGATGCACTGGGGCGAAACGATCCTCCCACTTCAGATCGACGCGAAGTAAAGACCGCGATGGCATGGCCTGCGCCCACGCCAAGTACACGTGGATGGGGCAGAGCTTCGCGACGCGGTCAGCCGTACTCACTCGCCCCTCGGGGAGCTCGGGCCAGTGGAGCGTCTGCTGGATTCGGCTGACACGTTTCGGATGACCCTCGATCATCTCCCATGCGACACTGATCGACAGGCGCTCGGTGCCGACACCGATGCCCTCCGCCCAGGAGCGCATCGTGAGCGCATCCTGAGCGCAGTGCAGCTCGCGAGCGAGGCGGCCAGGAGATGATATGGAGAGATGGCGATCACGCACATGGTTGAGGGGAACACGTGCTCACAGCCAGCCACCTGTGAATCCCGCCCTTCGCAGACCGGCGACGACGTGGGGGCACTTCTTCATCAGGTTCCACAGAAACTCCGAGCGGTGGTTCTCGATCATCATCACTATCGGTCCCTGGTCCAGGCCGTAATAACCCTTTGACACCCACCCGCGTCCCTGCTGATTGCCATCGTCGAAAGTGGGATTGAAGCTGCACTTGAAGCCATAGACGCTGGTCATCTCCGGGTAGACGTCGGTGAAATGCTGCAGCGCGGGCAGCACGATCTCCGGAGCGAAAGGCAGCGATGCCGCCGCGGCCCACGGCGCGATGGTTCCGTCGTCGGGCCCAAAGGGGATTGCCCGCGCGGTATAGTCGAAGAACGAGCGTTCCACTCCATCGATCCTTAGGTGCGCTGGGCCAGGGCCATCACTCGCTGTCACCCCCCAGCAATGCTCGCTATATCCCTTGTACTTCTGCGGATTACTGATCGCGTACTGTCGTTGAGCGTATGTGGCGCGACGGCTGTTCTCGAAATAGTCAATTCCTTTCTCACGCATGAACTCGTCCTGTATGCCGCGGAAGTCGATCCACATGTGCGAGAGCTGATGGATGAAGAGCGGCCCGGCATAAAGAAACTCCTGCCCATGGAGTTCTTTCCAGCAGTATGTTTTCGCCTGCGCCCTGTAGCTCTCGGCGGGGATTGGATGCAAAGGCGAGGCAAGTGCAAGGAAATAGAGGATGAGCGCTTCGTTGTAGCCCTCCCAGCGGTAGGGCAGAAACCCGGACTCCGGTTTCCACCCCATGGAAACTGTCTCGCCACCGTTCAGCGCCCATTTCCAGTCAGCCCTTGCGTAGAGATCTTCGGCGATCTCGCGAATCTCCCGTTCCTCCGCAGAACCTCCATCGAAATACGTAGCGGATGTCAGCATCCCGGCGATGAGAAACGCGGAGTCGATCGTCGACAGCTCCGACTCCCATGCACGCCGGCCGTTGGCCATGTGCAGAAAGTGGTAGTAGAACCCTTTGTTGCCTGTAGCGCAGGGGTCCTCACTTTGCTCGCTGTCGCGAAAGAATCGCAGCGTTGTCAACGTCCTCTCGACGGCCTCACGACGCGCGATGAAGCCGCGCTCGACGCCGATTGTGTACGCGGTCAGCGCAAAACCAATGGCGGTTATGCTGGCGTGAGCGCCCTCGCGTGTGTTGTCGGGCACCATCCCGTTGTCGCAATTGCTCTCTTTCATGAAATACTCGAACGTGTCTCGCTGGAGCTTGTCCAGCGCATCCACATTCATCGAGTTGCTGCTCATGTGCGAGCACTCCGTTTCCGCGGCACCGGCAGCAATCGCAGATCGACTGGCGGCAACTCTACAGCGCGAAGCGGCGCAGGAAGCAGAGTTGCGCACTGAGCAACGCGAGTTGTCCGGAGGAGATCAGGACTCCGATGGAATATGGGCGACAGGCCCGCGAGAAGGGGCCGATCTGAGTCGCGGATGCGCCGAGCTCAATGAAGATTGTCGAGAAGCCAGGAACGGAAACCGCCGACCTCTCCAATGAATGCCTCACCCTCGCACGCACAGGTTCACTCGCTGCCGGTGCTCCGGTGCTCGAGACGAATGCGAGATCGCCAGGCACGAGAGGCAGAACACATGGCGAGAGGAACGAGACCACTCCGGCCGCGAGCCCGGCGAAAATCGACAAGTCGGTCATTCTGACTGAACAATCCTGAACGCCCCTGGGAAGTTCCCCGCGTAGGAGGCGCGCATGCAGAGTCGAGCCTCGCGGGAACTTTCAGCGACGCTGACGGCTTCACGTCGCGAAGCGATACCCGTGTGGGTATCCGCGCAAATCAAGGGACGAATCGTTCCCCAAAGAGAGAAATTCGATGTTGCGCAATCGCGCCTTCATTGACGGCATCTTCGCTGCCGTGGTTGCACCGCGTCCGCTGGCGCCCAGAGCACGGGAAACCACAGCTCCAGCATAGGTGCTCGAGGTGGTGGATACAATGCGCTCACCGACCTCCACGACGCCGGCACCGCCGACTCGAAGCTCGGATTCACGGCTGGCGGGGGCGTTGCAGTCGGACTCAATAAATTCATCGCACTCCGCGGCGACTTCACTTTCAGACGCGACGAGCTGAGGAACCAGAACGTCGACACCGGAACGCACGCCGCATCGCCGCAGCCCGATCGGCCGTATCGAATGGCAAGCGGCTCGAGCACGCTCATCGCAGCCTCACAAGCTCACCGCCGGCGAAAACGTCGGGGACGCTCAGGTTGAGCGGCGCACGCCGATACAACTGTCGGGGCACACCGATATCGGCGAGATACAGTTCGCCCACGTGCGGCGCCGCGCGCGCCGTCCCGAGTCCTTGCTTCGGCAGTGCCAGCGTCATGGTGGCGGACGCACGAATCGCGGGATCGAACGGCTCGCCGGACGACGCCTCGAGGCCCGATGGCACGTAGAGGGAGAGCACGGGCGCGGATGCATTATTGGCCCAGCGGATCAACTCCGCCGCCCGGCCACGCGGCGCGCCGCGCAGGCTGTAGCTGATGAGTCCATCGACGATGAGCGCCGGCTGAGCCGGCAACGTGTCCTCTGGCTCACTGATGGCAACGTCGAGTCGCCGCAGAATCCGCATCTGGTGCCGCGGCACGAGCGTGAACCCTTCATCCGGCGTTACGGTCAGGACGGTGACGGGTACATCCCAGCCCGCCAGTCGACGCGCACAGACGAGAGCCCCACCGCCATTGCCGCCCGGACCGGCGAGGATCACCACCGAGGCCTCGGGCCCGGCATCCGAGAGGAATCGCGAGCGAGCCAGCGACGCGAGGTGCCGGCCGGCGAGTTCCATCATCTGCATCAGCAGGATCTGGTAATCATCGACCATGGCGCGGTCCACCTCGACCATCTGCGCGACGGATAACCACGGCAGTTCCGCCGCGAGCGAGTCCTCAATCCATGGAATGGTCAACTACCGAGCCGAGCGTCCAGGTGATCTCCGACGGAGAGCGAGTTCGCCGTGACGGTGAGCGCCGGGTTGACCACCGCACCGCTCGGGAAGAAACTGGCATCCACGACATAGCAGGTTGTCGACGTCATGTGCGAAGACGCCCTGATGGCAGCTATAGCCGTGCACCAGGCAGGTTCGCCGCTTTTTACGGAAGTTGCTGAACGCGGCTCGCTGGAGCTGGTCGAGCAACTGCTCTCTCATTGGTGACTCGCCGATGATGTGGTGGCGCCTCCGCCTGGCGGCTCGGGGGTAAGTTCCAACGTGACGGCTGCGATCGCGTGTGGAGGAAAGTCAACGTCGAAGCGGACAGTGCCATCGGCGTAGGTTACATCGAACGGCTCCTTCACGAGCCGAGATGCAGATTCGAGCTCCTCTACCTGCGCGCGGCTCAGATACTCCGGCTCGCCCATCTCGCGCCACTGTCTGCGCGGGTTCGCATGGTTCTCGTCGATGCGCTCGATGGTGGCCGCAAGGATCGCGGGGGCATCGGTCAAACGGATGTCCACGCGCTGCATGACGACCTGGTGACGCGGCTGGGCGTGGTTGGTGAGGAACACCGTGATCGAACGGCTCTTGCGAACGACCCAGACATCGACCGTCGCGTGCAAGCCGACGACCGGAATCAGCTCGCTGCCGAGCTGGTGCAAGAGCTGGAAGGCGCGGTAGATCGGCTTTGGGATGCCGTGGAGATTCAGCAGACCGAACCCGCCATGGAATGGGATCGAGGGAAAGTAGTTCTCCTCGAAGATGTCGGTGAAGGTCCAGTAGCTGTAGCCCTCCACGAAGGAGTCCGTCTCAAGCACGATCCTGGCGGCGTAGGCCGCAGCAAACGGCTCGTCGTGGTAGTGGTCCCGCGGATTGGAGGTGATGTTCCATTCGGTAAAATAGACGGGGCGTCCGCGCGCCTGTTCGCGCACGAGTCTGGCCCGGTCGCGGAGGAGGTCCCGCGGGCTCTTGGCGAGCTGCTCCTCCGTGTCCGCGCCTTCGAAGCCGAGTGGGTCGGTCGGGTAGATGTGCGTGCTGATGAAGTCAACGGGCAGGCGGTTGTTCTCGCCGTAGTCCCGCAGCTCCTCGACCCACGCGGTCATGGATGTCGCCGGCCCGCCGACACGAAGCGACCCGTCGATGGACTTGATCGCCTGCGCCGTATGCGCGTAGAGCTTGAAGTAGTCCTCTTGTGTGCCGGTCCAGAATGCGGGGAGATTCGGTTCATTCCAGACCTCGAAGAACCAGTGGCGCACCTCGGCGATCCCGTAGCGTTCGACCCAATGGCCGACCAGCTTGCGGATGAGCGTGCCCCAGGCGTCGTAATCCTTGGGCGGCGTGATATTCCCCCGATAGTGAAAAACGGTTTCGGGCCCCGAGGCCAGCATCTCCGGCATGAAGCCCAGTTCGACAAAGGGACGCATGCCGATCGACACCAGGAAGTCGCAGATGCGGTCGGCGTTGAAGAAGGAGTAGAGCGGTTTGTCCTGGTGGGCGATGAGCGTGCCCATGTCATCCGAGAGCATTCCGTGGAAGCGTACATGCCGAAAGCCAAGCTCGTCGTGGCAGCGGCGGAGCTGCTCCTGCCAATCCGCGCGGAGTGCAAGCGGCGCATGACCGCTTCCTATGGTGTGCTCCCATGCGTGCTTGAGCGGTGTGCTCGTTGCCGACAGGCGGGAGGTGAAGGTCACGGTCATGAACGTCCCCGCCACAGTTTGCGGTCGTGACCTTTGGCCGGTGTGGCATCGGAACGGGCGTGAATCTTCATGAGAGCATCTCCACTTCGGATTTACCAGTTACGATCGGATCGTGCGTTCAGGATCCGACAGAAAAGCGGATCGGCATCGAACCGCGTGAGACTGCACCAATTCACCTCGTCGCGTGAAAAGAGGGCCGAGCTGTGACAAGCGCCCGGCAGCGCATAGCAACGGATCGGTGCGTAACCGCTGTCGCTTGCCGGCGTCATCCTTAACCTCCGGTCGCGAAGCCCGGGTAAAGCGTCATCCCGCCATCGACAAACAACGTTGTGCCGTTGACGAAATCGGATTTGTCCGAAGCCAGCCAGACCGCCGCGTCTCCAATGTCCCGCGGCACGCCGACGCGCCCATAAGGGATCAGCTTCAGGAGCTTCGCTTCCGCTTCCGGCGTTTCCCAGGCGGCGCGATTGATCGGTGTCTTGATCGCTCCCGGGGCGATGCTGTTGATGCGGATTTTGTGGGGCGCAAGCTCCTGCGCGATGCTTTGCATCATCATGTTGATGCCGCCTTTGCTCGCGGCGTAGTTCACGTGTCGCGCCCACGGGATGATCTGATGCACCGAGCTGACGCAGATGATCTTGCCGGCCGCACAGGAAATCTCGGGCCGGAGCCCGCGCCGGCGAAATTCACGCGCCGCCTCCCGCGAACAAAGAAACTGCCCGGTAAGATTGATATTGATGACGAGGTTCCATTCCTCGAGAGTCATCTCGAGCAATGCCGCGTCGCATTGCAGGCCGGCATTGTTGACCATGATATCGATGGTCCCGAACGCCTTCAGCAGCTGCACGAACATGGCCGTGACCTGATCTTCCTTGCTCACATCGGCCTCGAGCGCGATGGCCTTCCCGCCAGCGCGCCTGATTTCATCGACGATCTTTTCCGCCGCTTCGGGATGGCTGACGTAGTTGACGCCGACGGCCGCGCCCGCCTCGGCCATGCAGCGCACGATCCCTTCGCCGATGCCGGAGTTCCCGCCGGTGACGAGGGCTACTTGATTCTGAAGTGGCAATGTTGGATCACGCATAAGTTGGCAGGGTGGGGGAACCGTGGCGTGCGGGCGAAATAGCCGGACTGCGTACGCAATCCGCGGGTACGTGGCAGTTCTGCCGCGAGCGAAGCGTCAATCCACGGAATGGTCGTCGCTTGCAACTGATGTCGTCGGTGGCCTTCCGCGATGACCTTTGCGCGAAGACCGTCGAGAGCCGAGTGTTCACGCGCGCTCGCGGCCACCGCGTCCAGAAACGACCGCTAGAACTCGTACTGCGGGTAGCACCGCTTGCAGAGATCGAGGTGCGCATGGATCGCCGTCGTTCGGTCCGGCGGTCAGCTCCCCGTCCAGATAGTCCCATAGCTTGCGCATGACCGACTCGCAATCGAGCATCGGCGGCATCCCCTGGAGCATCTCCGCATCCGACTGCGCGATACGGGCCGTCCGGTCACGCCACGGGAACAGCCGCGCCAGGAAGCGCTTCATTTCGGCTCCAGGGCTCGCCGGGCGGATCGCCCTGCTCGATACGTCGCACAACGGTGTCGCGATCGTTGTCGGAGAGCTCGACGATCGCCGCGCGGTATAGTCGCTGTGCCGTCGCCTCGATACCGGCCAGGCCACGCCTCCAGCCCGACTGCGGCGATGCTGCAGTGGGAATCCTTGCGCGTGTTGTCGGGCACGAGGCCGTTCGCGGGATTGGCTTCCTTCAGGAAGTACCCGAACGTCGCGCGCCGGAGATCGTCCAGCACCGCGTCAGTCCTCTCGGCATCGTTCATTCGTGCACCCATGCCTCGCCTTCATGACTGCTCCGCGATGGCCGCATTGAATTGAATCGTCGGGCGGGCCCAGGCTAGGCCGCCAGCACCGGCTGGGCGGCGCGCTCGAGCAGCTCGACGATCTCACGCACTGCCGAAATCCCACGGTCGCGTGTGTACCAGCGACGCATCTCCAGGTATCGATCCTCACTGGACATGGCGAGACCGGCCTCGCGGAACCAGTGCTGCAGTTCGTGCGGCCGTGAACCCCACCAGCCCCGCTCTGCAAAGCACTCGTCGAGTACCAGCACGACCGGAATCGCTCGTCCTCCGGTCGGTGAGAGGTGCGCGTTCATGAGATCGGGATTTGCGTCTCGCGAGAGAACGCGCAAATCGACGTTGCCTGCAAGCTCCGCCAGCTTCGCGAGAACCGGCAACGTATGCACGGCGTCGCCGCACCAGTCCTCCACCAGAATCAGGAGATGCCACCGTCCCGCGATGGCCTGCATCCGGTCGACCCATTCCCGGGGGACATCCGCGCGACGCGCGACCGCGCGCCACAATTGCGCGTTGTTTTGGACGTCGCGGAGAAAGTGGTCGAACGGCTTTGCCGCGCAGTACCGCCGTTTCATGTGACCGCCAGGCGATGCGCCGGCCAGGGAATGGATGGCCGTAGACTCCGCCAAGCACCGCGCCGTAGAGGAGATGGCCGATCAGGCTGCCTCCCGCCATCGCGAACGAGCCCGACAACACGGGCATTCCCATCATCGGCATGACGATGAGCTGCGCGACCAGCCACGGTGCGACGCCATACAGTGCCCCGCGAAGCCACGGCGCGCCCGGTAGCGCTGGTGCGACCACCGCGTAGCCGAGCGCGAGCACCGTGCCCACCATCAGATGACCGAGCCATCCGAGGAGAAGGCTACCACCCATCGCACCCGCGAGCATTTCCGCCGGGTTCATCCGGGGCATGCCCATCATTGGTGCGAGCCACAAACCCACCGCTGTCATGATGAGTGTTGCCACGAGTCCGGCGAAAATCGCCCTTCTCCAGTCCTGTTCATTGGAGCCTCCGTGAAGATCATGTTCATCGCCGCCCGAGATGCGAACCCCCACACGCCGGAACGATCCCAGCGATTCCGTCGTGCCGCGCGGCAACACCCGGACGCGGTGTGAAGTTCCCCGACACCGCATCCGCAAGGCATGCCACTGTTGTGAACCGGGTCGACAGGAGGAAGGCCTACCGCTTCTCGCGCATCGCATCCCCGTGGCAATCATCTGATCCACGCCGTCGCGCTTTCGCCCATGGGGAGGTCATGCTGCGAGCAGTGACCGGACCGTCGGCCGGTCGGGAACTCCAGGACGCGGCCGCGACTTGCCGTGACACGGCGTGGGCGTGGCAGCGAGCGCGCGCTTTCACCAGGTACGGCGCTTCGCGACGACGTCTTCTCGCAAGCGATGATCCCTAATCGCTCGGCAATCGGTTTATCGCGATGGATCGGGCCCCGATCTGTGCGACGCCTCGACGGTCGGCGTCGCGAGCCGACGGATTCTCATCGCCTTGATGAAATCGGACGATTCCGGTGTCTCGTCATGTGAGGGACACACGCGTGCTCAGGAGAGGACGGTCGTATGAACCCGTTCGGCAGGACGGCGACACCGGGCGAGCCGAGGGCCTTCGAGGAATTGCTGAGCGAGCACCTCGATGCGCTCTATCGCACCGCGGTTCGCCTGTGCGCCGGGCGCGTCGCGGATGCGGAGGATCTGCTGCAGGACGCGATGCTGCGCGCGTTCCGCTCGTACCGAACACTGCGCGACCCCATCGCGGCCCGCGCCTGGCTCTTCACGATCCTGACCCGCACCAACCTGAATCGCGTGCGCACGACCCACCGACGCGCCGAGCGGACCGCCACTGACTTCGAGGACGGCGAATTCGAGGAGGCGCTCGCCTCCTGGTTCCCGGTGCAAGGGCCGGATGCCCTCGCCGACGCAACGCTGGTGCGCGAGAAGCTGGAGGCGGCGCTGGATGCGCTTGACGCCCACCTGCGGCCGGTGCTGTGGCTGAGCGATGTCGAGGGCTTCCGGCAACGCGAGGTCGCGGAGATGCTCGGCATTCCCGAGGGCACGGTTGCCTCGCGGCTGTATCGCGCGCGCCGGACTCTTCGCGCGGCACTGGCGGCCGACACACGCGTGATGAGTGCCTGGAGGGATGGATGAGCAGCGAGTGTGGACAGGCCCGGCGACATCTGTGGCCCGACGCAGGGCCGCGAACTGCCTCGCGCGAGGTGATCGAGGCGCGCTCGCATGTCGACGCATGCCTCGAGTGCCGGCGCTTCATCGGTGAGATGCGGGAGATGTCGGCTCTGGTGCGTGGAGCGGCGCCATGCGATCGGGCGCCCGCGGAAGTGCGCCGCCGACTCTTCACGACGCTGGCACGCGAGCGAACTGGGACGGGCCCGGCTCAGCCGCGCATGCGGTCGGTCGAGTGGCGCCTCGCCGCATTCGCCGCGCTCGTCGTATTCGGCGCCGGTATTCTGGCTCGGCCCGGCGACGATGCGGCGTCGGATCGGCTTGGCAGGATGGCGGAGGATCACGCGCGCGCGTCCGGTGACGTGCGTCTCGCGTCGGACGATCCCGTCGCGCTGTCGCGCTGGCTCGAACCGCAGGTGTACTTCGCGGTGCACGTGCCCGTGCTGCCGGAGGCACGACTGCGCGGTGCGCGCATCGCCGCACTGGATGGCCGTCGCGTCGCCGTCATCGAGTACGAGCTGTCAGGCGTGGGCCTGTCGTACTTCATCGTGCGTGACGACGAGCCGGGCAGCAATGGCGGAGAGGTGATCCACTTCGATCGCGGCATGCTCTCCGGCTACGCGGCCGTCACGTGGCGCGACCCTGGTCGGCTGCACGTAATGATCAGTGGGCTACCGGAAGCCCGACTCGAGACTCTCGCGAAGATCTGCGTGGACCAGGCTCGCGGGGTTGCCGCAGTCGATCACGGCCGAACGCTCGCCGGGGCAACAGAGTCGTGAAGTCGAGAATTGCCGCGGTGCTCGTGAAGACGCTGGTGGCTGCTCTTCCGGCTCTCGGCGTTCTGCTGTGGACTCGGTCTGCCAGCCTCGAGGGAAGGCCCCGCCGCGGCGTCGGCCTCGTTGAGCGCCCTGCGAACGCGTTCCTGGGCCAGGTCGTCAACGCCGGCTGGGTCGTGATGGCGGAGAGCGGCGACCTTTACTTCGCGTCGGCCGTTCGACCTTGAGCTTCGCCGGTACGACCGCAAGGGCCGTCTTCGGTGGATTGCGACACGGCCGCTGCGCGAGCCCCCGCCGCCTCCCACGCTGCGCGCCATCGACGGGTCGGCGCGTGCGGCGTTCACGATCGTGCAGCAGGCGATCGCGGTGGGACCCGATGGGCTCATCTACGTGCTGGGGGCCGCCGATGGCGTCGGCGTCCCGAATCACGTCTATGTGTTCGCCCGCGATGGCACGCTGCTCCGTGAAGCGATCTCGTGCCCGGTGTTGCGACCTTCGTCGACCGTCGTGGGCGTGTGGCGACCGCGGCGGCCGCCCACGCGCTGGCAACCTCGACCACGTCGTCGCGTACTCCGTTTCCCGACGTCACTCTGCCGTCGTTGATGTCCGACGACACGGTCCGCCTGCGCGACTTCCGGGGCAGGGTCGTGGTCGTGAACATGTGGGCCTCCTGGTGCGGCCCGTGCCGGCTCGAGATGCCGGGGCTCGATCGGCTCGCACGCGAGCTCAATACGGCGCACGTGGCCGTTCTCGGGTTGAATGCCGATGTTCAGGTCGAGCTCGCACGCCGCTTCGTGGCCGAGCTGGACATTGGATATCGCAACGCCCACGGCGGTCCGGTGCTCGCACAGCTCATTGGGTATCGCGGACTGCCGTACACCGTGGTGCTCGACCGCGAGCATCGCGTCTCGCAGGCCATTTATGGGTTCGGCGGTTCGGTGGAACCGATCCGGCGCGCCGTTCTCAAGGCACTCGAGCCGTGATGCGCAGCGCCTCGCGGAGAACATCCCGCATCATCACGTACGGCAGCGCCCCCACGACCGTACGTCCGCTGACCAGAAACGTGGGCGTCCCCCGCACGCCAGCT
Source organism: Gemmatimonadaceae bacterium (assembly GCA_046261975.1). GTDB lineage: Bacteria > Gemmatimonadota > Gemmatimonadetes > Gemmatimonadales > Gemmatimonadaceae > JBHENQ01. Next base: position 16,453 of record JBHENQ010000059.1, on the reverse strand, counting down.
CGCCGCGCCGCCGTGTTGTTGTCCGCGAGCCGCTGGCGGGCCGCCTTGCTCCGCACGCACGTTTCGAGCACAGCGGGGGCGACGCCCGCGTCCGCTGCCAGCCTGCGCAGTACTGGCCACGGATCGCGGGCGCGCGACCACTCATCGCGGTGCGCGAAGAGCGCCCCGTGCAGGGACCAGAACCGGCCCTGCGCCGCACTGCACTCCGCCGTCAGCGCCGCGTCACGCGAATGACGGAAGCCGGCGAGCGAGACCGGGACGGTCGTCCAGCGAACATCACCCGTGGCGATGAATTCGGCGTCGAGCCGCGGAAAGGTCGCGATCGTGAACTCCGCACAGTGCCCACAACCGAAGTCCGCGAACTCGATGATGTGCACCCGTGCATCCGGGCTGCCGCGTGAGTGCCCGGCTCCGGGGCTCTCCTGCGCCGCGACCGCGGCGGAACCCAGCGCGATGGCCAGGAAAAGCACGGCGTGCGGCGGCGACCGCCGCCGAAGAGCAGCGCAGCTGATCACGGGAGCCCCCAGCCGACGCGATAGCCGAGCGCGATCGACGGGCCCGACGGAAGGTTGCGCCCACTCACGGGCACGAACGCGGTGATCTCGAGGTCACCGGTGCCAGTGCGACGGCTCAGGGTCGGCGCCAACTGAAGCAGCCGCCGGCGCGACGAGGGAACCGATATGCCGAAGTGTCGCGGCGTGGCACCCCACATGGCATCGGCCGCGAGTCCCCATCGCGTGGCGGCGAGGTTCCCACCGATGGCGAGGTGCGCGAAGCGCTCATTGCCCGGCTTTCGGGCGATCTCATCGTTCTCCTCGCGCCAGCGGTAGCCTACCCAGCCGACAACGTGCACGGGCAGGGGAGCGAAGGCGCGACCTGACTCCACACTCACCTCCCAGTCGCGCTGTCCCTCGGTGAGCGGTATCAGCGTGGCGTCCACGGGAAAATCGCTGCCCGGGATCTTCACGCCAGCGCGCACGGCCAGGGGAATGGCGGGGACACGGACCAGCGCGGGGCTCACGCGCAGCGCCAGCCGAACGTCGCCAATGCCGGTGCGCGAGCGCTCTCCGCCATCGTCTGCGTACCGGAACGCGTGTACCGGAAGCTGCGCCCACGCATCGACCCCCTGGATGAGGGCTACAGCGCCGGTCAGATACACGGACCCCGTGTGCACGCGGCCATCGGCGAGAAATCCCTGTCGCTCGCCGGTCGGTCCGAAGAACCGGTTGGAGCGCTGTCCCACGAGAGATGCCTGCGCCCACCCCGTACCCGGCGGCAGGGTGCTGATGCTCCCGCCGCCGGCGAGGACGGGCGAGGAGTGGGGCGCGCTGCAGATGGCCTGCGCCATCGCGGGCCCCGACATCGCGAGCGTGAGCAGCAGCCCGCCGGCGAGCGATCGCCGCAACGCCGGAATCAGTTCCCTGTCCACAGTGCGGCTCCCGGGTGGAAGTTGTGCCAGGCGAACCAGTACGAGGCGTACGCGTCGGCGATCGGGATGAGCTGCGTACCGGCGAGCGGGCCATTGATCGCCCGCCCGTCCAGCCTCCACGTGCTCCCGGTCTCGACGTCGTCGATGCGGCCGTTCCTGGCCTTGAAGGTGAGAGTACCAGCCGGCGTGTCAGCGCTGAAGGCGGCAGCGCCGGCCGCGGACGCGTCCCAGAACACAACGATCGACCTGGCGTCGACTGCGACGTGCACGGCGGCCACCGGGCCAATCGCGGCGAGGGTGCCGAACGGAAGCGCCAGGCCTGCGTCGGCTCCGGAGGGGATTCCGAGCACGAGCTCCTTCGGTGGGCGTCTGGTGTCCACGCGCGGAATGGGCGCCAACAGAGTGGGGTTGTCGATGCGGCGGTAATCGCCGTAGGGGTACGACCGGTAGTTGCGCGGAAACCCGGTGTTTCCCGTCACCACCGTTGTCTGCGGATGCAGCGCCTTCCACCCGGCCCAGGTCATCTCGAGCGACGCGACCATCGGCAGGCGCGTTCCGTCAGCGCGACCGCAGCGTGCGCCGCGCATCATCTGCGGCCACAGTGATTCGCCCGCACGGCGGTCGTACATGACCAGATTGTTCATGAACAGCAGGCCCGAGACACCGAACTCCGCACCATCGACGCTCAACCGATCGAAGACCAGGCTCGATCCGGTGAGCGGGCAATGCGTCACCGCGAGCCGGGTCTCGCCGAAGTCGAAGTTCACGATCTCATGCCACCAGAGCACGTTGAGCGGAACCGCGATGGCATTCCCGTCGACGACCAGACCGATGACCCGGTCGGAGTCGAGCAGATACGCGACGGACGCGGAGGTCGGCGGGACGAGCTCAGGATTCCTGAGCGCCGGTATGCCATCCTTCCCCGGCCCTCCATCCACGAGCAGTTGGGCCGGAATGCTGCACTCGCTCGGGACATCCGCACTGCTCGTGGGGTCATCCACGCAGGCGAGCGACAGCAGGGCAGCGACCAGCGGTGCGGCGCGCGCGACACGAAAGGGACCCATGGGACCTCGGGCGACAAGGTGGCGCGACGGTTCGGCACGAGCACACCTGCCCTTCGGCCCGCCGAGGCGGCACCGAGCAACCCACCACTCCCTGCGTGCCGAACCCGCCGCACATTGAAGGACACCGGGCATGCACGAATTCTTCGCGCGCGTAGCGGTCCGCCGCGGCGGATCTAGCGGACGACGACCGTGCCGAACATCCCGGACCCGGGAGATCCGTGAAACGTGCAGTGATACGCGAACGTCCCCGCCTGGGTGAATTGCCGTTGGAACGTTCCGGCTGAGCTCACCGATCCGCTGTCCCAGGTCCCGGCATCTGACGTGGTCGTATGCGGCACGCCGCCGTTGTTGCTCCATGACACCGTCCCGTTGACCGCGACGGTGTCCACGCGCTGCTGGAAGAAGTTGTCGCGCATGCTGACAGCGATCTGTGCGGGGGGCTGGCCCGGATCGGTGACTCGATCGTCATCATCGCCACACGCAGCAATGGCGGCGATGCTGGTTGCGGCCAGCAGCGAACGGATGGCCACGCGAACTGGATATCGGACGGAGATGAAGGGCATCGGCACTCCTCGGTCGGGGGTGAAAGGCGCCGAGCGACGGTGGGCGCCCGTTGGTCGCGCTGCCAGGAGTCTTCGTCCGCAGCGCAGAAGGAACAGGGGCTCTCGCCCCGTCAGGCGACGCTCATGCCGCGCCCTCGGTGCTTCTCCCCGCGCGCGCGCCGCGCATCCAGCGAGAACGTGTCATCTCGCGCATTGAGTACGAGCACGACCGACACGGCCATGATCACGATCGACGCGAGGAAAAGGTGCGACCCGCCTGGCGCCAGCCCGAGCCGCCCCCATGGATCGAGGATCTGGCGCCAGCTCGCGAACGTGGACACGGCGTTCACGATGAGTACGACCCACGCGACGGGCCGGCGCAGCAATCCCACGGCGAGCAGTACCGCGAGCACCACCTCGGCCAAGCCTGCGATCTGGATCAGAGACGGTCCCGCTTCGATCCTGTAGAACCGTTCGAAGATCCCTTGCGCCCCCTCGACCGCGAGCATTTTGTCGAGCCCCCATGTGAGGAGGAATACGCCCATGCCGATGCGGAGCGCCGGCATCGTCCAGCGCGAGAGCAGCACGCTGGACGGCATCACACGGGCGTCATCCCGAACTTCGGGTCTGGCGTCCACGCTACGCCGAAGCCCCGAGGAAGGCGCAAGCCCGTTGCGCCGCACGGTACCGGGTTCTGTCGCTCATCGGTCTCCTTGTCGTTGTGCTCCACCGTCGCAAGTCACTCGGCCGCCGGGAAGTTCCGAGCCGTTGTTCATGCCTCGCTGAGCCCTTCCGCCCGCAGCGCATCGATGAGCTTCGTGCGCAACCGGTCGGGGTTCGAGTGCTCGCGCGCGCTCGCCGCCACGGCATCGAGAAAGGCGCGCTCGAATTCGTACTGAGGGTAGCAGCGCTTGCACATCTCGAGGTGAGTCCGCAGGGCCGCCATGCGCTCGGGCCGGAGTTCATTGTCGAGGTAGTCCCAGAGCTGCCGCATCACCGATTCGCAATCCAGCATGGGGGTCATCGCGCCCTGCGTGTGGCCGTGCGCGGATCCAGGCGCCGGTGCACTCTCCGGCAGTTCGCCCGGCCTGCGGAACCAGCGAGTGAAAAGGCGCGAGAAGAATCGCCGCATCATCATTCCTCCCCGGACGGGTCGGCGTCGGCTCGCGGGACGAGTCCAGTGTCCCGAGCATGCCCGATGAGTGCCTCCTGGAGGAGGCGTCGCGCGCGGAAGAGACGCGAGCGTACCGTGCCCAGGGGGATACCCAGGGTGACGGCGGCGGCATCGTATGCCTGGTCGTGAACGTCTATCAACAGCACGACTTCGCGGAAAGTCTCAGGCAGCTCGTTGATCGCGTGGTCGATCGCATCCGACAGGTCGAATCGAGTAAAGATGTCATCCAGGCCGGCCTGTCGCGCGGAGGCATGGACCGCTGCGGCAGCGAGCGCCTCGAGCTCGGGGTCCTCGCAAGTCACCTGGCGTTCCTCGCGGCGGCGCCTTCGCAGGAAGGTGTTCCGGCAGATGGTGAAGAGCCAGCCGCGGCACTCCGTCCCCGGCGTATAGGTGTCCCACGCTTCGTAGGCCTTGAGGTAAGTGTCCTGCACGAGATCGTCGGCATCGGCCTCGTCGCGCGCGAGGGAAAGAGCATACCGGGTGACCTGCGGGAGCCACCGCAGTGCCTCGTCCCTGAATTGGCGGTCCCGGTCCTGTCGCGCCCCCTCAGTCATTGTGATGGCATCCATCGCGCGGAGACAAGGCACGTGCCTGTCGGAAAGTTCCGGGGCTCACCTGCCGCGCTTGCCTTGGTTGCCCCGACCTCTCACGCCACACGGTAGGGCTCCGCGTCCTGCCGCTTGAAGACCAGGCCATGGCCGGGACGATCGCGCGGCACCCGAAGCGAACCATCGCGCGGCTCTGCACCACCGTCGAAAAACATTCGCTCGATTCGCACATGGTCGTGGAAATACTCGATGTGGCGGAGCGGCAGGATCGCCGCCGCGGCCGGCAGATGAAGAAGTGGCGCCGTGTGCGCAGAGAGTTCGATCGAAAACGCCTCGCAGAGAGTGCCCACGCGAAGGAACCCCGAGAACCCTCCGCATCGGGTTGCGTCCGCCTGGAGCACGTCCACCGCACCCGCGTCGAGCATCCGCCTGAAGTACGCGAGGTCGTCGCCATACTCGCCAGCCGTGATCTCCATACCGGCAGGGGCGCGATCCCGCAGCAGCCGAAGTCCGCGCAGGTCGTCTGATGACACCGGCTCCTCGAACCAGCGTACGTCGATGTCGAGAAAAGCTTCGGCGAACCGGAGCGCCTCCTTTCGGGGGTATGCGCCGTTTGCGTCGACGAACAGTTCGGCATCGGCACCGATTGCCTTGCGTGCGGCGCGAACGCGTGCCAGGTCGTGCGTCGGGTCGCGGCCGATCTTCATCTTCACCCGCCGGATGCCCTGCTCCACCCATCCCGCGAGTTGCGTCTGAAGCTGCTGACCGAGTACGACGTGAACCCGCCACTCCCGTAGACCGGGACCTCGTCCCGCACGGCACCGAAGAGCGCTGCGAGCGGCACGCCGAGCAGCCGCGCGTGCAGATCCCAGAGCGCGACTTCTACCGCGGAGATCGCGGCTGCGGCGAGGCCATGCGGACCGATATTGCGCACGGCGTGAATCATCGCCGCCCATGCACCGCCGACCGAGAGGACGTCGCGCTCGCAGACTGCCCTCGCAAGTGTGTCACGCACTAGGGGTGCAGCCGCAGCGTCCGTGTAGGACCAGCCGAGTCCGCGCTCGCCGGCCGCGAGCGCTTCCACGATGATGATCGTGGTCGAGTCCCACGCGAACGTCCCATCGGACTCCGGTTGCTCGGTGGGCACCCGGTAGGCAGCCGCTTCCAGGCGCTCGATCGCGACGAGGCCCCGGGCCATCTCGATTCCTCCCGACTCCGCGGTCATCCTCGTGCTCCGTACACCATGCATCGATGCTGGCCTGACTCAGCCGTACTTCGCGATGATCTGTCCCGCGAGGTCGGTGACGTCGCGCGCCGTGATCTCTGGTTCGGGTGTCGCGGGGTTGAGCGCCTTCTCCGGACGCTCGACGAACGCAGCACGGCAGCCGGCTGCCAGCGCGCCGGCGATGTCCCACGCATGAGCCGCGACGAGGAGGACATCGCCGGGCTTCACGTTCAGTTCCCTTGCCGCATGCATGTATGGCTCGGGCGCCGGCTTGTAGGATCTCACGTCATCGGCGGACAGCACACGGTGGAAGAGCTCGTCGAGCTTCGCGTGCTGGAGCAGCTTCGTTGCCGACTTCTTCGTCGAGTTGGTAAGCGTCGCGAGTGTGAAGCCGGCGGCCTCGAGGCGCTGGAGACCTGGCCGCACGTCGCGATGCGCGGGGATCTGACCCTGCGCTTCCGTCAGCATCGCCCGATGCGCCGCTGTCGCCTCCGTTCCCCGCTGCGCCGCAAGCATCCGGAGTGCGTCGTCGGTCAGTTTGTCGAAGCTGCGGTACTCAGCTACAATCGTCGCGGTGAGGAAAAGCTCGAGGACCTGCCTGAACCATTTCTTCCTCAGCTCCGCCCCCTCGGCGTCGCCGAAGATGCGCCCGAACGTCGAATCGAGCGCGGACATGTCGAGCAGCGTTTCGTTCATGTCGAACACGATCACCGGCTTCTTCATGGAGCCTCCATGTGTGCGCCGATGGCCGGCGGTCGGCGCGCGTCGACCTCGCTGACGAGCGCGCGCAGGGCGGCAGCGATACGATCAGGGTGGTCCTCGGGCGTGAAGTGCTTCCCGCCCTCGATCCGCTCGAGCGTGGTGCCGAGATCACGGGCGAACCGGTCACCGTACTCGACCTTCTGGAACTGGTCGGCGTCGCCCCATACCACCCGAGCCGGAATACCGCGCAGCCGCGGAAGCTCCGGCGCGACCGCGAGCGTGTCGTTCACGTCGAGCGCCCGGATCTGCCGAACGAGCGCTCCACCCGCGCCATGCGCTGCGTACGGTTTCCAGTGCACGGCGAGCGACTCGCGCGCGATACGTCCATCGTCGTGCCCTCGCGACATCAGCATGCGGAAGACGCCGCTCTTCACAGTCCACGAAGGAAGCCGCCGGACAACGGGGCCGAGCGCGCGGAGCAGCTTTACGCTCGGGATGGGCCAAGAGTCATAGCCGATACCGTTGGTGATCAGGATCCCCGCGCACCTCTCCGGGTGGCGAACGGCAGCGATCTGCACCACGCCCGCCCCCAGATCGTGCCCGCCAAACACCGCGCGTTCGATGCGCAGCGTGTCGAGCCACCGGACGAGATACTCCGCCTGGCGGGCGACCGAGATGTCCCGATCTGTGCCGGCCGGGATGGATCCGGCATAGCCCACCATCTCCCAGGCCAGTAACCGCGCGCCGTCCACCTTCGGAATAACGTCACGCCAGAGCCGCGGTCCGGTGGGAATCCCGTGCACGAGCACCACCGGCGTCCCGGCTCCATGCTCCTCCCACCGCATCGGGATACCGTCGACGACGACGGTTCGTACCTCACCGGTTGCCATTGCCGTCATCAATTCCCCCTTCGCAGGACGAGACTCGCATTGATGCCGCCGAACCCGAAGCTGTTCGACAGGACATGCTCGACGGCCACCGCGCGCCCCTCCTCCGGGATGTAGTCCAGATCGCATGCGGCATCGGGCTCACGGAGGTTGAGTGTCGGTGGGAGCCACTGGTTGGCGAGCGTCTGCGCGCAGATCGCGGCCTCGATCGCACCTGATGCACCGAGCGCGTGGCCGTAGTAGCCCTTCGTGCCACTCACACCTATCCGGCGAGCATGTTCGCCGAACACCTGCTTGATCGCGAGCGTCTCGGTGACGTCGTTCAGCGGAGTCGAACTCCCGTGCGCGTTCACGTATCCGATCTCATGCGGCTGAACGTCGGCATCGCGGAGCGCGAGGCGCATCGCCCGCGCGGCCTGCGAGCCATCCGGGAGCGGTGCCGTCATGTGATGCCCGTCGTTGGTGAGGCCATAGCCGAGCACTTCGGCGTAGACCCTCGCGCCCCGCGAGACGGCGCGTTCGTACTCCTCGATCACGAGCACGGCGGCTCCTTCCCCCATGACGAATCCATCGCGGTCCCTGTCGAAAGGTCGGCTGGCTGATGCCGGATCGTCATTCCGCGTGGACATCGCCCGAATGAGCGCGAAGGCACCGAAGCAGAGAGGTGCCAGGGGAGCCTCCGCGCCCCCGGCGACCATGACGTCCGCGTGGCCGTCGCGCACGTGGCGAAAGGCGTCCCCGATCGCGATCGTACCGGAGGAGCAGCTCATGGCATTGGTCGAGTTGGGTCCCCTGATGTTGAACTCGACGGCGATGTTGCAGCTCGATGCCCCGCCGAATACGGACAGGGCAAGCGTCGCTTCGACGGCCCTGAGCCCCTGGGTGAGAAAACGTCCGAGCTGCTCCTCGGCGTACCCCACCCCTCCGAGTGCCGTGCCCATCATGGCGCCGATCCGGTCGCGGTCCTCCTGCGCCAGATCGATCCCCGCGTCGTCCAGAGCCTGACGAGCTGCCACCACGGAAAACTGCCCGAACCGATCAAGCCGCTTCGCGCGCCTGGCATCCAGGTGATCACCGGCGACGAAGTCATGTACCTCTGCGGCGTTGTGGCTTCGGAAGATCGACGGGTCGAACCGCGTGAGCGTCCGCACCGCCGACCGCTGCGCCAGCATCCCGCTCCAGAGCCCGGGGGCGGTGATCCCGACCGGAGTGACTGCCCCGATGCCCGTGATCGCGACTCTGCGCATGCGGCGCATCCAGTCGTTCATCGCCCGCCCGTCGTGGCGAACGTCAGCATCGATCGCGACGAGTGTCGCCCGAGTTCCCGGCGACCGCCGAGTTCGCGGATGCGGGCAGCGGTCCGCGCCGCAATCGCCTGAATGGTCAGCGACGGATTCACTGCGGCCGACGTGGGATAGATGGAGCCGTCGCAGATCCACAGGTTTGGTACGTCATGCGACCGGCAGTCTGCATCGACGACGCTGTCCACGGCGTCGCTTCCCATCCGACAGCCGCCGAGGAGATGCGCGGTGCGGTCGGCGTGCCACACATCGCGTCCCCCGGCGGCCTCGAGAATGTCGGTCATTTGCCGCACGGCGTGCTCGACGATGCGGCTATCGTTCTCGTGGTAGCCGAACACTACCCGCGCAATGGGAAGCTCATGGCGGTCGCGCTCGTCGCGGTGCAACTCCACGCGATTCTCACGCTGGGGAAGTACCTCGCCGACGATCCCGAGACCCGACCAGTAGTTGTAGTCCAGCATCTCGCGCCGGAGCGCCGCACCCCAGAGCCCGCGCGATGCCGCCATGCGCGAGGCAAAATCCATGACATGCGGTCCGACGACTTCGACAGTGTAGCCGCAGATGAATGGCTCTCCCGGGATCGTACGATTGAAATGCTCGGTGATCGCGCCGCCCGGCGGCGGAGCCTTGTACTGGCTGATGCGCTGGGGAAAGCGGGCGAACACCTGGTCGCCCGTGTGCACCATGAAGCAGCGCCCCACGCAGCCTGACGAGTTGGCCATGCCATCCGGGAATCGCGCGCTCGCGCTGTTGAGCAGGAGGCGCGGGGTCTCGATCGCGTATCCGGCAACGACGACGTTGCGAGCGAGTTGCCGGTGCAGTTCGGGCTTGCCGTCCCGAAAGAACAGCACGCCGGTCGCCAGCCCGGCATCGTTGTGCTCGATCCGCGCGACCATCGCGTTCGGCCGCACCTCCGCCCCGGCGCGAATCGCGCGCGGGATGTAGGTGACGAGAACCGAGCTCTTGGCATTCGTGGTACATCCATAGTTGCAGAAGCCGCGGTAGACGCATGGCACCCGGTCGCGATGCGGCGCGCTCAACGTCGCGAGTGGTGCAGGCGCCACCGGAATCCCGAGCTTCGTGCAGCCTTCCACGAGCACCTTCGCGGATGCATTGAGCTCGTGTTCGCGCTGCGGATAGCGCGTACGGCGTGGCCCCCACGGGTAGAATGTCGCGCCGGCGACCTGCAGGTCGTGCTCGACTTCCTCGTAGAACGGCTCGAGGTCGTCGTAGCCGATGGGCCAGTCACGCAGCTCCGCGCCAGCGATGTCGCCCTCGAGCGTTCGGCGGCGAAAGTCGTCCGGGTGCGCGCGCATGGCGACCATTGAGTAGTGCACCGTGCTGCCACCCACGCCCCGGCCGGAGTTGTTCGATCCGAGCTCGATCGGATCCCGCCCGGCCGAAATGCGCTCGTCGGTCCAGAACAGCCGGTATGACGCCGCTTCATCCGATACGAAGTCGCGCGTTGGGTCCCAATGGGGACCAGCATCGAGAATCACGACGCTGAATCCCGCCTCGGCGAGCTTGGCCCCCAGTGTACCACCGCCAGCGCCGGCGCCGACGATGCAGAAGTCGACTTCCTCGCGGGAGCGGTCGCGCATGGCGACACGCTCTCCGTTGATGCCGGGCGCGCGCAGCGGCCAGTCACGCATCCCGGAGTCAGCGGTCATTCGGTGCCCCACAGGGTGCGGTGTTCGTGCGGCTCCCACGGATCCACACCCCCTATCCACTTCCGGACGTGACCTCGCGGCGAGGAGGGGCCGTGATAACCGGTCTCGTTCCAGGCCAGTGGATGTGCGTAGTACGCTTTCACCACCGTTTCGCACAGCACGTTGGCGAAGAAACGCTTCGCATCGAGCCGGGCCCACGCATCTCCAGGCGGATCGCCCTGCTGGAGACGCCGAAGCACCGCATCCTGTTCCTCGCCCGAGAGCGCGGTGAACGCGCGGCCATACATATGCTGCGACGACGAGTCCATTCCGGCCAGGCCCGCGCGCCACGCCTCGCGTTGCGGCGGCATCCCTTCGTACCGATATCCCGAGCGCCGGTCCTCGTGCAGTTGCTCATCGATGAACGCAACGATCGGCACACGCTCGTCGGGCGCGCGGTCCGGCTGCGGAAGGAGCCGCTCGGAGATCGCCGCAACCAGCGCCGCCTCCACCGGGGTAAAGAACCGGATGGGTCGCACATGCTCGAGTCGCTGCCTCAAGACCTCCCGCGTCTGATCGTCCCAGCTCGGCGACGACCAGCCGTCGAGGACGTTGTAATCCGGGTAGCGCGAGCGGAATGTGGCTTCCTCGTCGGCAGCGCTCATCGACTGCCTCGTGGACGCACGGGGAAATCTCTCATAGCAGGTAGAGCGCGGCGATTCCCGCGGCGGCAAATCCGGAGAAGAGCGCCGGCGCACTCATCGCCGGCCCGTCGAGCACGTTCTGGTGCGCCAAACGAAGGCCGCCCATCATCCGGTCGAATCCCCGCAGGTGCATTCCGACGCCGATGAAGCCGACGACAAAGGTCGCCGCGAGAAGCCCTGTCACCACGACCAGAGCCAGCCGACCGCGAGTGGCGATGAGCCATGGGAGGGCCGCGGCCGCGAGGACGGGTGTCGTGAGCGGCGCGTACATGAGCCGATTGTTGAAGGCGCCGCGATAGTGCAGGATGGCGGCCTGGAAAGACGCTCCGATGAGCGTCACCGCGACGACCGTCAGCGTCGCGATCTGGAGCGGGATTCCGGCGACGTCGTCGGATCCTCGAAGTCCCTGCGCCGCGAGTACCGCGAGCGCGCCGACCGCGGAGAGCGACAGTGGGGCCAGTTGCGGCGCGTGATACATGAGATGATGCAGCAGCCAGCGATAACCACCGGGCTTGGTCGTGATCCCGTAGTAGTGGTGAAAGCCGACGCCGATGACGCCGGCGAGGACACCGACAATCCCCGTCACGAACAGCACCTGGAGCACCCACCGCTGGTCCGGTGCGATCGCGGCCATTACGGCGGCAACGAGGATCGCGCCCCCGCTCGCAAAGGGTGCATACTGGGCGCGCACGGCGAAACCGGAGCGGTAGTGGCCGATGAATGCGTCCACCATGACGAGCACCGACATCAGGCCCGCCAGCACGTTCAGCCAGAGGTAGCCCTGCCACCCGAGGAAGGTGCTCATGCGCCCTCCCCGCTATGGAGTTCGTGTTTCGGCGCGATGGTGCCCGGCACGTGCGGTGGTGCCTGGCCAGCCTGCCGCTGGCGCAAATCGCGGTGCCGACCCTCGACGTCGGCGCCCCACCGGTAGACCAGTTCACCGCCGGCGTAACCCTGCACGGCCATGACTGCGGCGGTCAGCGTCATTGCGGCGAGATACGCCCACCCGGCCTCGCGTTCGGCACGCCAGAGGAGTGCGCGCCAGATCGTCATCGCGACGAGCAGTCCGAAGAACGCGGGTCCCAGGGCCATGTGCAACCGGAGATAGGAGCGCGCCGCTCCTTCGCCAATGTCGAGACGGGCACGGGATGCCGCACCGGTTGCAAGCGTCAGCACGGTTGCCGCAGCGCTGAGCGCGAGCGTCCACCAGCCGGTCACCGCCAGGCCCGGAACGTGGAGCACGCGGCCGAGGAAGTCGAAGAGCAGCGAAGCGCTGGTGAGCGCGATGGTGTAGTGCACCAGAATGGGGTGCAGCGGCGCGGCGAGCGAGAGTGATCGCACGGCCTCGCCGGCGCCGACGACCACTCCGCCGTCCAGTGGGTGCGCCGCGTCGAACTCTCCGGTGCTCTGTGTGGCACCTCTCGTAGCCGTATTCGTCGCCGCCATCAGAACAACTCGTGCACTTTGTCGCGAAAGAGCGTGAGCGCGATGCGTCCGCGATGCGGCTCGCCGCGCGCCAGCGCCTCAGCCATGTGCATCGCCTGCTTCGGCGTGATGCGCGGCGGCATCGGGGGCTCGTAGGGATCGACGACAGCCTCGACGAGCGCCGGCCTCTTCGATTTCAGCGCCTGCTGGAGCGCGCCGCGCACCTCCTTCGGCTTCTCGCAGCGGAACCCGACCCCACCGCACGCCTCGGCAAACTTCACGAAGTCGATTGCATTGAGCGTCACGCCATACTCGGGGTTTCCGAGAAATACCATCTGCTCCCACTTGATCATCCCCAGCGTATCGTTGCGGATCACCACCACCGTGATCGGGAGCTCGTACTTCACCGCGGTCGCGAACTCCGCCATGAGCATCGCGAATGCGCCATCGCCGACGAACGCCACGCACTGCCGCTTCGGAAAAGCGAGCTGCGCCGCGATGGTGTATGGAAGGCCGGGAGCCATTGTGGCGAGGTTGCCCGAGCAGGAGAACTGCTGCCCCCGCCGGATGCGGATGTGCCGCGCCGCCCATGTCGTGACCGTGCCGCTGTCCGTGCTGATGATCGCGTCGTCGACAAGGAGCCGGTTCAGCTCGTGAGCGATCACCTGCGGCTTGACCGGTGTGTCACGCCGTGTGCCGCGATCCTCCATCAGCGCATTCCACTCCTTCATCCCCTTCTGTGCGCTCTTGAGGAAGGAGCGGTCTCGCCGTGGCTCCAGCAGCGGCACGAGCAACTCCAGCGTCGCTTTCGCATCCCCTGTGAGGCCAAGTGTCACAGGGTAGCGGAGGCCGATGCGGCTCGCGTCGGCATCGATCTGCACCGCCGTGGCGTCACCAGGCTTCGGGTAGTAGTCCATGTACGGGAAGCTCGAGCCGACAATGAGCAGCGAGTCGCAGTCCTCCATCGCCTGCTCAGACGGCGCCGTGCCGAGCAGCCCGACGCCTCCCGTCGTATAGGGTGAGTCGTCAGGCACCACCGCCTTGCCGAGCAGTGGCTTGACGATCGGCGCCCCCAGCCGTTCGGCGGCTTGCTCGAGAAGATCACCGGCACCCAGCGCGCCGCGGCCGGCGAGGATCACCGTTTTCTTCCCCGCGTTGATCAGTCGCGCCGCCTCCACGATCTCGCTATGGCGGGGCACCACGATCGGTGCCGCCCAGTGGTGCGACGTATGACCCTTGATATTCTTCTCCGACCGTTCGTCATCCTCGAGGACCTGCTCCTGGAAGTCGACCGGGCATGTGAGATGTGCCACTCCCCGCCCGGCGAGCGCCGCTCGGCAGGCAGCATCCATGACGCTCTGCGCGTGCGCGGCTCCCATCACCTGCTGGTTGAAGCACGCCACATCCTTGAAGAGCGCGAGCAGGTCGACCTCCTGCTGGTAGTGCATGCCGAGGAGATCGTGATACGTCTGTCCCGTGATCGCGAGCACCGGCGCGCCGTCGAGCTTCGCGTCGTACAGCCCGTTGAGGAGGTGGATCGCGCCGGGCCCCGACGTCGCGAGACAGACGCCGAGCCGGCCGGTGTACTTGGCATAAGCGCAGGCCATGAAGGCCGCCGCTTCCTCGTGGCGGACGTGAATGAAGCGGACGCGATCCTGGCGGACCCGCAGCGCCTCCATCAGCGCGTTGATCCCATCCCCCGGGAGGCCGAAGATGGTATCCACGTCCCACTCGAGGAGGCGGTCGATGAGGATCTCCGCGGTATTCCGTTTCCGGTCTGAGCCCATGGGTCTCGTGCTGCTCGCGTGAAAGAGGATGCCGCGAGGTAGCGCGGCCCTGGTCTATCGGGAGAGTGACTCGACGTTGCCGTCAGGCACTCGGCTGGATCGCGGCGAGCGTGGTGTTGGCGACGGCGCCGAACGCGAGGTGACCCGTCAACCCTCTCGCATGCGTCTGCCAGGGGAACGCCGCGGGCCCCTTGGTGAGACCGAGCTGGGGTCACCACCTCGTCCATGACCAGCCAGAACGCTGCGCCGAAGAGCAGGCCGCCGGCGAGTGATGCGCCTTCACTGCGCGGCCGAAGGACCCCATAGAGCGCGCCTGCGCCGGCGCCGAGTGCCCAGTGGATCGCTTGCCCGTACTGCTTTCTGTCGTCATCGGACAGTTCCCTTCCGTAGAGCGCCGCGGCCTTCTCGGCGGCGACGCCGTAGGCGGTCTTTCCATCGCGCGCCTCGTCCTCGCGCTGCCGGGCGGCCTTATCCTCGTGTTGGTAAATCGCCGTCGTGACCTTGCCCATTGCCCAGGTCGCAATGGCGCCGGCGATGGCGCCGTCAATCATGTCCGCGATGACTGATTGTCGCTTTGGCATAACCCCCTCCTGCGTCGGTTCAGCCATTCAAACACTTCGCGCCTGCAACGCAGCGCGAAAGAGCGCCGCGGTGCAGGTGTCTCACCGCACTCCTTCTGCGGCAGACGGAGACCGCGAGCCATAGAGCCGCTCCACACTGGCCGCGGAGGGACCTGTCTTTTCCCGCTGGTCTGCGCGCGTGGGCGGCTCGCTCCACGGCATCTTTCCAACCACGAGCTTCGGCATGTTGATGAACACCGCGTCACCCGCTCGGCGTACGATGGCGTCGAGCGGGATGAACGTCTCCTTCTCGAAGATCAGCCCGCGCGGGACGCGCATGTACCCGGGTGCGTGTCACTTGCCGCGACGACCTCCTCGACGGTACCGATCTCGAAGTGGTCCGATCCGCGGATTGTGTCACCCGTGCGTACATCGCCAGGCGCGTCGCCGCCGGCCAGCGCCGCGAGGAAGTCGTCCACCTTGATGACTCCGTTCGCGATGAGTGGATAGTTCAGCCGCACCGCGGCTTCCCACGACGGAACGCTCTCGGACCCGATCGCGTCGGAGAGGAAGGTCACGTCGTAGCCATGCTCCGTCGCATGCCGGCCAGTGCTCTCGCAGCAGAGATTGGCCGTCATTCCGGTAATCACGAGATGGGTGATGCCCAGGCGTTCCAGATGCTGCGGGAGGTCGGTCTCGAAGACATCCGTCCCCTTGTGCGGCAGAAGCACGATGTCGCCCTCGGCAGGCTGCAGATCGGGGTGAAAGTCGGCGCCCCAACTCCCCGCGAGGAACATCTTCGTCTCGTACATCAGGCGGTTGATGCCGCTGCGGCGATGCAGCGCGTGATTCGCGTAGTCCTCTTCCGTATATGCCATTGGACCGAACAGCACCGGCAGCCCGTGCTTGCGGGCGGCCTCGATCGCGCGCGCGATGTTCTCCACCACGTTGTGCAGCTTCACGGTGCTCTTCGTCATCTCCCAGGCCGCGCCGCCTTCGGAGAGGAAATCGTTCACGGGGTCGATGACCAGGAGACCGGTTCGGTCGGCGGGGAACCCGACGCCGGATTCGTCCCGGGACCGAAACGCCCCCTTCTGACTCATTGTGTGCCCCTGTTCGTCGGCATGCATCGCGAATTCTCCACCCAGTTGAATGATGAGCATGGCGCGGCCATCGCCCCATGGACGGTGCTGGTCACATGCGGTGTTCGTGGTCCGGATCGGCGGCGTTCGGCTCCTGCTGGAAGATCAGCCCGTTGACGTAGGGGCTGGACCTGTCGCCCTGCTTGAACGCCATCGCCGTCCGGGCATAGAATGCCCGCGCGTCGGCCACGGTACGCGTGCCCATCGCGATGTCGTGCGCAAGGTTCAGCGCCAGGAAGTTCATCGGCTCGAGATCGCACTGCGCTGACAGCTCGCCCCGCGTCCGGTGCATGTACACGCTGCCGTCGTACTCG
>JBHENQ010000058.1:0-21895 GCA_046261975.1 Gemmatimonadaceae bacterium | reverse complement strand
AAGCTTAACGGTGGTGCCGACAAGAAGAGTCTTGAAAGGGAAGACCTCGGCGCTTTGGAGCGCGGCCTGCCGAATCTCGCCAAGCACATCGAGAACGTGCAACAGTTTGGAATACCCGTGATCGTGGCGTTGAATCGCTTCACGTCGGATACTGGCAAGGAACTGGACATGGTCGCGGCCTTCGCGGCTCAACGCGGCGCGCGACTGGCCCTCACCGAGGTGTGGGAGAAGGGTGGCGCCGGCGGGGAAGAATTAGCTCGTGAGCTTGTGGCAGAACTCGGACGAGGTGCCGGGAAATTCGCTCCGCTCTACGACGTCAAGCTTCCTGTCCGCCAAAAAATCGATGCCATCGTTCAGAAGGTCTACGGCGGCTCCGGTGCCGACTATTCAGCGAAGGCGGACCGCGCAATCACGCATCTGGAAGCCATAGGTCTTGGAGAGACGCCCGTCTGCATCGCGAAAACGCAATATTCACTCACAGACAACGCGGCGGTGCTTGGACGCCCGTCTGGTTTCCGGATCACTATTAATGAAGTGCACCCTGCGGCGGGTGCCGGCTTCGTCGTAGCGCAGGCGGGAGACATCATGACCATGCCGGGGCTGCCCAAGGAACCATCCGCCGAGCGCATGGCAATCAGGAAGGACGGCACCATCGTCGGCCTTTTCTAGAGGGGAGAACCGAGTGAGAAAGATCGTGGACACGGAGCGGGCGCCAAAGGCCATCGGCCCGTACTCTCAGGGAATCGCGGCGAACGGTTTCCTCTTCACCGCGGGCCAGATAGCGCTGGATCCGCTGAGCGGCAGTCTCATCGAGGGCGGAATCAGCGCTCAGACAGAGCGCGTCCTTTCAAACCTGGGCGCTGTTCTGGACGCCGCAGGAACCAGCTGGGAAAACGTCGTGAAGACGACAGTGTATCTCGCTGACTTCAAGGACTTTGCCGTAGTAAACGACATATATGGCCGTGTGCTGGGCGAATCACGTCCTGCGCGTTCAACTGTGCAGGCGGCTGCTCTGCCACGCGGTGCGCTCATCGAGATCGACGCCGTCGTAGCGCTGACGTCTTCGTGAGGTAGCGGGATATGATCGACAATTTGAGCCACAATCGAGAGGAGATTTTTCGGCTCACCGCGTTCGCGCGGTGTGCGGGTTGAGCTTCCAAGATGGGTCCGGGCGACCTTTCCGCAGCCCTTGCACCGTTGCTCCCGCAGCGGGATAGCCGCCTCATCGTGGGACACGAATCGTTCGATGACGCGGGAGTCTTTCTGCTGTCGGAAAGGCAAGCGCTAATACAAACAGTGGATTTTTTTGCGCCCATTGTCGACGACCCTTACGAATTCGGGCAGATCGCCGCCGCGAATGCGCTTTCCGACGTGTACGCAATGGGAGGCGAACCTCTCACGGCGCTCAACATCGTCGCCTTTCCCACCGGCAGGCTTCCGCTTTCGGTACTCACCGACATTCTCCGCGGTGGCCGGGACAAGGTCCACGAAGCGGGCGCCGTGGTTGCGGGCGGTCATACGGTCGTGGACGAAGAGCTCAAATTTGGGCTTTCGGTCACCGGCATAGCAGATCCGGCACGCCTGCTTACCAACGCGCGGGCAGTCCCTGGCGACAGGTTGATCCTTACAAAACCCATTGGCACGGGAATCCTCGCCACTGCAGCCAAGCAGGGGAAGCTCGCTCAGGAAGAATACTCGGGTATGGTACGAAGTATGAGCTTCCTGAATCGGGACGCGAGCCGCGAGGCTCTCTCTGCCGGGGCTCGGTGCGCCACCGATGTCACCGGCTTCGGCCTGCTGGGTCACTGCTCACACATAGCTCGCGCGAGCAAAGTCACGCTCGTCATCTCCGTCTCGATGGTCCCGATTCTGCCGGGAACTCGAGAGGCGCTCGCGGGCGGTGCCCACACCAGTGGAGCGGACCGAAACGTGGATTTTGTGCAGGCGCGCGTCGACTGGGGAACGACCAGCAATGAAGTCCGCGCACTGATGGTCGATCCGCAGACTTCAGGCGGTCTTCTCGTTGCGCTGCCAGCTACCGCGGTGCCCGGTTATCTTTCGCGCGTGACCGGTGCAACGGAGATCGGCTCCGTACTTCCTGCCGGCACCCACGACATACTTCTGCGCTGAAACCACGGGGGCGGATGGGGCCTGGTGGCTTCCCCAGTCTTCAAAACTGGTGTGACCTGACTACGTCGGGTTGGGTGGGTTCGATTCCCACACGCTCCCGCCACGCTGGCCTCCGCGCTCGCGCCGGTTGGCGCAAGGTGCTCGTTGTGGGGTGGGGGGCGATCGTCGTTTCGGCTTCTCTGCAAGCGCAGCAGCCTGACAGCGTTGGAGTGGACTCACAGAAAGTCGCCACCAGCCTGTCTTCGCGCGAGTTACGCGACTCTCTAGGGCCGCCCGTAAGTCCTCGTAGCGCCTTTCTTCGTTCGCTCGTCCTCCCAGGGTGGGGGCAGGCGGCCCTCAACCGGCCGACCGCTGGGGCAGCCTTTTCATTTCTGGAGTTTCTCTCAGCGACCATGGTTTTTCGTTCCAAGCAAAAGCTTGATCGCGCGCGACGATTCGGACGTGACAGCGTGGTCGTCTTTATCGATACGTCGGCCACACCTGATTCGGCGGTGAAGGTACCGCACCCGTTGTTAGGACTGGTCGCACCGCGCCGGCAACAGGTTGAAGACTGGATCGCAGTAATGGCGGCGAACCATCTCTTCGCTGCCGCCGACGCGTTCGTTGCCGCTCACCTCTGGGACATGCCTGGCGAGATCTCGGCCAGACCGATCCCCGGCGGCATCATGGTCATCGGACGCATAGAATGGTAGCGCTCGCTCAGGGTAACGCCCGATCGCCGATAGGTGTGTTCGACTCGGGGCTCGGAGGCCTCACGGTCGTCCACGAAATAATGCGCCAGCTTCCGGACGAAGCGATCATCTACTTTGGCGACACTGCTCGTGTACCGTACGGCCCCAAGAGCCCCGATACGGTGCGTCGTTACAGCCACGAGATTGCCTCCTTCCTGCATGGCCAAGGTGTGAAGGCAATCGTGGTAGCCTGCAACACGGCCACGGCGCAAGCACTTCCCTCGCTTCAGGCGGCGTTCTCCGTGCCCGTGATCGGCGTCGTCGAGCCAGGCGCGCGCGCTGCCGTTCGGGGCTCGCGCGGCGGCGTCATCGGCGTCATCGGTACGGCGGGCACTATCGCGTCTGGCGCATACGAGCGAGCCATCCGCGCCATCGCTCCACGCGCGCGCATCGATGCACGTGCCTGCCCGTTGTTCGTACCGCTGGTGGAGGAGGGATGGATCGATACGGAAGCTACACGTCTCATCGCTCGAGTTTACCTCACTCCCATGGCGCGTGAACACGCGGACACGCTGGTGCTCGGCTGCACCCATTACCCACTCCTCAAGCCATTGATCCGGGACGTCATGGGTTCAGACGTGAAGCTCATCGATAGCGCCGAGGAGACCGCGGCTGAAACGTCTCGCATTCTTCAGGAGCTTGGTCTCAGGGCCACCGGCGGATCGCGCACCAAGCACCGGTTCGTCGCTTCAGATGCGCCCGAGCAATTCCTACGGCTTGGCCGGCGCTTTCTCGGCGAAGCGATCGAGAGCGTGGAGAAGGTCACTCTCGGCTGACTCGCGCCATCGCCGTAGCTCGATCCGGAGCGGAGTAACCAGGAGGAACGTTGGCGCCTCGAGCCAGGACCCCGCATTCGCATAGATGGCACCGCCGGGAGCGCGCTCGAGGGCCGGCACATGGGAATGCCCCAGTATCACTAATTCCGGCGCCGGCGAGTCACGCAGCATCTGGAATGCAGCAGAACGCAATCCTTCGCCGCCGTCGCGCGCGGCATGACTGCGACTTGTGTGAGAGACGCGGGTCGCCAGGCGCGATCCCAGATCGGGATGCAGCAAACGAAAAGCCTTGACAGAGAGTGTATGTCGGAGCACGCTGCGGAGCATGCGATACCTTCTGTCCTCCACTACGCGAAGTCCGTCGCCGTGCTCCACCTCGGTCATCCAGCCCGCAACGCTTCCCGTCCACCTGCCCACGTGATACCTGACGCCAACGTCATCAGTGAGCTCGCTCCCTCCCCAGCAGTCGTGGTTGCCAGCGAGCATTAGCACTTCTACCCCCGCATCATGAAGCTCCGCCAGCGCGGCGAGCGTCCGATAGTGCCCGCGCGGCACCACGGTGCGCCATTCAAACCAGAAATCAAAGAGATCACCGTTTATGAGCAGGGATCCCGCGCGCCCGGTGAGATGCTTGAGAAAAGTCACAACGTCACGCTCGCGTTCGCGAGACTTGGCGCTGAGATGGGTATCAGACATGACGTAGCACGGACTGGCCAGCATGCACACATTCTAGCGCGCACATCGGCTCTTTACAAACTCGGCGGGAGCACGCATTTTCGCGGTCACATGCTACCCTACATGGAGGACTGATGCCCCAGAACGCCCTCGGGCTGATCGAGACGAAAGGGCTGGTCGGCGCCATCGAGGCAGCCGACGCCATGGTCAAAGCGGCCAACGTCAGACTGGTTGGGAAGGAAAAAGTTGGTGGTGGATACGTGACCGTGATGGTTCGCGGCGATGTTGGAGCAGTGAAGGCTGCTACGGACGCGGGCGCCGCGGCCGCGGAGCGCGTTGGGGAACTGGTCTCCGTGCACGTCATACCGCGCCCTCACAACGAGCTGGAAGTGCTACTCCCGCCGGGTCCAGCGGGCGAAGGCTGACATGAGTTGGAGCGAGCGCGCCCTCGGGCTTATCGAAACCCGGGGGCTCGTCGGCGCCATCGAGGCTGCGGACGCCGGCCTCAAGGCGGCCAACGTGAGATTACTTGGCAGCGAGCGCGCGGATGCCGGCTTGGTAACCGTGATGTTCGGCGGCGACGTTGCCGCCGTGCGCTCAGCGGTCGACGCCGGCGCAGCCGCTGCCGGGCGCGTCGGACAGCTCGTATCCTCGCACGTCATTCCGCGCCCTCACCGCAACCTCGATGTCATAGAGGGTGATGAAGACGATCCGGGCAGCCAGGGTTCTGTTCGGAGTCCCGCCACTGAAGGTCGCTACGACATCGAGGTGCTGAGCGCGGCCAAGGTCGTGGACCTAAGAGCGACAGCGCGGCGCATCCCGAACTTTCCGATCAGGGGGCGCGAGATTGCCCGCGCCGGACGCGATGAACTTCTCGACGCGTTCCGGTCCCTCAACGACTAGGGAGCCTGCGCGCCAGTGGACTCCGATCTCCGAAGCATTCAGGAGGCGCGAGATCTCGTCACGAGAGCGGCAGCAGCCCAAGCCTCGTTTGCGAGCGCCGATCAGGAGTCTGTCGATCGGATTGTCAAGGCAGCCGCGTTTGCTGCTTCCTCGAATGCAGAACGCCTGGCACGTGCCGCGGTGGACGAGACGGGCATGGGAGTCTACGAGCACAAGATTATCAAGAACCGCTTCGCTTCCGAGATCTTGCTGGACTACATCATGCCGATGCAGACGGTGGGAATCCTTAGCGAAGACCGGTCACGGAAGGTCAAGGAGCTGGCCGTACCAATGGGCGTCGTAGCCGCGATCATCCCAACGACGAACCCGACATCGACCGCAATATACAAGGCGCTCATATCCATCAAGGCGCGCAACGCTATCGTGATGTCGCCGCATCCGCGCGCCACAAAGTGCGTGGTGGAGACAGTCCAGGTAATGGAAAGAGCCGCCGTGGCGGCGGGTGCTCCGGCGGGTCTCCTCAACGCCATGTCGGCGCCCACGCTTGAGGGCACACGCGAGCTCATGAGCCACAAGCGGACCAACGTGATTCTCGCAACCGGCGGCACTGATCTGGTGCGGGCCGCTTACAGTGCAGGAAAGCCCGCGTATGGAGTTGGACCGGGAAATGTTCCGGCGATCATCGAGCGAACGGCAAGGATCGACAAAGCCGTCGCCGACATTGTGGATGGCAAGACCTTTGACGCGGGTGTCCTTTGCTCGGCCGAAAACTCCTGCGTTTGTGATGCACCCGTGGAGGGGGCCGTTCGTGAGGCATTTCGCCGAGAGCGCGCGCACTTCTGCTCCGCTTCCGAGAAAGGCGCGCTCGAGCACCTGATGATTCCCGCTTCCGGAAAGGGCATCAACCCGGACGTGGTTGGAAAGCAGCCCCAGGAGATTGCGCGAATGGCCGGATTCTCCGTGTCGCCCGACGCGAAGCTGTTGATCGTCGACCTCTCCTCTGTTGGCAGGAACGATCCACTCAGCCGCGAGAAGCTGTGTCCTGTGCTGGGCTTTTTCGTGGAGGATGGCTGGGAGCGCTGCTGCCAGCGCGCGATCGAGCTGCTCCGCTACGGCGGCATCGGACATTCGCTGGCCATCCACAGCCAGGACGAGTATGTCATCGACCAGTTCTTCCTCGAAAAGCCCGCGTTCAGAATCATAGTAAATAGCAACGTTGCTCTGGGTGCGGTTGGCTATACCACCGGCTTCGCCCCCGCCATGACGCTCGGCCCCGGCGCCTGGGGGGGCAGTAGCACGTCGGACAACATCACACCCTTGCACCTCATCAACCTCAAACGCGTTGGACGCGAGATTCGGCGTTACGACGATCCACTTCGAAAGAAGCGGGACGAGCAGGTATTTCGCGCGCCGCCTCGTGAGATGGCAGACGCGAATCAACCGGAACAGGGCAGCGGGCTCGCGGCCGGTGAGGTGAGGCGTATCGTCGACGAATTCCTGCGTGAAATCCGGACGCAGCGTTCATGACCGAAGAAGACCTGGACCGGCTGGCAGCGCTCATCGCCAAGGCCCTGGTGGACGGGCAGCATCGCGAGAGTCCCAAGTCCCGTCCGTCTCGTGGTGCGGAGCGCACAGTGTGGCTCCCCATTCCCGTACGCCCGGAGGGACCAGAACGAGGGAAGACAGGTGATGCTCCAGTTTGGTCGGGCGCCGCTCAATCACTTGCGGACCAAACGACCGGGGGGTCCTCTTCATCGCCGGGCCATCGCGTACCGATTTCGGAGTTGACCAACGCCACACGCGCGGCAGCTGCTGGAAGGGGAGCGCCGTCGCGACGCGAAACAACGGGCCGAGCACTACCCGCTGGAAGGAGCCGGCCCGCAAATGCAGCCGCTATCGATGTTACAGTTGGTGTTTCGAACCGCCACATTCATCTCGCGCCCGCAGACTTCCGCGAGCTTTTCGGCAACGAGGGTCCAACCGTCGACCGGGCGATCAAGCAGCCAGGCCAGTTCGCAGCCAAGGAAAGCGTGGATGTCGTGGGCCCCAAGGGTCGCATCGATCGCGTTCGCGTGGTTGGTCCGGCTCGCGGTGCAACACAGCTCGAGGTTTCCATCTCCGATTGCCACCGCCTGGGCATCGACGCACCGGTTGCTGCCAGTGGATCGCTCGCCGCATCCGCCGGGGGCGTCACTCTCATTGGTCCGGCTGGAAGCGTTGCGCTCACTCGCGGCGTAATCGTCGCCGCGCGGCACCTACACCTCTCGGAGGACGACGCGCGCCGATGGGGCTTGCATGATGGCGACCGGCTGGACGTGCGAAGCGGAAGTGATCGGCGGCCGGTGACATTTCACAATGTCCTTGTGCGCATGGGCCCGACCCACGCGACTGAATTGCACCTGGATCTGGACGAGGCGCTAGCAGCAGAGCTGAAGACTGGCGATCGAGCCACCATTCTCGCCTGGCGTGCTTCGGCCGAGCGCAAGCGACGTCTTATCACAGAGCGTGACGTTCGCGAGATGGCCTCCCGTAACGAGACGCTGCCGACGGATGCCATCCTCACGCCGGCGGCCCGGGACCGCGCTCGTGCGCTCAAGCTGCTTGCGCCCTGATGGCTCGCGTGTCGTCGGTAGAAATCAGAGTCCGATATGCTGAGACAGACCAGATGGGTGTGGCCTACCATGCGAATTATTTCGTCTGGTGTGACATAGGGCGAACTGACTACATCCGCGCCACGGGCATGAGTTATCGCGATCTGGAGCGCTCCGGCGTGGTGCTGGCCGTCACCGAGGCTAGTATACGGTTCAGCTCGTCCGCGCTCTACGACGATCGCGTTGTCGTCAAAACGACTCTATCCGAGGTTGGTTCTCGAAAGCTGACCTTCGATTACATTCTCTCCAATGCCGAAAGTGATGAATGCCTGGCCACGGCGCGCACCGTTCTCGTTTCACTTGACCGGTCCGGAAAGGTGGCCATGCTACCCTCGGTCGTGCGGGACGCATTGGCTGGGGGCTAGAAGGACCACCGCGACCGCGGCAATCACTCTATCGTCGCTTGTGGGCTGCGTCCGCGTTACGGGAGTGGCGGGAGGAGCGGAACCTACAGCAAGCCCTCTGTACGCGGAACTCCTGAAAATGGCCGACGAACGCCGCTTCGACTCTGCGACGGTCGAGCGGGCATGGTCCTCTGATTCGTCCCGGCTGCGAGCGGCGGCATCGCTTGCCGTGGGACAGGTGGGCGCGAAGACAATGGCCCCAGCCCTGGTGAGGCTGCTGACCGATTCCGATACCGCCGTCGCGGCCTCCGCCGCGTTTGCGCTTGGCCTCCTTCGCGACTCGATGGTTGTGCCGGCGCTGGCTGCCAGCATCGGCGCAGCGCCGGTCGTCGCCGTCGAGGCAGCCTGGGCACTCGGTCAGCTTGGCGCCCCCGCGGGTCCAGCAATCCAAGCAGCGCTCCTTGCGGGCGCCAGACCGCCGGAAGTAATCGGAGCGCTGCTCCTCGCTGCTTCGAAGCTTCGACCGGTTCCCGCCAGTGTCATCGAGCCTTATCTCACGCACCTGGATTCACACGTTCGCTGGCGGGCAGCGTACGCGATCGCGCGGCCGTTCGCGGCGGCGGGAGTGCGCTCGGTCCTGCCTCTCTCACGCGATTCAAGCGCCGAGGTCAGGGCGCAAGTTGCACGCGCGCTCGCGCGGCAAGCTGCCGGAGACTCGCTTCGATCCGCGGCCTTGTCGGCCCTGAATGCTCTGGCACGGGACGTACACCCCCATGTTCGCATCAACGCCATTCGTTCGCTGGCAACATACGGCCGTAATTCGCGAGATGCAGTGATCCGGGCGGCCCGAGACCAGGACGCCAATGTACGCGTGGCCGCGGCACAGGGTCTTGCGACCGCTCTTGAGGACACCGCGCGCACCTCCTGGCTCGAGCTTTGGAACGCCGACACCGGATTCATGTATCGGCGAAGTCTGCTCGCATCAGCCGTACGCGCGCGCGTGCCGCTTCCTGCAGTCGATCCGGCTCATGCCTCGTCGTGGATTCGATCGCCGGATTGGCGGCTTCGGGCATCTGTGGCCGATGCTGCGGGTGCCGCAGTGACCCAGGGCTTTGCGACGAGCCTGGCGGAACTATTGGCGCGTGATCCGGACGGACGAGTTCGAGCGGCTGCGTACGCCGCCCTCGCTCCGCATCCGGACAGCATGGACGCGCACCGCCAGCGCCGCGCCGGAATGCTGCATGCGCTCGGCGACACAGACGTCTACGTGCGAGCGACCGCGCTTCAAGCGCTTTCCGCCGGTGCAGACGCCTCGGAGGCAACGCAGGTACTCTCCAGTTATCGTCGCGCGGCTGCAGACTCGCTGGCCGACGCGAGGGTCGCGGCGGTCCGGTACATCGCCTCCGCTTGGCGGCGTGACAGCGGGCGCTTCGATGCCGCCCTGCGCGCGGAACTCGCCGGACTGGGAGCGCCCGAGGATGGACTGGTGCGGGCAGAGGCGAGGGGAATCGCACCTCTGGCACATTGGGCGCAGGAACGGGGAACAGCTCGTCCGCTGCCCTGGTATGAGGAGCGATACCGGACGCTCGTTTCGCCCGCCCTCAGCGGTCGCACGCCGGTGGCGGAGATTGTTACCGAGCGAGGCGTCATCACCCTCCACTTGCTTCCGCTCGACGCACCCCTAACAGTGTATAATTTCATTTCGCTTGCCACTAGAGGCTTCTACGACGGCGCGCGATTCCATCGAGTGGTTCCGAATTTCGTCGTGCAGGATGGCGATCCGCGGGGCGACGGGAATGGAGGCCCGCCATACGCCATTCGGGACGAGCTCAACCGCAGGCGCTACGGCCGCGGCGCAGTCGGCATGGCGCTGTCAGGGCCGGACACCGGGGGAAGCCAGTATTTCATAACATTGTCTCCGCAGCCGCATCTCGATGGCGCTTACACAGTCTTCGGTCAGGTCGTCTCTGGAGAGGAGACCCTCGACGCCTTGGTCCAGGGTGACAGAATAACCGCGATCCGGATCCGGTGATGCTACGTATCATTTCCGCAGTCGTGCTCTTCTGGCTGGCAGCAATCCCGCCTGCCGCGGCCGCACAGCTCGGTAACTTCGGCAAGAACAAGATCCACTATCGCGATTTCGACTGGCACGTCATCTCCGGCGAGCGCGTGGATGTCTATTTTTACCCTAGCGAGGAGGAGATCGCGCGCGTTGCGCTGGGCTACGCGGAGGAGAGCTACAGGATACTGGAACGGCGCTTCAATCACGAGGTAACTGAGCGAGTACCGCTGATCGTTTATGCTTCGCACTCCGACTTCGAACAGACGAATGTCCTGCCATTTGTACCACCGGAAGGAATACTCGGAGTCACGGAATTCCTGAAGCGCCGAGTTACAGTGCCGTTCCGCGGCAGTTACTCCGAGTTCAGAAACACCATTCGGCACGAGATGGTGCACGTCTTCCAGCTTTCCTTCGCCACTCAGCAGTACATTCTGTACCCGCGCGCGCGCGGCACCGGCGTGCCACTTTGGTGGTCCGAGGGACTGGCGGAGTTTCTCTCTTCCAAGCAGGACACTCGCGATGAGATGATCGTTCGCGATCTGGCGGTGAGCGGCGGCATGCCAACGATCTCCCAGCTCAATACGACGTACAGTCCCATCGTCTATTCGCTCGGGGGTGAGCTGCATCACTTTCTCGCACGCAACTATGGGGAGTGGCGCATCTGGTTGTTGCACGAATCGCTCTGGAAGCACTCTTCTTTCAACGACGCTGTGCGCGCCACCTATGGAAAACCTGTAGAGAGATTGACCGAGGAGTGGCACTTCGAGCTGCGGCAACGCTATTACCCAAATGCGGCTGACCGGAGGCCCGTGACTCTCGTAGGAACCAAGATCGCCGACCTCGCGCTCAAACCTGTCGCGGTCTCCGACTCGGGACGGGTGCAAATAGCCTACCTCTCGCCGCGGAGTGGCTACACCAATATCTACATCGCTCCGTTGGAAGGGCCTCGGAAGTCGCGTGTACTGGTTCATGGTGAGCGGACTGCGGAATTCGAATCTCTTCACGAATTCTCCTCTCGAATAGACGCGAGAGACGGAGTGATCATCTTCGGCAGCAAGTTCGGCGACCGAGATGCTCTGTTTTTCTGGGACATTGCGAAGAACCGGGTGACCGGCCGCTACCAGTTCACCGGCATCGTCTCTATTCTGAGCCCGACATGGTCGCCCGACGGCAATCGCGTGGCGTTCAGCGCCCTCAGTGAGAGCGGTGTGTCGGACATTCACGTTTTCGAAATGGAATCGGCAACGCTCACACGCGTCACAGATGATCGTTACGAGGATCTGGACCCTACGTGGCTGCCAGGGGGTGAGTCACTCGTTTTCGCATCTGACAGGAGTACACAGGGTGCCAGCGGCGCGATCAACCTTTACCGGGTCGAGCTTCAATCGCGCCAGGTCACTGCCCTCACAGCAGGCGACTGGCGCGATGAAAGTCCGCGTTGGGACCCCGAGCGCCAGCGAATCACTTTCACGTCGGACCGGACCGGTGCGTTCGACCTCTATGCCATAGACTCGCTTGGCTCGGGGCAGCGGCTCACGCAGATCGACGGCGGAGTTTTCGATCCCGCGCCGATACCCGGCGATTCGCGCACCGTCGTGGCGGCGTTCCACGATCTGACATGGTCGCTGTTCGCGGTACCTATGGACACAGTGCAAGGGGCTCCGGTTGCACTTGGTGTCGTCGACTCCGTGGGCACCTGGACGTGGAGCGAGCTCTCGGATACTCGCACGGCGACCGCGCCATCGAAACGATACCGTCGCGAATATTCTCTGGACTTCGCTGCCGGAGCAGCGACGAGTGCCGGAGTCAACGGAGGCCTTCAGGGTGCTCAGCTGTTCTTTAGCGACTTGCTGGGGGATCACGTTATCGCCGTGAGCGTTGCTTCCTTTCAGGCAGCCGGCGCGAGAAATCTTTTGGCGAACTTCAACGGCAACGTCTTCTACCTCAACCAGGCGCGCCGAATCAACTGGGGAGTCGGCGCCTTCCGCGTAGCGGGAACGTTCCGTGAGAATGACTTCGACCAGCTCTACGACGAAACAAGCGTAGGTGTGTTCGGCTCCGTCCGCTATCCGCTTTCACGCTTCACGCGCGTTGAAGGCCAGGTGAGTCTCGAGCGATCGAACCGGAACGACTTCTTCAATCTGCTCGTCCGCGGTCCGGAACAGCGCACGGGTGTCCTGACCGGCAACTACGTCAGCCTGGTGAGCGACAACACGCTCTGGCTGAACACGGGTCCGATAGACGGCATGCGCTGGAATGTTACCGGCGGCGTCGTGACCGATATTACTCACGGTGTCTTCGAGAACTGGATCGGCTCGGCCGACGTTCGAAAGTATATTCGCACGTCTCAGCAGGCAGCGGTCGCACTACGCGGTTTTGGGTTTGTTTCGAGGGGGCTGAGACCACGCGCAGTGCAGATCAGCGGTTCATGGATGCTGCGCGGCTACCCTCTTTATTCCGTCGCGGGCACGCAGGCTTGGCTCGCGAACGCAGAATGGAGATTCCCGATAGCCAACTTCGTCGCGTTCGGATTTCCATTCGGCGTTGTGAGATTTCCCCAGCTGCAGGGAGCCATATTCACCGACGCAGGCCAGGCCTGGTACGGTGGCAACTACGACTCGCGAGTCCTAGGCTCGGGCGGATTGGGCCTTCGGCTTCCACTTTTGCCTGGTTTCGTCTTGCGCGCGGATATTGGGAGACGGTTCTCGTTCAACGGACGTAGCGAAACCCCGCGCGAGCGCGATTTCTACAAGCAGCGGTTTTTCGACATTTTCCTGGGATACAATTATTGATCGAAACCGTCGCGACGTTGTGAGCATCAAAGAGTCTCTTTCTCACACACCGGGCGTCGCGCTCGTGGCGGCCCTTCTCGTCAGCGCCGGCTGCGCCCCAAAGGCGCCGCCGCTGTCGGGCGCGGTCGCACCGGTGGCGCTCCCGCGCTCCGAGCTACAACCCGGTTATCGCAGGATCATCTTCACCTGGAACTATCGCGACGCCGACTACAACCTTCGGGGCGATGGTGCGGCGCGAGTGTCGCCTCCTGACAGCGCGCGATTCGACTTTTTTCTCCCGAACGGGATGGGTACTCATGCCGTGCTGATTGGAGGCGATCTGCGCGCCCCGGGACCCGACTTCCTTAAAAACCTGCTGCCACCGCCGGAGATGCTCTGGGCCGCGCTCGGTCGCCTGGCACTCGGTTCGGCTCAGCCGGCCGACACGATCGTGCGCGTTGACGGCGATACCCTCCGAGCCGACATTAGCTCACTGCAGGGTGGCGGAGAGGAGATCTGGCGCGTCGCCTTCTCCAACGGCATCCTTACCAAGCTGGATCTGATCGAGGGTGGACGAATCCAGGAGTGGGTGAGCCGCCAGCGCAATGGCGATGTCAGCTACAGGCACGAGCGTGCCGGCCGCAAGCTTGAGATCAGGATCACTCGCGTTGAAAGAATCGCGGAGCTGGATGAGACGATCTGGCGTTGAGCGGCTCGTGGTTGTTCTCGTTCTCTGCGCCTGCATGCCTTATGGGTTCGCTGGCGGCGGGCTACCAGCTCACATCCGTACCGTAGCTGTTCTGCCCTTTGACAACGAGACCGCGGACCCTAGCCTTCAGCGCGAGTTGCTGGATCGCATGAAGCGCGAGGTCGAGTCGCGTCTAGGGTTGCGTACGGCGTCGGAATCCAACGCTCATGCAATCGTTCGAGGCCGAGTTGTGCGCTACGATGTGGACATACCCATTGCCTACAGCGCTGATCCGGACCGCTCAACTACCGCCCGGCGTAAGCTCCAGATCACGCTCGACGTCGAGATCGTCGATCAGACCACCGGGCGCACGCTGTGGGTCAACAGGAATCTCACGGCCGAAGGCGAGTACAGCGAGCGCGCGGAGGCATCGGGTCGCCGGCAAGCTGTGGAGAAGCTCGTGAACGACATCATCGACGGCGCGCAGTCCCAATGGTGAGAGTCCGGTCCGGCAGAAGCAATCTGGGTTGCCTCATTTTTGCGCTGCTGCTCGCCGGCGTGGCCTATTTTGGCTACCACATTGGAGTGGTCTACCTTCGCTACTATCAGTTCCGCGATGCCATCGAGCAGGAGGCCCGTTTCGCGGGCCGTACCACTGATGCGCAGATCATCGACCATCTTCGTGCCAAGGCGGACTCACTCGACCTTCCTGCCGAAGCGCAAAAGATCACCGTCCGGAGAAGACTGGGAACGATTCGAATCTCTACGAGGTACAGCGAACCGGTGGAGCTGCCGTTCTTCGTGCGCGTGATCCAGTTCAATCCCTCTGTCCAGAGGACGTTCTGATCGCTCGTTCACCCGCGAGCAAGATCATGTCGTGGAGCCAGGTTGCGGCATGGCGACAATCCGCCGGGCGCCACGTTGTGTTCACCAACGGCGTTTTCGATCTGCTCCATCGCGGACACGTTGACGTTCTCACTGCGGCGCGCGAGCACGGAAGTGACCTCGTGGTAGGAATAAACGCTGATGCCTCGGTACGACGGCTCAAGGGCGATACGAGACCGGTGCGCGGCGAGTCGGACAGGGCTTACGTGCTCGCCGCTCTCGAAGTCGTCGACGCCGTAGTGATCTTCGAGCAGGACACGCCGGCGGAATTGATAGCAGTTGTCCGGCCGGACGTGCTCGTAAAAGGCGGCGATTATGCCGCGGCCGAAGTGGTGGGAGCCAGGGAAGTCGAGTCCTGGGGCGGCCGAGTAGTAATCGTGCCGCTTACTCCAGGTCAATCCACGACCTCTATCATCCGGCGTTTCTCGAATGCGAAGTGAGCGCGGCCCCGACCAGCTGAGGCCGTTGACCCTGGAGCGCGATGCATCACCTTACGCGGAAGGATCGTGTCTCATTACCTGCGGTTCCACGCGCGTATTGTGCACGGCGACTGTCGAGACGGGCGTTCCTTCATGGCGCAAGGGCTCGGGCCAGGGTTGGCTCACGGCAGAGTATGCGATGCTGCCGAGAGCCACGCAGACGAGGACGCAACGCGAAAGAGTTCAGCTGGGCGGACGGACACAGGAAATTCAAAGACTCATCGGAAGGAGCCTTCGCGCGATGCTCGACGATTTTCGCTTCGGCGAGTTCACTTTGCGCGTGGATTGCGATGTCTTGCAGGCTGATGGCGGCACACGAACCGCGGCGATTACGGGTGCGTGCATCGCCGTGAACGATGCTTTCGATTGGCTGGTCCGGCAGGCCAGGATCGGTCAGACCCCTGTTAGACGCAGGGTCGGGGCAGTGAGTGTAGGACTCATAGACGACAAACCGTGTCTGGATCTGGATTACGCCGAGGACGTTCGTGCGGCGGTGGACATGAATGTCGTCATGACTTCCGAGAGAAGGTTCGTGGAAGTGCAGGGCACGGGCGAGCATGGTACTTTCGATCGAAGCGCCCTCGGAGCATTGCTCGATCTGGCAGAGAAGGGGATCGACGAGATCTTCGTGGCTCAGAAGTCCGTCCTTGAGAAGTGAAGCAGCGCGCCATCCTGCTCGCGACGCGGAGCGCGGGAAAGCTGCGCGAGCTGCGCCCTCTGTTCGCTGCAAGAAAGATTCAGATCATGGATCTTCTCGAGGCGGGAATCGAACCCCGGCCTGAGGAGGCGGACGTTGAGTCTTTCGCCACATTCGATGAGAACGCCGTCGCAAAGGCTCGCTATTTCTTCGAGCGGAGCGGAGGCACTCCCACCATTGCGGATGACTCCGGCCTGGAGGCTGTCGCCCTGGGCGGTGCGCCAGGCGTGCATAGCAAGCGCTGGAGCGGCCACGCCCATCTCGAAGGCAGGGCTCTGGATAACGCCAACAACGAGGCACTGCTCGCGGAACTTCAGGACATGACCGACCGCCGCGCTCGATACGTCTGCGTCGCCGCCTATGTCGATGAACGCTGTGAGTTGACTCGGCGTGGACAAACGACCGGGACGATCGGCCACGAATCGCGTGGACAACACGGCTTCGGTTACGATCCGTATTTCGTTTCGAGCGAGCTCGGTCTCACATTTGCGGAGCTGGCGCCGGAGGAAAAAGAACGCGTCAGCCATCGAGGGCGCGCATTTCGTGCGCTGCTGCGCGCACTGGAAGCGCGACCGCGCGGTTGATTTCACCATCCTGGACGGATACATTGCGTGGTCTTGCGGGGCGTAGCGTAGCCTGGTATCGCGCCTGCTTTGGGAGCAGGAGGTCACCGGTTCAAATCCGGTCGCCCCGACCTGGCAGGTTCGCGCCGCAGAAACGGCGGTTTGGGAGATTCGCCACGCGCGACAGAAGCGCCAGTAGCTCAGGTGGATAGAGCAACAGCCTTCTAAGCTGTGGGCCGGAGGTTCGAGTCCTCCCTGGCGCGTCGGGGTTTGTCAGCGCCCTTAGCTCAATTGGCAGAGCAAGTGACTCTTAATCACTAGGTTGTAGGTTCGATTCCTACAGGGCGCATCATTTCTGTGCAGGTACCGTAGCGGCTGTGCGACGGCGCAACTACCGCCCGCCAGGTACCGATATCGCCAGGCGGGCTAAAGTCTTTCCGGCAGCGGGCGCAGCTTTTGCGCCAGAGTCTTGCCGCGCATCCACGCTCTCGGCATGATTCCCGTCCACAGCGGACAAACCTCCATGTACATCGACCCTGGCGCAGGCAGTCTCATTCTCCAGATCGTTGCGGCAACGTTGATTTCAGCGGCCGCAATGATGAAGCAGGTACGTCAAACCGCCAAGAATTTCTTCCGAACAGTGTTTTCCCGCAGCCGTACAAAGTGAATTGGACAGCAGTACAGGGTTCCTTCCGCGATCCCAGTGGATTCCTGTACCGGCGCAACGGTGTACTCTACCGGCAGGTGAATGCCGGCTTTCGGGAGCAATTCGAAGCGCTCAATTCATCCGGGCTCTATGCAGAGCTGACTGCTGACTCGCTGCTAATCCGGCATCGCCAGGTTGACCCAGCCTTGCGAGCCACGCCGGAAGCGCACGCGGTGCTCGAGCCCGAAATTGTCAAGTTCATTTCGTATCCCTACGAGTGGTGCTTCGGCCAGTTAAAGGACGCCGCCCTGCTCACACTCGAGCTCCAGCTTCGCGCCCTCAAACGAAATATGGTTCTGCGGGACGCATCTGCGTTCAACGTCCAGTTCCGCGACGGAAGTCCGATATTCATCGACACGCTCTCCTTCGAGCAGTACGTCGAAGGCGAACCCTGGGGTGCCTACAAGCAGTTCTGCGAGCACTTCCTGGCACCACTCGCAATCATGAGCGGGCGCGACATTCGGCTGGGACAAACGTTCAGAGACTTCATCGATGGCATCCCGCTCGATTTCGCGAGCCACCTCCTCCCGACACGATCGTGGTTCCGCACGGGGCTACTGCTTCACCTCCACCTGCATGCGCGCGCGCAACGCAAGTATGCCGACGCCAAGGTCTCTGCGGTCGCTCGCGGCAGAAAACTGAGCAGGCTGCAGCTCACACGACTGATCGACAGCCTCCGGTCCGCCGTAGACGATCTGTCATGGCGTGCTGCCGGCACGGAGTGGGCGGATTACGTGCACAATCACAACTATAGTCCGCGTGCCGTCGAGTCCAAGCAGGGGATCGTGGCGCAGTTTCTGTCGCGTACGAAAGCGGCGCTTGCCTGGGACATGGGCGCTAACACCGGCATCTTCAGCCGCATCGCACGGCGCACAGCTTCGTGCGTGGTGGCAATGGACATGGATCCGGCCGCGGTTCAGCTGAATTACGAGCAGGTGAAAGCACAACACGAAACAGGAATTCTTCCCCTGATCATGGATGCCCGCAATCCGGCACCCGCGCTGGGCTGGGATCATCGGGAGCGCATGTCTCTGGCCGAGCGTGGACCGGCGGACGTGGTGCTGGCTCTTGCGCTGGTACACCACCTCGCAATCGGCAATAACGTGCCGCTGAATCTTGTGGCTGGCTGGCTGGCCCGGCTGGCGCGGGTGCTCATAATAGAGTTCGTGCCGAAAAACGACTCACAGACCGCGCGACTTCTCGCGAACAGGCCTGATGTATTTCCGCACTATACTCAGGAGGGTTTCGAGCAGGCATTCGCACACCTTTTCGAGCTGGAAGATGCGCGGCGTGTCGAAGACTCGGAGCGCGTGATATACCGCATGCGTGCCAAGCCGGAACGCCAGAATTGATTCGCCGCCTTCGCCTTGCGTACCCGTTACTGGTCGCGGCCTATCCCACGCTGTGGATCGCGTCCTTCAACCCCGGAGAATTCCATTCGACGGATCTCCTCATAGTACTCTGCGCTGTACTGATTCTAGGCGGTGCCGTCTATGCTGGCGTCGCCTTGGTTCTTCGGAAGCATTATTCGCCTGAGATCATAGCAGCCATCGCGGCGCTGGTGAACGGGTGGTTTTTCCTGTACCTGCCGGCATCGGAATCGCTGATGCTACTTCTCTCGGTGAGAATCAGACACTGGTACGTCGTTCCATTTCTGGCGGTACCGACACTGGTGCTGCTTGGATGGATGCTGTTTCGCCGCCCAAAACTGGAATCGGCGACGACTTTTCTCGCTCTCATGTTCTTCGCGCTCGTTCTGCAGGCCGCCGCCAGAGATGTTTACGCAGAGAGTCGAGCGCTGGCGACCATCCGCCGGACCTCTATTGCCCAAAAGCTGGCGGACCCGATACCACGACATCACGACGGCGATGGCCCCAACGTGCGGCGCGATATCTATCTCCTCGTGTTCGACATGTACGCTAATTCGCAGGTGCTGCGCGACTATCTTCACTTCGACAATACACCATTCGAGGATAGCCTGCGTAACCTTGGCTTCAGCGTGCCTTCGAGCGCGCTGACCAACTACTCGCAGACCTCACTCTCCCTCCCATCTATTCTGAACTTCGAGTACGTGAACGAGATCAAGAGGGAGGACGAGAGAAGCCGTCTGGGAGAGAACCTCTCGAACTACCTCGTCGAGAATAACCGGACAGTGCGGTTCCTGAAGGAACAGGGATACCTCTACGTGATGTTTCCGTCGTCGTGGTGGAAGAGTACGAAGCGTAGCCCGCACGCCGATTACACCTTCTTTGGCTGGGATACGGGTATTCTCCGTCAGTTATCGCACACCGCTTTCCGGCGCCAGGTCGTGAATATGACGTTACTGCGCTGGCTGGGATTGAGCTCTCCCCGCGGAGACGGGCGCCACATTGCACGCACGTTCACAGCCATCGCCGATGTGGCGAACAGACCGGAGCCGACATTTACTTTCGCGCATTTCATGACGCCTCACCGCCCCTTCATAGTCGACGCGAACTGCGGTGACCTGCCTGAGAGCTCAGGCTTCAGATACACGCACGAGTCGCCGGAGGGAGCGCGCTTGTACCTGGCTCAGCTTCAGTGCGTCAACCGCCGCCTGTTGCCGCTGGTGAGGACCCTGCTCGCGCGGTCGGATCCTGCTCCGATCATTCTGATTCAGGGCGACCATGGTACCCGCACCGTGAATCCCACGCGCGGCAATCCCGGCGACACGATCACAGCGGCCGAAGTTCGTGAACGCCTGGGAGCCTTCGGAGCTTACTATCTCCCCGCCGGCGGTGGTGACGCTTTGGGCGATTCCGTTACGGCCGTGAACCTGATGCGTTTCGTGCTCAGCTATTACGCCGGAGCCGACCTGCCGCCCCTCCCGGACTCGCTCTTCTACTCCCTCAACAAGCAGGTGATGAAGTTTTTCCCGGTCACCGTGAACGGTGGCCGGGTTCCTCCGACTTAGCGTTTCGTCCCGGCGCGGCACCCGCGTCGCAGGCAACCGCATTCTCATTGAGGTTCTCCAGGCGAACTCGCGCGCGGACTGTGTGAACGGCAGCCCCGTTGTTTCGGGTCAAACGGTGCTCACTTCAGTGGTGGTGAACGGTGTGAAGCAGTCTGTGATCGTACCCCAAACACGTCGGTCCCCCTCGCTGGAGGCGCGACGCTGACGCTCAATGAGCAGTCGACAACCTCGAACTCCATCACCGTAAACGGTGTGCATGTTACGGGGCCTGGCGGCGTGGACATCATCGTGGCGTCCGCGTATTCAGATATCAACTGCAGCGCACCGCCATCCTGAACGGTTAGACGACGGACCCACTACCCTGAGATGTTGGCAGTGGGTCTGTCATAGGACCTTGCATTTGGGTGCACTCTTAATACCTTCCGTGCGCCTCGTGAAACGGGGCAAGTTTCACATTTTGTGGATCTCCGAGCCAGGTTGGAAGGAAACAATGGTTTCCTATCTTGACCAGTTCCGGGGTTCTAACTATATTCCAAGGCTGTCGCACAAAAAGTTCGCATTAAGGAGCGTGGTTGAGACTGATCTGGCTAGATGCTGGTTTCAGTCGGGGTCTTGAGAGCGGTGGAGCCGCCGGCCTTCTGGGCTATTTGCCGGACATCTCGCGGACTATTGCGGAGAGCGACAACAAGCTATTTGACAATTGAAGCGAGATCATTTGGTTGTGCGAGGCGAACTCGTTGATCCGGTGGCTGTTCAGGCTACCGGTGAGAGTTAGACTGAACACATACATAGTGATTCGGACATGCTGTCATACGACAGTGTGTGACAGCGTTTTCGAAGAGCCTTCAAGTTCTCAACTATTGGAGAGTTTGATCCTGGCTCAGGACGAACGCTGGCGGCGTGCTTAACACATGCAAGTCGTGGGCATGGGGTAACCCATGACCGGCGAACGGGTGCGTAACACGTGAGCGACCGTCCCTACGTGAGGGGGATAGCCGGCCCAACGGCCGGGTAATACCGCATACGCTTGGCAGGGGGCATCCCCAGCCAAGGAAACCTCAGGGGCACGAGGACGGGCTCGCGGCCTATCAGCTAGTTGGCGGGGTAACGGCCCACCAAGGCGACGACGGGTAGCTGGTCTGAGAGGATGGCCAGCCACATTGGGACTGAGACACGGCCCAGACTCCTACGGGAGGCAGCAGTGGGGAATATTGCGCAATGGACGAAAGTCTGACGCAGCGACGCCGCGTGTGGGATGACGGTCTTCGGATTGTAAACCACTGTCGGGAGGGACGAATACGCCGCAAGGCGGGTGACGGTACCTCCAAAGGAAGCACCGGCTAACTCCGTGCCAGCAGCCGCGGTAATACGGAGGGTGCGAGCGTTGTCCGGAATCACTGGGCGTAAAGGGCGCGTAGGCGGCCGCCTCCGCCCGCCGTGAAAGCCCCCGGCTCAACCGGGGGTCGGCGGTGGGGACGGGGCGGCTGGGCGGCGGTCGAGGGAGGCGGAATGCCGGGTGTAGTGGTGAAATGCGTAGATATCCGGCGGAACACCGGTGGTGGAAGCGGCACCCTGGGCCGAGGCCGACGCTGAGGCGCGAGAGCGTGGGGAGCGAACCGGATTAGATACCCGGGTAGTCCACGCCGTAAACGATGGACACTAGGTGTGGGGGGTATCGACCCCCTCCGTGCCGAAGCTAACGCGATAAGTACTCCGCCTGGGGACTACGACCGCAAGGTTAAAACTCAAAGGAATTGACGGGGGCCCGCACAAGCAGCGGAGCGTGTGGTTTAATTAGATGCAACGCGAAGAACCTTACCAGGGCTTGACATGGCGCTTACAGCGGGTGAAAGCCCGCGGCCGCGAGGCGTGCGTCACAGGTGCTGCATGGCTGTCGTCAGC
>JBHENQ010000057.1:0-37010 GCA_046261975.1 Gemmatimonadaceae bacterium | reverse complement strand
TCGGCCTTCCTGGACCAGTCGAACGCCCTCCTGAGATTCGGCCAAAGTTCGCGCACCAGCGCCGTGTCAGCCGATTGCCGCCAGTACTCGCCCAATGCGAGGATCCAGAAAGGCGTTGTGTCTCCGTGATAGAACGCGTAGGGATAGGCGCCGAACCAATCGATCTTGGCCGCCGACTGCGATATTTCATGAGTGATCTTGCCGTCGGCGCGCTGGTATTTAGCGAAGAAGCGGAATGCGCCGTCGCGAGCGATCTCGTAGTGCCCTGCCCCACTCATCGCGAAGGAATTGATCGCCGCATCGCCACCGAAGAACCAGCCGAAACCCGGCCGGTCACTTGCGCCACCGGACAGTCCATAGCCTGCCACAAGGCCGCAACCCAGATCAGGATTGCACACAAAGGCCTCATCCAGGTTCACCTTCGCCCACTCAACCGCACGGTCGAGCGCGGTGTCAGGCGAATGGAGAGTGAGCGTACTGGCAAGCACGGAGTCGGCGTGAGACACTCGCCTCTTCCATTCACGCTCAGCCGCGCCGGCGGCGGCGAGATCGTTGTACAACTTGAGTGCAGAATCGCGGGGCATTTCCCCGCCCGCCAGCACGATCGGTATATACCTCACACTGAGGTTTACATTCTTGCCAGGTGGCTCCCCCAGCCTCGGCGCAGTGTATTGCTCATTCGCGCTGCCCACTCCGATCACGAATTGCGGCGACGCGGCCGCCAGCTGGTGAGCCGGCACATCAGAAGCCTGCGTTACCGAGGGCGAGCCAAGAAACGCGTTGATCTTTCTGCGGCTCTCGGAGAATAGGAAGGCGCGGGCACTCTGGTTCCACACCAGGTACTGGCCGCCAAGGCCCGCTGGCCATGCGAGATGAATGTCGGGTGTGAACGAGACCACGATTTCCATCGGGCGAACCGCGTCCACTTCCAGCAGCATGATGATCGCGGGCTTGTCGAGAGGCGCAAATACATGCTGCCGTACCGTGAATGTCTCGTACGAGTAGGTTATGGTGACGCCTTCAGGCCGCACCTCAACTGAGCGGGCAACATCCCGAGCCGGTATGACCGAGGTGTATTTCGGAACTCGAAATCCCAACGTGAAATCGTGCATCCACTTGATTGGCCAGGTCCAGACCTCGAAGCGGCCGTCCTCCGTCCCCATGGCGATGCTGCGCCGCCCAACGGCAGCGAGGTAGACGCCGGCTCGGGCGTCGCCGCGGAGCTCGAGGGCCGGGCGTAGCTGTGCGGGGGCAGCTGGAGTGTGTGTGACACTCAGCGAGACCAGACAGGACAGAAGGAGATAAAGACGACGGTTCACGGGAATCTCCGGTGGCGCCAGATTCCAGAATATAGCTATCTAGGCAGACCTTGCCCGATGCGGCATCCTTTGCCAAACTGAATCCGTGAACCGCCCTGCGCTGCCGCTTAGCCTGTATGAGCTCGAGACGCCAGTACCTGTGGTGGACCTCGATCGCATGGCGTGCAATCTGGACCGCATGGCTTCCTACGCCCGGCAGCACGGCCTCGATCTGCGGCCGCACACAAAAACGCACAAGTCTCCGAGGATAGCAGCTGAGCAAGTAGAGCGCGGCGCCGTCGGTCTGACGTGCGCAACAGTACGTGAAGTGGAAGTAATGGGAGAGGTCACGACCGACATCCTGATGGCGTATCCGCCAGTGGGGGCCGCCAAGCTCAGGCGACTGATGGAAGTCGACAATAACGTTCGACTCAGCGTCGCGCTGGATTCCGGCGAAGCCCTGGATCAGCTCGCGACGGCAGCCAGCGAAAGCGGACGCGTGGTGGGTGTGCTCGTGGAGCTGGATCTGGGCATGCGCCGCGTCGGTGTGTCCTCGGTAACGGAGGCTATCAGACTGGCGCGATCCGTGACCTCCAAACCTTCGCTCAAGTACGCCGGCGTCGCGTTCTACCCGGGCCATATCCGCGAGCATGTCAATAAGCATGACGAGCAGTTGGCCAGTCTCAGAAGGTCACTTGATGCGGTACTTCGCGATCTGCGCAGCGCTGGCGTACCACCCGGTATCGTGAGCGGTGGCTCCACACCGACGGCCTGGCGCACTCACGAGATCGAGGGTGTCACCGAGTTTCGGCCAGGCACTTACGTGTACAACGATCGCACGACGGTGGAAATCGGCGCGTGCGATTGGACTGACTGTGCGCTGACGGTTCTCGCGACGGTGGTGAGCATCTCCGTGCC
Source organism: Gemmatimonadaceae bacterium (assembly GCA_046261975.1). Taxonomy (GTDB): domain Bacteria; phylum Gemmatimonadota; class Gemmatimonadetes; order Gemmatimonadales; family Gemmatimonadaceae; genus JBHENQ01. The sequence goes on along the minus strand of JBHENQ010000057.1, from coordinate 34,794 downwards.
CGGTCAGGCTGTGATCGACGCGGGTAGCAAGGCGCTCGGCCGGGAGCCACTTCGGGGCAGTGGGGGTGGGGGGGGGGGCGGAGGGCTTCGGTAATTTGCTCGAGCACCCTCAGGTAACCGTACGCGCGATGTCCGAAGAGCATGGCATTCTGGAGCTGGGCGGCACAGGGTGGAAACCGCGTGTGGGCGAGCAGGTTCGCGTCGTTCCGAACCATGTATGCATCGTCACGCATCTTAACGACGTGATCTTCGGCGTTCGCGGAGACTCTGTGGTTGAAAGTTGGCCCGTGGCCGCGCGCGGGAGAATCGTTAGCGGGTTTCTGTCGCATGCCCACTGATTCGCCGCGGCATTGGCGCCCGATCACACTCGGGGGGTCTTTCCCTGCTCCAGCCGGCGCCTATTCCCCAGCTGTCCGAGCAGGAAATCTACTGTTTGTTGCCGGACAGATCCCCAAGGATCCCATGACTGGTGAGATCGTTCAGGGTGACATCCGGACACAGACTCGGCGGGTGCTGGACAACCTCAGACTCGTGCTGGAAGCTGGCGGGGCGACCTTGGACGACGTTGTCTCGGTGTCGGTCTTCCTGGCCGACGCCAACGACTGGGGCGCATTCAACGAGGTATATCGCGACATTCTTCGTCCACCCTATCCGGCCCGCACTGCCGTGGGTGCTCAGCTGCGCGGAATCCTGGTTGAAATCAATGCAATCGCGATCCTGCCCAAGGACCGGGCCAGCACCTGACCTCTGACACGCGCTACAAAAAGCTCAGTGCGGTGCAAAAAAGCCGGCCCCTTGAGTGAGGCCGGCTTTTCTGGATCGCAACCAGTTTGGTGCGCTTGGTTACCGAATCAGCATGCTAGCGCCGACCGCCATTCCGACCGCCAACAATCCGGCAGCCGCAGCGAGCGCGACGGTGGGCGTCACGACGAACGGACGGCGCCACCAGGGAGTTATCACGCGCGGAGTGGTCTGCGGCAGCGAATCCATGATCTGCTGGTAGACGTGCACCGGAGTGCGCATCTGACGCCGCTTGTCCACATCCTTCTCGATGCGGTGCCAGAAATCCACGTCGCGCACCGTGTCACCGCGTTTCGCCGCGGCTTCCGGCAGGTCGCCATCCAGCCAAGCGTGAACCACTGCGGGAGTGTTGCGACGCTGCTTCTTGACCGGCACCTCGCGATCCGTTACACGGCGCTCGGGTGCCTTTTCGCGGGGCTTTTCGCCGCCGATTTCCGGCCGGCTCTCATGAGACGAATGATGATCTAGCATTAGGCGTATTTCTCCTCCAGCAAAGCCTGGAGCGCTTCCCGCGCGCGATGCACGCGCATTTTCAGTGCCCCGACGGTTGTACTCAGTAAGTCAGCCATCTCCTCGTACGAACGACCCTCAACGTGCTTCATCACGAAGGCTTCCCTCAAAGACGGAGCCAACTCTGCGAGGGCGTTATCCAGATCGCTGCGTAGCTCCGTGCGGTCCAAGTCCTCATCCGGCGTTGCGAGCGATGACGGCTGGTCATCCTCCTCGTAGCTCAGATGCGTCCTGCGAATGTTTTTGAGCCAATCCTTGCATCCGTTGGCGACGATCCGGAAGATCCAGGCGTCGAACCGTCCGTGGACCTCAGCCAGATGCTGGTACGCCTTGATGAAGGAGGCTTGAAGAATGTCTTCCGCCACGTCGGGACTGCCAGTCATTCCCAGGGCGTGTCGGTAGAGTGGATCGCTGTATCGGCTAACGAGAGAGCCGAATGCGTTGCGATCACCGCCGAGAACTCGCGCGATGATTTCGTGATCCACCTGGCTCTGATCGACCGGCTGAACATCTTCCGCGCTGCTTACCGTGGCACTCGTCTTCACGGCGCTAGTGTAGCTTCTTTTCCGCCCTGCGGACAGTCCTGGCAGACTGGAGAGCGGTTGTACGAGGGTGGCCATACCGCGGAGACGAGCCGCTTCAGAAAAGGTAACAAATTTGGAACTGAGCGAGCTGGAAGCACTTACACCCACCGTGCTGACCCCCCCAAGCCGCGGCGAAGGCTGAAAAAACCACCCCGGGTTACCGAGAGGCGCTGTTCTGCCAGCTCCAGACGGTTCGTCAGCCACAGAGCAAGGAGGAAGTCGACAGCGAAGCGTCGGGGCGGCACGCGGCGTGCATAACCGTCGCACTCGGGCTCAATGAAAACACTCATAATCGGAGGCGGAAGCAATGGCGTTGAAATCCTTGCAGGAGCTATATGTCGAGCAGCTTCAGGATCTCCGTAGCGCGGAGGAGCAGATACTTGATGCTCTTCCCAAAATGATCGATGCGGCTAAGCACGAGGAGCTCAGAAGCGGCTTCAATCTTCACCTCCACCAAACGGAAAAGCATCTCGAACGTCTGGAGGGGATGCTTGAAGGTCTGGGTGAGGAATCGAAGGGAGAAAAGTGCAAGGGCATGGAAGGGCTTCTGAAAGAAGGCGCGGACATGATGAAGAAAAGGGCCGATTCCGACGTGCTGGATGCAGGGTTGATCGCCGCGGCGCAGAGGGTAGAGCACTACGAGATTGCTGGCTATGGATGCGCCCGTACCTACGCGGCCATGCTTGGCCATAACGAGCACGTAAGGCTTCTCCAGCAGACTCTGGACGAGGAAGCGGCGACCGACAAGAAGTTGACCTCCCTGGCGGAACGCGTGATCAATATCGATGCTGCGATAGCTGGAGAGAGCCGAGACCGCTCAGCACGCGGTGCGTCTCAGCCTGAGGAGCCAGGAATGGCACCTCGTTACGATCGCCCCGAGGTTCGTTAGCAGTTCGCGACGCTCATTCACACGCAATGGCGGGGCGAATGAGTGGGGCGGTGCAGCGAGATGCACCGCCCCTTCTCTGTCTGCCATGGTGGGCAGCTGTGAGAGAAGCATTTTCAAACTACTTCCTCAACCTCGCGTAGTAGAGCAATTCCGCAACGGAATCTCCACTGTATCGCCTGCCTTCCCTGTCCCGGTCGGCGCGGTAACGCCGGTAGTGCTTCTCGAATCGCTCGACTCGTCCGTCCTTCGCGGCATTGGCAAGCGTTTCTGAGACCTGCTCCGAGCCCAACAATCCTTCCGTGTTGTAGCTCACGAGAATGTGTCGTGCTTCCGTCGCGGCCAGCAGCTCGCGCAACGAATCGGCGACTGTGCGACGCGAGCACCACGCGCTCTGCTGTTCGCGTCGATGGCCGTTCTTATCGGCAGCGTTGGCTCTGGCAGCGTTGTCTCGCGAAAGCAGCCCGGTCTTGCCGGCTAGCACTGGGCGCTCCTTGAACCAGCCGCGCGCTATGATCTCGGGAACGTGATAGTAACCTGAGTACTGGCGCGTGTTGTAGGGAGGGTCGACATAGAGAAGGTCCACCGACCCCAGCTCGCGCGCGACAGCTGCAGCGTCACCAAGATGCGCGGTGGAACCTGGGCGGCCCTTGAGAGGAACTTGCGGGGACAGGTGGAACGCGCGCCGTGCGTTGGGCTGCCAGGTTTTCATGTAGGCCGCGTAAACGCCGGCGGTGTTGGCGACCTTGTCTGCGGCCTCTATGACGGCCGCCAGAAGAACGAAGTAAGTATCGTCATCAATCAGGTCTTCGACCCTCCATCTCTCGATTGTAGCACGGACCGCGTCTATGCGACGCGCGTTCCGGTGGGTGAAGTACATGCGCTCTCCCCGACCAGCAGGAGAAAAATGCTCGGTTATGAAGGCATTGTCCGAGTCGCAGCATTCCGAGAGGTATTGTGCCATTGCGGCAAGCGCCCCACCGCCACGCGCCGCCACTGCCTCTCGAAATCGCGGCTGGCTCGTCGCTCGGCGAAAATGTTCGTCGCCATCCCGCAGGTGTCTGCAGTGCGTAGTGCCACTTGCGACGACGTAAGCGCGCTGGAAGACGTACGAGTACGTCATGATGTCACTCGACGCCACGCGCCAACCACTCGCCTTGAGTGCCTGCCCGACCGAGGCCGTTCCGGCAAATGCGTCGTGCGCGACGCCAGGTTTGATTCCGAAGCGCTCGATCGCACTCAATATGAAGGGCAGGAGGCGAGTCTTGTTGCCGATGTAGCGCATGGGGCCCGGGAGTCGGGAGTCGGGAGTCAGGAGTCGGGAGTCAGGAGTCGGGAGTCGGGAGTCGGGAGTCGGGAGTCGGGAGTCGGGAGTCGAAGGTAAAACCCGTACCTCATCCCGCAACAGATCCTCGTTTCATTCGACTCGCGACTCCCGACTCCCGACGCCCGAGAATGCCGCCCAGCCGAGGCGGCGGATCTCGTCGCCGTGCTCGTCGAGCATCGGAGGCGGATAGCGTATTCGTCCCGGCACGCTTGGCGCAACACCTGTCAGAGGCGAACACTCGACTTCACGCAGCATCTCCAGAACTCCCTTAACGACGCCGCAAGGCACGCCGGCGCGGCCGAGATCCGATTGCCATTCAGCCGCGCTACGAGTTAGAAGACGTGTCGACATGGCGCTCACTACGAGAGCGCGCTGTGCGACGCGCCCCGCGTTGGTGTCGAGTCGCCTGTCGGCGGCCAGCTCAGACAAGGAAAGCGTGAGGGCACAAGCAATCCACTGTGCGTCGCTGCCAACGGCAATGACAAGCGGCCGGTCAGCGGTTTCGAAGAGTTGGTACGGCACAAGATTCGGATGCGCGTTGCCCCAGCGCTCTGCTTCTTCGCCTGTAACGAGGGCGTTCTGAGCAATATTTACGAGGGCCGCGGCCGTGCTCTGAGATATCGATATGAACACCCGCTGTCCTCGACGGCTCGGGTCATTCCCGCGCGCCACAAGTGCTGCCAGGATCGCAATGACCGCATCCTTCCCCGCTAGAATATCGGCAAGGGCAACGCCAACCTTGGTTGGTTTGCCCTCCGGCTCCCCGGTAATTGCCATGAGTCCGCGTTCAGCCTGCAGGACAAAATCGTAACCAGGCCTGTCAACCTCCGGTCCGAACCCGGTTATCGTGCACCAAATAAGCGATGGGTGGTCGGCCAGGAACAACCTCGGTGAGAGGTCTCGCCTTTCCAACATTCCGCTCCGAAAGTTGTCCACGACTACATCTGCCGTCGCCATTAGCGACACGACGAGGTTGCGATCACCTGGGACGTTCAGGTCAGCCACCACGCTCTTCTTGTTCCGATTGACGCTTAGGAAGTAGGCGCTCTGACCGCTCCCGTCGAACGGCGGCCCCCAGCCGCGGGTTTCATCGCCATCGCGAGGACGTTCTACCTTGATCACGTCGGCGCCCAGGTCACCCAACATCATCGTTGCCAGTGGTCCAGCTAGAACCCTCGTCAAATCAAGCACCCGCAACCCAGAAAGCATATTTGGCGTGATAATGACGTTATAATGTCGTTATAGTGTTCTAAAAATCCTAGAATGTGGCTTGGCAGACAGATCTCTGACACCAATACCTGATCCCTTGCGTAGATGACTGCGAATCATATACTTAGCGTCGCCATAATTGAAGCGTCTAGGCGTATGCCCAAGAAAGCGCTTCATACTATATATATATATGACTCGGTGGGCGGATACTCGACTTTACTTTCCGCCCCTACCCTCGCGCAAAAGGAGCGTACAGTTCATGGTCGATAAGGCCCAGACGGCAGATGCCAAGACAGCTGTGGATTCTACCGCGGCGACCGCATCCCCAGCTGTCCCACCCAAACGACCACCCGGCCATCGGCACACAGATGTTCGCGATACTGTCGCTGAAATGGCGGCACGCGCTCAAGAGATCAGTCAAGAAGCTGGCAGCAAAGTAGCGGGCGCAATGAAGGACGTAATTAGTGCGGCCGCTGGACTCGCTGGATTCGCCGTCGAAAGCGCGCGCGATCTTGTGCAGTACATGGTGCGGCGAGGACAGATGACCCAGGAAGAAGCCGACAAGCTCATTCGGGAGGCAGAGGCCGCAAGCTCGAATCGAAAACCACACTCATCGGCTACCTCTGCTGGACGGCATGATGGACCCCGCGCTGCCAAGATTTCCGTGAAGAAAGCCGCGCCCGTGAGATCGGCTAAGACCCCAAGACCGGTGAAAGCTGCGACCTCAAAGAAGAAAACAGCGCCGAAAGCACGAGCTGGAAGTGCCAAGAAGGCTCCGAAGAAGAAGCGGTAGTGTGTCGCGCAAGACGGATGGTCCTCTCAGGACTCGACGTTCTGTCTCAACCAAATCGCCGGGCTACGACTCTGGTGTTCGCGAGCCACGCCAGAAATTCCTGAACTTCGTAAGGGTCCCGGATTGAAAACTCCGCAGCAGTCGCAAGAGGCGAGTCAGAGGTAACGCGAACGGTTACTGCTTCTGCGCTTCTCAGGCGTAGTGCGCGGAAGGCGTCCTCATCTGTCCGGTCATCGCCAAGAAAAATGCAGGCGCCGTTCTCACTCAACGCTCCGAGACGCATCGCAAGTGCGACAACCGCGGTTCCCTTGTCCACGCGCGCTGGTGGACGCACCTCGAGCACCTTCTTCCCTTCCGTAACGTGCAGCCCGAGCGGGTGTGCGATGGCTTCCACAGTTGAGCGGAGGCGCGGTAGTACCGCTGGATCGGCGAGACGGTAGTGGATGCTCAGTGTCCAGCCCTTGTCTTCGAAAATAACCCCTTTGACAGGCGCGACCTGCGTGGCCAGTCGTTGCGCAGCCTGCCCGACGGTCTCACGGTGAATGAGCATCTCCGCGTTCGCGATCTCCTCCCCTTCCGGGCTCAGTACCTCGTAGCCGTGGTTTCCGATTACCCACACGTTCGCCACGGATACGATCCGCCGCGCATCGTGCGCTGCTCGACCCGACACCAGCACGACGTGCACTCCCGTGCGTGTGGCGAGCGCGGCAACAGCGCGCCTCGTCTCCGGCGGGACGAGGGCGTCCTGCGGGCGCGAAGCTATTGGAGAGAGTGTTCCGTCAACGTCCAGCATCACTACCAGCGGAGAGCCGCTCAGGCGACGCCGTACCGGCTCCGGCACCGGCATGAGTGGCGGCGTCATCGCGTCTCTCGCGCCGCGGTCCGGGATGCTATGATCCCTTCGGCTCGGCTCAAGATGGCTTCCAGCCAGTCAAAGATGGTGCGCTCCTTCAGGTGCACGCGCATTCGATGCATCCTCATGCGTCGCTCTCCCTCGCTCATGTCGAGCGCGCGCTTGATGCCGTCCACGAACCCATCAATATTGAATGGGTTAATGAGGACGGCGCCATCGATATCCTCGGCGGCGCCCGTGAAACGGCTGAGGACCAGAACCCCACGCTCCTCTATCTGACAGGCGATGTATTCCTTGGCAACAAGGTTCATTCCGTCCTGTAACGATGACACGAGACAGAGGTCCGCAGCACGGTACGCGCCGGCGAGAACCTCAGCCGTGACATTCTCGTGTACCAGCTCAATTGGAGTCCATGTCTCGGTGCGGAATCGCTCGTTGATCTCACGCACGAGTGTCAGCATCTCCTGCTCGAGAGCGCTGTAGGATGCGATCTCGGTTCGAGAAGGTGTAGCCACAAGTATGAAGGTAAATTTCTCCCGGAGCTCAGGGTGTTGCGCCCATAACAGCTTCAAGGCACGCAAACGCTCCGGTATTCCCTTCGTGTAGTCGGCGCGATCCACACCAAGCCCGAGCTGACGCCCGTCGTGCGCGTGCTTTCCGCGTAGGCGTTCAACACGTTCGTCACTTTCCGCGGTTTTGGCGAGCTGCTCGTATCGGTCTACGTCGATGCTTATCGGGTAAACGCCTACCTCGATCGCACGCTCCTCGTAATGCACCACAAGAGAATCAGCGTCTATCTCTGCTTCCGGTATGAATTCCGCTACACAGCCCAGGAAATTTAGAGCGTAGCGCTCGGTGTGGAACTCGATGAGATCGTTGCCTAGTAATCCTCGCAGTAGCGATTCGTCCACACCGACAGGCAACAATCTCAGGAGATCCGCGGGGGGGAACGGGATGTGCCAGAACTGATGGATGAGAAGCGGTGACCCGAGCGAGCGGATCATCTCGGCGGCCAGGCCGAAATGATAGTCCTGAATCCACACCACCGGCTGCTTGGCGGAGCGCTGCACTTCGTCGGCTACGGCGCGAGCAAACTTGTGGTTGACGTAGCGGTATCGCTCCCAGTAATCAGCGCGAAACTCGAAGTGCTGCACCAGCATGTGACAGAGCGGCCAGAGCGAGTGGTTCGCGAAACCGAGGTAATAACCCTCCACGTCTGCCTGATCCAGCTCGACCCGCCGCAACGTGTACGACGGCTTCTCCGGCGGAACCTGAAGCCTTCCTTCTGCGTCGGCCGTCTCGGCGTCGGCGTTACCGGAGCCCCATGCGACCCAAACGCCATGGGTCTTCTGCATCGTCGGATCGAGCGCGGAGACCAGCCCTCCTGGCGGTCGCTTGACCTCGATACCCGAAACGCCATCCTTGTCAGTACGCCTGTGCTCGTACGGCTCCCGGTTTGACAGAAGAATGAGCGTGCGATCTTCGAGGTATTTCGTCAGGTCCTGCATGTCTTTACCAAGAACTAGGGATTAGGGATTAGGGACTAGGGATTAGGGACTACAGAACAGCGAAAGTACTATTCCCTCAACAGCTCCTCGACTCCAGATTCCGGACTCCCGATTCCCGATTCCCGACTCCCGACTCCCGACTCCCGACTCCCGACTCCCGATGCTTCTCAATATGCACCGCCTCATACCACTCCTGCTATTGCTGTCCGCTCCGCCTGTGCGACAGGCATGACGCCCGACTCGCGCTGGCTCGTCGTTGACGACCATTCGAGCTGAGTGGGCTGCACGGACACTATGGTGGCGCTTCGGCGGCTCGTGATAGCGCGTGCGCCCACTCGGATCGATTTCGGTGGCGGCTGGACCGACGTGCCCCCTTATCCTGCCGAGCGCGGTGGCTGCGTGTGCAACGTCGCGATCGCCCGTCACGCCACTGTGAATCTGTCGGAATCCACCGGAGGAGTGGTAATAGATGACGGCGAGATGCTTCATGAGGCCCCGAACGCAAACGCATTCGGGCGCACCGGCGGCGCCGAACTTGCCAAAGCAGCACTTCGGTGGGCGCGCACGGGTCCGATACGACTGGAATTGCGCACCGGCTTCCCGGCTCGCGCGGGGCTCGGCGGCTCTTCCGCAATACTGGTCTCGCTCTCGGCAGCGCTGGCCGCCTGGGCAAGCGAGAATCTGGGCCGAGAGGAACTCGCCGAGCGAAGCCGCGCGATAGAGGTTGAGGACGTCGGCATTGCCGGCGGCAGGCAGGATCATTATGCGGCTGCGCTGGGCGGAGCGCTCGGGCTCTGGTTTGGTGAAGAGGTTACGGTGCGACGCATCCCGTTACCGCCACCGCTGGTTTCCGCGATAGAGCGTCGCTGTATCGTGGCGTACACCGGTGCATCGCGCATTTCGGCCGACACAATCAACGCCGTGCTGGATGCCTACCGTTCGCGCGACACAGGCGTGGTTGCCGCCCTGGCTCGCATGCGCGAGCTTGCGGAAGAGATGATCCTGGCGCTCGAGCGGCAGTCTCTGGACGATCTGGCTTCGCTCGTGGGCGAGCACTGGGTACACCAACGCGCCCTGAATACGAGAATCACCACGCCGGAGATCGAACGCGCGCTGGAAGTCGCCCACGCCGCAGGTGCGCTCGGCGGCAAGGCGCTCGGCGCGTCCGGTGGAGGCTGCGTTCTCGCGATAGCAGCAGAAGACCGCGCGTCTGAAGTGAGGAATGCCATCTCGAGGGTGGCGAAGATCGTACCCTTTACGGTCGATCGGGAGGGCGTGAATGTCACCGTGCAGCAATAGTACCCTGGCGTGACACTCGAGAGAGGAGACGCTGTGGCGCTTACCCGCGAGCTCGTCAGTTTGGATTCGCGAAATCCATCGCTCGTGCCGGGAGGTCCGGGTGAGCATGCCGCGTCCGTCGCTCTTGCCGCGGTGCTTCGTGATTGGGGCTTTCGGGTCGCAGTTCAGGAAGCCGCACCAGGAAGGCCGAACGTGATCGCGCGCATTGGCGGCCGCGGACCATCGCTTATGCTGAATGGCCATCTGGACGTGGTAGGCGTCGAAGGAATGACGCACGCTCCGTTTGATGCCGAGATTCGTGATGGGCGCATATACGGACGTGGATCGGCAGACATGAAGGGTGGCGTGGCAGCCATGTGTGCCGCGGCTGCCCGCGCATCTGCAGCTGGCGGAGCAGGTGGGGAGCTTGGCGGCGAGGTCATCATCGCCGCTGTGGCCGACGAGGAGTTCGAGAGCATAGGCACGCGGTCACTCATTGCGAGCGGAATACGAGCCTCGGCTGCGATCGTCACGGAGCCGACGAGACTTGCGATCGCACCAGCTCACCGCGGATTCGCGTGGATTGAATTGATCTTTCACGGACGCGCCGCGCACGGCAGCCGCTACGACATAGGCATCGATGCCATTCGCCACGCCGGCCTATTGCTCGTCGAGCTGGACCTTCTGGAAGAGGGTGAGCTCTCATGCCGAACGCATCCACTCCTGGGACATGCATCCCTTCACGCGTCCACTATAGCGGGAGGTATCGGCTGGTCCACCTATCCCGATCGATGCGTTCTCACGATTGAAAGGCGAATGCTTCCGGGAGAGGCCGACGCCCAGGTGCTGGAGGAGGTCAGCTCCGCATGCGACCGAGTTCGCTCCAGACGCCCTGCGTTGCAAGTGGAAATGAAATTGAGCTTTTCACAGAGGCCGAGTGATGTTGCGATAAGCGCGCCCATCGTGCGCGCTCTTTCCGGCGCGATAACCGCGGGCGGCGACCTAGTGAGAATCGAGGGCCTCAGCGCGTGGACCGATGCAGCCCTTCTGAACGACGCGGGCATTCCCGCAATTTGTTACGGACCTGGAGACATATCCATGGCGCACGCGGCCGAAGAATGGGTGCCAGTCGCCGAGATCGAGCGAGCCACAGAGACTCTCACTCGCCTCATCGAGCTATGGTGCTCCGGCACAGCGAGTACGGTGTGATGGCTCAACTCTCCGCGGCTGAGTACGATCTACTCGAACGGGCGATTGTGGACGGGAAGCGCGTGGCAGTCTACCGGCGAGGTACCGAGTACGTCGTCATTGCGCTGGCGCTGCGTATAGAGGGCAGCCGCGAAGTGATAGATTCGAGACATCCCACTACTGGCGATGCCTTGCGCTTCTTCATCGACGAGCTGGACACCATCCAGATCATCCCTGATGGCCTCCAGGCCTGACACCCTCATTGCCGTCTACGCGGACGAATCATGTCTCGGCAACGGTATGGAAGGCGACAATCCCGGTGGCGCGGGCGGGCTAATTCAGATCTTTCTACGCTCTGATTTGCATCCCGTGCAGCGAGACTACTGGATCTCCGAGCCCGCCACCACCAACAATCGCATGGCTCTGCGCTCAGCGATCACCGCGTTCAAGATCCTCTCAGCCAAGCAGCAGCGTTTGAAAGTGTTGTTCACGAGCGACTCACAGTATCTGGTGCATGGCATGACGGTGTGGGCGCGCGATTGGATCACTCGGGGTTGGAGACGAAAGAGCGGGTCCATAGTGAACCTCGATTTGTGGCAGGAGCTCATGAAATGCGCGAATGAGCATGATCACTCGTGGCGCTGGCTGAAGGGACACGCGTGGCATCCCCAAAACGAGTATGCAAACCATCTCGCCACCAGGGCTGCGGCCACGCAGACGAGCTCACCGAGCTCAGTGCCATCAGCCTTCGACGAATGGCTGGCGGCGGAGCGCAGCCGACCGGGCAGCCGAATGACCAGGGAAGCGGACAAGGCCCCTGATCCACGAGCGTTCCGCGCAGGTTGCACGTTACCGAGCTCCGCCGCGGAACGTCTTCTCTGAGGCGGATAACGTTCCCGACACTGCGGATAACCCATGAAAAAGACATTCCTGATCCTGCTTGTCGGAGTCTCAATCGGCTACTGGTTTGGCTTCAAGGACTCCAAGGTCAATGAGCAGAACATCGCCATTCGCGCGATCAACCGCGTGGGGGGATCTAGCCGCGACAAGGTGAAATCTGACATCGACGGGCAGATGGACAGCCTGGAGAAATGAGCACTACCGGCTAGGTGGACTTGAGGGGGGCCGAGAGATTGGCCTCGATTGCCGTACCCTCCGTTACCGGCCGGAATCTGAACCGCCGTTTGTTGCCGCAAGGCTCAGACGGCGGTCTAGTCATCTGGGCCACCGCGATCGGGGTCCGGGACTTGCGCAACAGAGGCTCGCCGCCGCCTTATATATTTGAGCGAGTCCGACTCCCGAACCCCGACTCCCGATTCCCGACTCAAGACCCCATGGACGATCTCGATCGCATGTTCCGCCGTCTCGTTCAGAATATCCGGAACGGATACACCGAGTATCTGACAAAGCCCTTCGAGGTCGCCGAACTATACCAGAATCTCATCCCGTACCGGCACAACCGGCGCGAGATGGAGATCGATACCAACGGAGACTACGAGGTGGCGTTGTGCCAGCTTCTTGCCGGCGAGCGCGGGTTCATGACCGGCGACCAGGCAATGCAGGAAGCCATCAGAGACGAGCTCGGCAGTCCGAATCCGAACACAGCGATTTTCCGCGAGTTTGCTGCATCGAGAGTGTCACTCTCGCAGGATGCGCTGCGCCGTTACGACCAGATGAGCGTCGACACTGGAGCGCCAGCCGCGATTCAAGCTGCAGCCACTCCACCATCGCCGGTACGACGTGGCGGCGCCGCCTCTCCAGCTCCACCAGCGAGAAGCGCTCCAGCAATGTCACCGCCAGCGTCGCCGCCACCTGCGGCGTCGCATCAGTCACCGCCCCCCCCCCCACCCGCTCCCAACCGTTCCCCGGTCGCTCGGCCTCTGGCGTCGGCCGCTTCAGAGCCGCGCTCCAGCCCCGGAATTGAGCGCGTATCTGCCGCGAGGGGTTCAGCAGCTTCGACCGAGAGAACCCCAACTGCGTCGCTGCTCTCCCCCAGGAGCGCGGCGGTCGCTGCGCCAGTCATGTGCCGGTACTGTGGCAATTCTCTTCCCTCCGATCGGCGCGTGGTGTTCTGCCCCCACTGTGGGCAGAACCTGACGGTCAGGCGCTGCCCAGCCTGTAACACGGAGCTGGACCTGTCCTGGAAGCATTGCATCACCTGCGGGCGCTCCATGGCCGGCGCATGAAGAAGCTTGCCGTCATCGCGGGAGACGGCATCGGACCTGAGGTCGTTGGTGAAGCCCTGAAGGTCCTCGAAGCCGTAGAGGAAATTTACCGGCCCGGAATCTGTGTAGAGATGCTGCCCCATAGTGCCGATCAGTACCTCGCATCGGGCGTCACGATGCCTGCAGCCGACATGCAGCGGCTTGGCTCCGAGTTCGACGCGATTCTCGTAGGTGCGCTCGGCGACCCTCGGGTGCCGGGAAATGAGCATGCTCGCGACATTCTCCTCGGGATGCGCTTCCAGCTCGATCTTTTCGTGAACGAGCGACCCGCGCGTCTTTTCGATGAGAGGCTTACTCCGCTGAAAGGGAAGAGTCCACGCGACCTGGACCTCACCATCTTTCGTGAGAACACTGAAGGACTGTATGCATCGGTCGGCGGATTCTTCAAACAAGGCACGCGTGACGAGATCGCGATCGCGGAAGAGATCAACACACGCAAGGGCGTGGAGCGTATAGTGCGGCATGCATTCGAGTGGGCGCATACACGAGGAAAGACACGCGTCACCATGGCCGACAAGGCCAACGCCATCGCTGCGCACAATCTCTGGCGCCGGGTGTTCGAGGCGGTTGGCAGCGAGTATCCGGACATTCAGCGCGACATGCGTTACATCGACGCAATGGCGATGGATCTGATTCGAACTCCCGAGTCGTTTGACGTTATCGTCACGGGGAATCTGTTCGGTGACATTCTTTCGGATCTTGCCTCCATGCTCGTTGGAGGACTAGGCCTAGCGCCGAGCGCGAACAGAAACCCCGGGCATGTGGCCATGTTCGAGCCAGTACATGGAAGCGCGCCACTGATGGCCGGCAAGGACGTCGCCAATCCGCTGGCAGCAATGCTATCGGTAGCGATGATGCTGGAAACCTTGGGTGCGGTTGATGCTGGCGTAGCGGTAGAGAAAGCCGTGCGCGCATCCATCGCTGCTGGTATCGCTACCGCAGACATCGGTGGCAACTCCGGAACTCGGGCCGTTGGCGACTGGGTAGCGGAGCGCGTCAAGCAGCCAGCTTGAATCCAGTCTTTCCCGGGGTCATCTTTCGTGGGCTGGTCGAGCGCAAACCGCGTCAGAGTGACCCGGGAGCGCCGAGCATACGCGCCACCTACCACCCGCCCTTTCTGTGAAGTCAAACGGTTCTGATCGAGATATTGTATTTCTTTCGGGTGTCCGCACACCGTTCGGCACGTTCGGCGGAACGCTCAAGGACTTCAGCTCCGTGGATCTCACCGTATTCGCGGCCAAAGCTGCCCTCAGCCGTGCCGGTGTAGATCCATCCGAGGTTCAGCACTCCGTATTCGGGAACGTGTTGCAGACAACGCCCGACACGATCTACTTTGCGCGGCATGTCGCGTTGAAGGCCGGCTGTCCGATCGAAACGCCGGCGCTCACGGTGAATCGGTTGTGTGGCTCGGGATTTCAGGCTGTCGTGAGCGGCGCTCAGGAAATCAAGTTGGGGCACGCCGACGTTTGCCTCGTTGGCGGCGGTGAGTCCATGTCACAGGCTCCGCACATCGCGCGCGGGCTTCGCTGGGGTACTCCTCTCGGCAAGAATCCAGCGCTGGAGGATTCGCTATGGGAGTCTCTCAAGGATCCCGTGGCCGGGTGCTCGATGGCGGAGACTGCCGAGAATCTAGCCGAGCAATACCAGCTCGGACGCGAATGCTCGGATGCATTCGCGCTGAGATCGCAACAACTCGCTCGCGACGCGTGGAACGCCGGCGTGTTCGATGACGAAGTGGTCGCGGTTCCCATCAGGAACCCGAAAACCAGGGAGATAGAGGACTTCAAGCGGGACGAGCACATGCGTCCCGACACGACTGCGGAAGGTCTGAGCAAGCTCAAGCCCGTATTCCGTCAGACTGGCGTCGTGACCGCGGGGAACGCGTCCGGAATCGGAGATGGCGCGGCGGCACTGGTAATCACGAGCGCGGAATATGCCGATAGGAAGCAACTCAGGCCTCTGGCCCGGCTGATTTCGTGGGGTGCGGCAGGTGTGGACCCGAAGATAATGGGGATTGGCCCCGTTCCCGCAACGCGAATTGCTCTGGAGAGAGCGGGGATGAACCTCGACCAGATGGACCTTATAGAGATCAACGAGGCATTCGCGCCCCAGGTGTGCGCGGTAGAGCGGGAATTGCGGATTCCGCGCGAGAAATTCAATGTGCACGGAGGCGCAATTGCGCTGAGTCATCCGCTGGCGGCATCTGGTGCACGCATAACCGCTCATCTGATCCACGCGCTTCGGTCGAGTAGCAAGCGCTACGGCTTGGGCTCCGCGTGCATTGGTGGCGGCCAGGGAATCGCGGTCATCGTCGAGGCGCTTCAGTAGGAGGAGAAATGGCCAGGAGTCTGTTTCGGGTTACGACATTCATAGCGGCATTCGTACTGGGCTGTGCTCCCCCTCCGTCCACGCAAACGGACAGCGGCACTCCTGCACCCGCACCTGGACAGCCGACGACACCGGAGCGGGTCAATTCCACCTGGCCCATCAAGACACGGGCGCACGTGGATCTCTGGCTGCACGGCTTCGCGATGCTCCAGGATGACACGACGCAGGTGCCCTACTTCAGGCGTGGCTACCGCAACCAGATGGTAACGCTCAGGAACCGAGCGAACGTCATAACTCAGCTGGAGACGAACCGCGACAGGCTTCGAGCCAGGTTTGCCATAAACCGCGATCTCATCGGCGCGCAATTCTTGGCGCTTTACTTCGGCTCCTGGGAGAGCATGGAAGGTGGCATCCAGCTCTTCCTGGACGCGGAAGGCGATCCGAGGCGTGCTTCGAACCAAACAGCACAGCAGATAATCGCCACGTTTGGAGCCACATTTCCTTCGCCGGCCGATCGCGATTGGCTCCGCCTGTTCTTTCTCTCCTTGCGCGAAGAGAACGACAAATTCTACCGCACCTACTGGCTTCAACAGCAGCGGGACCGCGCACCCGTGGTCACTCGCCTCGATTCACTTTGGGAGACGATCCACCGTCCGAAGCTGCAGCGATATCTGAACAATACACAGATAGAGGCGGGCACATTTCTCCTCTCCCTTCCGCTCGACGGTGAGGGGCGTACGATCACCGGCGGCCGCGAGACGAACACCATCGCAGTGTCCTTTCCTGAAACCCCTGCCGCCGCGGTCGAGGCGATCTATGTATTTGCGCACGAGGCAATCATTCCGGTTTCCAGTGTAGCGGTCAGCGACAACGTTACACCGACCGAGCAACGCGCAGGCCTCGGCGACCGATACACGGCAAACGCAGCCGTGCTAGGCGGCGCCATGCTTCTCAAGCGGGTGGCTCCGGAACTGTTGAGCGGCTATTCCAGCTACTACTTGCGCGCCGCAAACGCGCCGTCCGCCGTCGCCGATCCCATGGCTGCGCTCGAGCGCGCGTTCCCCCTCCCCGACACGATACGCAGCGCCATCGACCGGCAACTCGAGATCGTGCTCGGCGGAATCTGAACGTCGCGGGATGACGGGCGACCAGGCGGCATCAGCTTCAGTCCCCGCGCGACAGGTTCCCCTCGAGCGTGCCGCGCTTGAACGCGTGCTTGCTCGCGCCGCTGAGCTTCAGGCGCAGAGCCCGGACAGCGGCGAGGCCAGCCTCACCGAGGATCAGCTCATCGAGGTCGGGAAGGAAGTCGGACTCGTGCCGCAGCATCTTCGCCAAGCGCTGGCAGAAGAGCGCAGTCGCACCATCATGCCAACGGAGCAGGGCTGGCTGGCAAGAATTCTGGGGCCCGGCACCGCCAGCGCGAGCCGTACCTTCCCCGGGAGGCCCGAAGCTGTTCTGGCCGCTCTCGACCACTGGATGCAAAAAGAAGAGTGCCTGCAGATGAAGCGGCGCTTCACCGACCGAATGGTTTGGGAAGCACGCCGCGACATCGTCGGAAGCATCAAACGTGGGTTGAACCTGGGCGGGCGCGGTTACCATCTCACACGTGCACGCGACGTGTCAGGGACCGTCGCGCCCGTTGACGCGAACCGCGTTCTCGTGCGACTGGACGCTGATCTGACCAACGCGCGTGCGCAGCGCGCTCAGGCCGGCACTGCGGCGATGCTCGCAGGCGCCGGAGCCGGAGGCGTGATTCTGGTGCTCGGAATACTCGCGCCGGTGGCACTCGCGCCCATAGCCCTGGGTGGCGGCATCGGCTATTTCGTGGTGCGCTCGCAGCAAGACGTCGTTCTGCGCGCGCAGCTGGCGCTGGAACAGGTGCTGGACCGTTTCGAGCACGGGGAAGTGACCCTCAAGCCGACATCAGTGGCAGATGTTCTCAACGCGGTGGTGAAGGCGAAGTGGTGACGAAAAGTGAGGCGGGTGTAGGGTGTGGGGTGTCGGGTGTGGGGCCGACACCCTACACCCCACACCCGACACCCGCAGTTTCTTCAACCTTTCATCATATATGCCAGATATTTCGACTGTAGGCATTCTCGGCGCTGGACTCATGGGAAGCGGAATCGCTCAGGTGGCAGCTCAGGCAGGCTTTGCCACGAAGGTTCGAGAAGTGTCGGATACGCTATGCCAACGCGGCAGGAGCGGCATCGAGAAGAGTCTCGCCAAAGCGATCGAGAAGGGAAAGCTCACCGGGCAGAAGCGCGACGAGACCGTCGGAAGGCTCTCGTTCACCACCACCGTCAGTGACCTGAAAGACTGCGACATCATCATCGAGGCCGTGGTCGAAGACCTCGAGGCAAAAAACAGCATGTGGAAGGAGCTCGACGGATTGTGCCCGCCACAAACGATCTTCGCGTCCAATACTTCGAGCCTGACGATTGCCGCGATGGCCGCCGCAACGGCTCGGCCAGACCGAA
Source organism: Gemmatimonadaceae bacterium (assembly GCA_046261975.1). Classification (GTDB taxonomy): domain Bacteria; phylum Gemmatimonadota; class Gemmatimonadetes; order Gemmatimonadales; family Gemmatimonadaceae; genus JBHENQ01. The sequence continues at coordinate 16,827 of JBHENQ010000057.1, read as the reverse complement.
TGGTGGGACTTCACTTCTTCAATCCCGTTCCCATCATGAAGCTGGTAGAAGTTGTGAAGACCGTGACCACCAGCGACGAGACGTTCCAAAGGGCATTCAAGTTCGCCAGAAACCTCGGCAAGGAGCCGATTGCCGCCAAGGACAACTCCGGCTTTGTGGTCAATCTTCTCCTCGTGCCCTATCTCATTGACGCCATAAATGCTCTGGAGTCCGGAGTTGCGTCCGTCGAGGACATCGACAAAGGCATGATGCTTGGTACCGGGCATCCCATGGGGCCGTTCACGTTGCTGGACTTCGTTGGGCTCGACACTACTTACAAGATCGCTGAGATCATGTTCGATGAATACCGCGAGAAGCGCTACGCGCCGCCACCCCTTCTGAAGCGGATGGTTCTCGCGGGAATGTATGGGCGGAAGTCTGGCAAGGGCTTCTACGACTATGCAGTCGATCCGCCGAGAGTCAGCTCTCTCGGAATATAAAGACTAGGGATTAGGGATTAGGGATAAGGGAAACAGCACCGGATTCCTAATCCCTAATCCCTAATCCCTAATCCCTATCCCCATTCCCGATTCAATAGTCCGTCGCGATTTCGCAGCGCGCGCGATCTACTCTGAAGCTGCGGGCATAGCGCGATGCATCCCGGCGGCCGTTGCGGTGCCGCGGCGACCTGAGGACGTTCAGGAACTCGTCGAGCTCGCTATCACCGAATCCACACCGCTCGTGCCGCACGGCTCCGGAAGTGGGATGGCCGGCGGCGCGGTGGGAACGGGCATCATCGTCGATCTCAGCCGGATGCAGCATTTGTCAGATATCGACGTCTCCATGCGGCGCGTGTTCGCCGGTCCGGGCGCTCTACGCTCCGCAATCGAAGCCGCAGCGAGAAAGCACGGGCTGACGTTCCCGGTGGATCCCTCAAGCGGCGCGTTCTGCACAGTTGGAGGCATGGCCGCCACAAACGCAGCTGGAGCTCATTCACTCAAGGTGGGTAGCACGCGTCGGTGGGTCATGGCACTCGATTGCATCTTCGCGGACGGAACTCGCGGTGTCGTGCGCCGCGGCGAACGGCCGCCGGACATTCCAGCCATCCGGCGGTTCCTGGCTGAGGTGCATCCGGCGATTGTCAGCACCGAGGCGAAAGAGCTGGCCCATCTGAGCGTGCGCAAGGAATCCTCAGGCTACGCTCTGCACGATTATGCAAGGAGCGGAGACCTGGTCGATCTGCTGGTTGGAAGCGAAGGCACCTTGGCCATATTCACCGGTGTGGAGCTTGCCCTGACACCCGTCGCATGCGGCACCAGCAGCGTCCTCGCAGCCTTCGCGTCGCTCGACGATGCCTTCAGTGGCGCCGAGCTTGCGCGCGAGGCGAAGGCAAGCACGTGCGAGCTTCTGGATCGGACATTTCTCGACCTGGTCGTCTCTCGCATCGGTGGCGCTGAGATCCCTGCCGCCACGGAGGCTGTCCTCCTCGCCGAACTGGAGGGCAGCGATGACGTCGAAGCTGCTGCGGCTGCTACTGCCTTGAGCGAAATTTTCAGGCGGGCTGGAGGGACGTACGCTCGAGTCGCGCTGGGTCACGCGGAAGAAGCCTCCCTTTGGTCGCTCCGGCACGCGGCCAGTCCAATCCTTTCAGCGCTGGATCCGTCGCTCAGATCCATGCAGTTCATAGAGGATGGCGCCTTTCCTCCGGGGCAGGTTGCCTCCTACGTACGGGGCGTTCGCAAGGCGCTCGGCGGTCGCGGCATCCGAGGCGTGATATTCGGACACGCCGGCGATGCCCACATCCACGTTAATCCTCTCGTGGATGTGAGTCAGCGTGGCTGGCGTGACCGGGTCAGCAGCTTGCTCGACGAGGTCGCTGATCTCACGTCGCAGCTCGGCGGGACTCTCACCGGCGAGCATGGGGATGGCAGGCTTCGCACGCCCTTGCTCGAAAGAGTCTGGAGCGAGCGCGCACGATCGCTTTTCGCGGCTGTGAAAAGAAGCTTCGATCCTGACGGGCTTCTGAACCCGGGTGTCAAGGTTCCCTTGCCCCATCAATCGCCGCTTACGGATATCAAATACGATCCAACTCTGCCGCCGCTTCCGCCTGAGGTGCGTGCGGCATTGGATTCCGTCGAGCGCGATCGCGCGTGGCATCGCTTCCGTCTGTCGCTCATCCCGGGCAGCGAATAGCTTCCACCGACTCCCGACTCCCGACTCCCGACTCCCGACTCCCGTGTTCGTATATTCTCCACGCGCCACCCTCATCTGCCGTCCTTCCTTCGCCGAACCCGAGCATTTGCCGGTCAACTGGCTCGGAGAGAGCACTGATGGAGAGCGTCTGGCCGAGTATGCTGGCCGACTGTGCTACATGAGCCAGCGGAACCCCGCAGGACGTTCGACGCGGGAGTACCTCGAGAACATCAAGCGACAGGGGCACGGAAGCGTCCTCGAACACTCCAACTATTCGATTCTCTTGGAGGGAGTGAGCCGCTCACTCACGCACGAACTGGTGCGCCACCGCGCTGGCTGGGCGTTTAGCCAGCTCTCTCAGCGGTACGTTGACGAGTCCGAAGCACAGTTTGTCGTGCCTCCGGCCGTGATCGGCGACGAGGCGCTAGAGTCGTCGTGGCGAACGCAGATTGAGAGCTCCCAGGCGAGTTACGTGGCACTCGTGGGACAGCTAATGGAGCGTTACTCATGGGTGAGCGACAAGATTCACAGAAGGAAGATGGCGCGCGAAGCAGCCCGAGGCGTTCTTCCGAACTCCACCGAGACCAAGATCGTGATAACGGGCAACGCGCGCGCCTGGCGAACGATGTTGGAGCTGAGGTCCAGCGAAGGAGCCGAGCTGGAGATCCGGCGCGCTGCCGTTACCCTGCTGCGGCTGCTGCAGTCTGAGGCGCTCGGTTTCTTCTCGGATTTCGAGATCTACACTGCGGATGATCGTCGTGAAGCAGCTCGCGTCGGCTACCACAAGGTCTGAAAGCCTCTCTTTGCGGTCACTTTCTTCGCGATCACGCGTCTTTTTTATCGAACGGTGAGTTTCTGTCGATTATTTTCGTGAAAGGCTCAAAAATCCATTGCGCAATTTGTAATTCATTTTATTTTCCGCGTGAGTGATTCGATGTTGCATCGCGTTCGCACTTCGCGGTGACCGCATCGGGGATGCAAAGCGGTGATCTCGGCCAGCAGCAAGTGGCAAGAGGGGCGGAGGGGCGAGGGCGCGGAGGGGCGGATGGGTCTAGCGGGATGGCCGTGGTTTCCGTCATAAACGGAGAGTGATGACGCGAATCGGTTTCGCCTACAATCTCAAGCCAGAGCCGGTGGTGCCGCTGTTTCTCGAGAGTGCGGCTCTACCGCTGCAGGACGACGATCCTGCCAGTACTCGCCGGGACAACGCGTCCCGGTCAATTCGCCGGATGGCTCCCGCTCAACGGACGAGGGCGGCGGCGGTGGCTTCCCCTGACGTCGATGACGAGTTCGCCGAGTGGGATGGAGAGGAAACCATTGCCGCCGTCGAGCGGGCGCTTTCCGATCTCGGCAAGGTTATCCGGCTGGAGGCGAACCACGAATTCCCTGAGCGGCTTAGATCTACCCGCCCGGACATCGTCTTCAACATTGCTGAGGGTTCGGGCGGCATGAACCGGGAAGCGCACGTTCCGGCCATCTGCGAATTCTTCGGCATTCCGTACTCCGGCAGCGATCCGTTCACACTCTCGCTCTGTCTGGACAAGTCACGCACCAAGGAATGTCTCGCACATCATGGGGTGCCGACGCCCACCTTCGCGCTGATTCAGTCATCCAGTGATATTCCAGCGCTCATGCGCCGAATCCCAGCCAATGGTCGCACGAGCAGGCGCTCAATAGCACCGGCCTCGCGGTTGCTCAGGCTTCCGCTGTTCGTCAAACCGGTGCACGAAGGGTCATCCAAGGGAATTACCGAGAACAATTTCTGCCGCACAGTGGACGAGCTGGAAGCGCAGATAGTCTTCCTGCTCGAGCGCTACGACCAGCCGGTGCTGGTCGAGGAGTGGCTGCCCGGAGCCGAGTTTACGTGCGCGGTGCTCGGCAACGGCAACGGAGCCAGGGTTCTTCCGATAGTTGGGATGAACTTCGGCGCACTTCCTGAAGGGGCGCTGCCAGTGTATGGCTTTGAGGCTAAGTGGCTCTGGGACCGCCCGGAGAATCCACTCGATATCTTTGAATGTCCAGCGCAGATTGACGGAGCTCTCGAGCGCACTATTGAACGTGTCGTGCTCGGTGCCTATCACGTGCTTGGCTGTCGCGACTGGTCGCGAATCGATGTGCGACTCGATCAGGGCGGCGTGCCGAACGTGGTGGAAGTGAATCCCCTACCGGGGATCCTTCCCAATCCCGAGGACAACTCGTGCTTTCCAAAGGCTGCCCGCGCTGCGGGTATGAGTTACGACCATCTCATACAGACGTGCGCGAGGCTCGCCGCGGAGCGGCAGGGCGTTACCCTGACCGGAAGGGCCGCACGGCGCACAAGGCGTGCGGCAGCCGCCGGGTAATCAACACCCCGTCACGAGCGGGGGGGGGCAGCAGATGAAAATTGCTTTGTTGTTTGATGGTGCGTCCGCGCTGGGCAAGTCGCCGGACCTCCTGATTCTCGCTACGGTCGAGGCGGTGGAAGCCGCGCTCGCCGGCGAAGGGAATCATGTCGTTCGCGTGCCATGTTATTTCGATGCCCGCTGGGTGGAGCGTGTCCGCCGCGGCAAGTTCGACCTCGTCTTCAACCTCTGCGAGGGAATCGACGGCGAGGCGGAAGTGGAGCCGGCGGTCATCTCGGCACTGGAGTTCATGGGGGTACCGTTCACCGGGAGTTCGAGCTGGACGGCGGCGCTCTGTCTTCGCAAGCCTGTCGTCAATGCTCTGCTCGCACGAGCGGGCATCCCAATCCCGCGTTTCGACGTCTCCTGGCGCGGCGGAGCGCTGCCGATTGTCGGATTCCCCGCCATCTGTAAGCCGTCGGCCGAGGACGCTTCGGTTGGAGTCGAGCAGCGTTCGGTGGTTCGTACCGTGCGCGCTCTGACCGCCCGTATCGAGGCGATGCACGAGGTGTGGGACGAAGTTCTCGTCCAGCGCTTCATCGACGGCCGCGAAGTCAACGTCGGAATAGTTGGCGACACCGTGCTCCCGATCGCCGAGATCGAGTTCGACAAGATGCCCAAGAAACTGTGGCGCATTGTGTCGTACCGGTCCAAATGGGAGACAGGCTGCGAGGAAGACCTCGGCGCCAAACCCAGCTGTCCGGCGGACCTGCCCCCCGAGCTGAGTATCGAGCTCAAGCGGCTCGCGATCGAGGCGTGGAAGGTGGTTGGCGGCGACGGATACGGCAGAGTCGATTTCCGAATCGACAAGAGTGGCCGCCCGTGGCTCCTCGAAGTCAACGCCAATCCGGACATCGCACCCGATGCTGGTCTCGCTCGGATGGCGGGCGCCGCGGGAATCGACTACGCCTCGCTCATACTAGCCGTCTGCCAACGCGCGCTCACTCGCAAGCCGGTCACGACCCCCGACCTCTGGGAGCGGTCGCAGCGGTTGTCCGGAGTGAGGGCAGCGACAGGCGGCGACAACGAGCTCGATCTGTTTGCGGTTGGCCAGCGATAAACTACAGGTGACAGGTGACAGGTGACAGGTGACGGCTGACAGGTGACAGGTGACAGGTGACGGAGAGTTGGAGTTCGCCCCACTAGGCCATGGCCATCGCGAGCGTGTCGAGTCGATTCTCCAGTCGGTTGGTGTTTTCAACCTGCGCGAGATCGAGGTGGCGCTGGAACTCTTCGACGAGACCTTCGGCGACAGCTCGCCAGCCGAGTCTGATTACACCTTTATGGGCGCGTTCACCAGAGACGGAGAGCTCGCGGGTTACGCCTGCTACGGACCCACTCCCGGCACGGACCGCACATTCGATCTGTACTGGATCGCTACCGACTCCGCTCTGCAGGGAATGGGAGTAGGGACCGCGCTAATGAGAGAAGTGGAAGCTCAGCTGGCCCAGCAGCGCGCCCGACTGCTGGTTGTCGAGACGTCGGCCCGCACCGACTACGCGCCGACACGGGATTTCTACGGCCGCCTGGGGTATTCAGAGGCAGGGCGAGTACGGGAGTTTTACGCGCCTGGCGACGACCGTGTGATCTTCACCAAGCGACTAAACCTGAGCCCCGGCTCCGCTGGGGAGGGGGACGAGCAGCAATATGAGTGACTGGCAGCAGATTCTGAGAAACGACAGCATCGCCACGCTTGAGAAGCTCGCGGATCGCTTCGGGCGTGATGTGATCGACGTCGAGGCTCTGACGCCGGCGTTCGACCTGTTCCAGATGCGCATCACGCCCAACGCGCTGAGTCAGATAAAGGAGGTAGGCGATGCGGCCTGGCAGCAATACGTGCCGACGATTCAGGAGCTGCAGGTCGTCGACGGGGTGCTGGATTCACTGGACGAGGACGGCGACTCGCCGGTTCCGAATATCACCCACCGCTATCCAGACCGGGCCTTGTTCCTCGTGAGCCCTGTCTGCGCGTCATACTGCCGTTTCTGCACCCGGCGCCGGAAGGTTGGAGATCCCGAAAAGATTCCGCTCAACCAGTACGAATCAGCGTTCGATTATCTCAGGCAGCACACCGAGATCCGCGACGTGATCATGAGCGGTGGCGACCCGATGATGTTGAGCGACCGCAGGCTGGAATATCTGTTTCAAAAGCTTCGCGAGATCCCGCATATCGAGATCATCCGCATTGGAAGCCGCATCACAGCTCATCTGCCCGAGAGAATCACGCCCGAGTTCTGTGAGATGGTCCAAAAGTACCATCCGGTATACATGAACACGCACTTCAATCACCCGGATGAGCTGACGCCGGCATCGGTGGCCGCGCTTGACCGGCTATCCAGGGCTGGAGTACCGCTGGGATGCCAGACAGTGTTGTTGAGAGGTGTGAATGATGACCCCAAAGTAATGATGAAGTTGATGCACGCGCTGCTCAAGGCTCGCGTTCGACCGTATTACATATATATGGCGGACCAAGTTGCGGGCGGCGAACATTTTCGCACGACCGTTCAAACCGGGCTCGAGATCATCAAGGCGCTTCGGGGTTGGACTTCCGGTCTCGCGGTTCCGCACTTCGTGATCGACGCGCCCGGGGGCGGCGGGAAAGTACCGCTGCTTCCCGAATACGTCGAGGAAATCAACGACGACGAAGTCGTGTTCCGGAACTATGAGGGCAAGCGCTTCACTTACAAGCAGCCCAGTATTCCCGCGATGGCGTCGCTTTGTGGCGCTGCCGCGGAGGCGTCGCCGGATGTCGTTTCAATCGAGTCGGCAAAGAAAGTCACCAAACGCGCGCGGCCCGCAAAGCGCAGGAAATCAGCAGCAGGCTAGTGATTAGGGGCTAGGGATTAGGGATTAGGGATTAGGTAATAGGTAATAGGTAATAGGGAAGCGATTAGACGGGCCGAAAAAGCTCCGCCAGAGGCAGCACGAACAGAGCCGAAGCACTTTCCGGAGTCCAGACCAGCTTCTCGCGCTCGGTGCGAGGGAAACGGTCGGATGGCGTCCAGACGTCGATCGAGCACGCGTCTGCATCCACGATCCAGTACAGTGAGACGCCGTGCTCCTGATAGACCCGCCGTTTCGTAAAGCGGTCCGCCCGTAAGGTGCCAGGGCTCAGGACTTCGACGGCAAGCAGAAGATCGCGGAGCTGGCGCCACTCCGAAGTGCGAGCCTGCTCGATCGGAACCACAAAAATATCAGGCTGCACGAGAATGTCGGCTCCCCAGGAGATGTCGGCGGGCGACGCGAAGACGACGCCCAACCCTTCCCTGTCGACGTACTGAGTCAGCGCCGCAAAGAGGCGCCCCACAAGCAGCTGGTGCAGCAGGCGGGGCGCAGGTGTCACCAGCAGCTCGCCGTAGACCGTCTCGTAGCGGGGCCAGTGACGGGTGTCGTCCAGCAGTGCCCGTACCATATCGGCTGTGTGGTAAAGCGGAACTGACATACCCATAACTTCGCCTCGGCGCTGAGCGGCGTGCAAGTGCGTCGCATTCCGCAAAGTCGCAACGGGCGTTGCTAAGCGTGTCATCATTTCGTCGCGCGGACAACCCATGCTTAGTACCATCGATGTGTTCGGGATGTAGCGCAGTGGCTCATCGCCGCTGTAGCTTCAAAAGGCCCGATTGGTCGATCCCCACCTTCACCAACCTGCACTTGATGCTCTGCGCGCGAGGTAGCGTTTCATGATCCGTCATACCCTGATTATAGGCCTGGCGTGGACGGTTGTTGGCTCTGCTGCTCTGGCTCAGCCCGCGAGCGAGCGGCTCTTTTACTACACCGATACCGAAGAGAGCTACAATAGCTTCGTCAGGAATGCCGATCGAATCACTGTGCTCGCTCCATCGGTCTACCGTCTCGACAGCCTTGGCATCATCTGGGGTGACGTTGACCAGCGTGTTCTCGATCTTGCGAAACAGAAGGGAGTGAAAGTGATGCCCCTCATCGTCAATGAGGCCTTCCATCAGCCCGGATTGCGACGTTTCCTGAGCGATTCAAGCGCGCGCACACGCGCCATACGATCGATGCTCGAGCTTTGTCGCACGCGCGGATTCTGGGGCGTGCAGATCGACATCGAAAACCTCAACGTACAGGATGCGGAGCGCTTTACCTCGTTCTATTCGGATGCGGCGCGGGCACTGCACGCCGCCAGGCTCAAGCTGAGCATTGCTGTCGTCCATCGCCCGAGTGAACTGCCGGGGACGCAAGCCTACCATCGCTTTCTGTTTGACAGCTGGCGCGGCGGGTATGATCTGGGAGCGCTAGCGAAGGCTGGTGACTTCATTTCCGTTATGACCTACAGTCAACATACCCGGCGCACGCCACCTGGACCGCAAGCCGGTCTCCCCTGGACGCGCGAAGTCATCGACTACTTCCTCAAGTTCATGCCTCCGGAGAAACTGTCGCTTGGTGTCGCGACTCAGGGCCTGCACTGGTTCACCCGGGAGGACAACACGCTTCCCGAGCGCGCGCGAAGCTGGGCTGAAACTGTTACGTGGACGTGGGGCTCCGGGATGGCCCAGCGACATGGCGCGACTCTTCAGTGGGACCCCGTTCAGGGAACTACCTGGGGCTACTTCGAGAGCGGTGGCACATTCGAGTGGCTGTTCCTCGAGGACGTGCGGAGCTTCGGCGCGAAACTGGCGCTGGCGAAGGAAAAGCGGCTGCGCGGCATCTCGGTTTGGGTACTGGGCACCGAGGACGAGCGCATCTGGAGCCCCCTGGGTGAAACAGCACGCCGGTAGTCTCGTTCTGGGACTAACGCTGGCTATCGCGTGCTCATCCGCGCCGAGGACCCGCGATGCAGCCGAGTCCTTCGGCGCACGCGAGCTGATCACCTCTCGTGAGCTTGAGGCGGTTCATGCAACCGATCTGGGTGAGGCGGTTCGCATTCTACGGCCAACATGGCTCCGCGGCCGGGGACCGCAATCAATTCGGGCTGCGGTTCCGTCGTTACCGGTCGTGTATGTCGACGGCATGCGAGTGGGCGACGCCGGCTGGCTGCGCAACATCCCCACAGCGAGCGCGGCGGAAGTGAGATTCATCAGCGCCGCGGACGCGACCACGCGCTGGGGCAATGGACACTCTTCCGGTGTCATTCTGGTGATAACTAAAGGGCTAGGGATTAGGGATTAGAGATTAGGGACTAGGGATGGGGGATTGGGGATTAGGGACTGGGGTGACACGCTGTCACCTGTGACCCGTGACCTGTCACCTGTGACCTGTGACCTGTGACATGCGACCTGGCCGTGTTCCCTAATCCCTAATCCCTAATCCCTAATCCCTAGTCCCTAGCAGTTACCGGTCAGTAAGCAGCGCTCCAACCAGAGCGGTTCCTGTCTGCGGATCCAGAGCTACGGCGGTTCGAATTGCGCCTGCAGCGAGCGCGGGAGTAGTGATCGTGAGTATCGCGGTCTTCGAGCCGGGTGCGGTGAGACGCACCTGGTACGTTCCCGCCCTCTGGGTGAGATAGGCTGCCGCGGTTCCGGGCGCGACGTTGGCGAAAGTCGGTGAGATGGTGGTCAGACTGGCGGCGGGAGCAGTGACGTAAACGTCCACATTGCCCGCTGAGTACGCGAGATGGATCACGCGCAACTTGACGCTGTCGGCCGGCGGCGCCGCGTTGTTATCGGTGACCGTGAAAGTGGTGACAGCTGCCCCCACGCCCTGCTTGACCGCGAATACTGTATGATCTGTGTTCGCGGCGATCTGGATGCTTGCGTCGAGAACGTGTACAGCAGTGTCGGCCGTGCGTCTCACATCGATCCGACGGCTACCGTCGTAGATCGGGAAATAGAGCGTGGGCGACGCAGGCGCTGCCACGGAGTGGGCGAGATTGATGGCGAACGGCGTTCCTTCGACTATCACATTCACGCGATCGGCGATAGTAGCGTCCGACACCGCATTCACGAAGCGCATACGCCCAAAAGATTGTGTGGGATCAGCGCCTGTCGGACCCACTTCGTCAGTACTGCACGCGGCGGCCATCGCCACAGCGAGCAATGCGATGCCTGAACGACGTTTCATGCTGACCCCTATTAGCGTTGTGTTGGCGCCACCGCGTGCGCGGACAGCCGCCATAGACCTCCTGCCTCTCCTCACAAGCGCGGCACGCATCAGAAACACGGGCCCGGATTTGCTACCGGCACTGCGCCTTCGGGATCGGCTGGTACGTTGGCTGGATTGGCGTTGCGTTCCCCGATCGGATACGGCAGCCAGCAGCGCTTCGCTACGTTGGTTGCCCCCACTAGCTGCAGCCTCCTGAGGTCTTCCCAGCGAAGCCCGGTGGCGAAAAGCTCATAACGCCGGTTGCGTATGATCTCGGCGAGAAGCTGTTGCGCTGTCTGCAGGCCGGCGAGAGGGGGGAGGCATGGGCCCGGATCCGTTGTCACTCGACCGGCGGCCGGGCAGTCCGTTCGTACCGAATCCAACGCTGCTTGCGCCTCCACCAGTCGGCCGAGGTTCACCAATGCCTCAGCCTTGATGAGCAACGCTTCATCCGGATAATACGCGGGAATGAAGGCGGTGGGAACGTTGTATCGCGCGAAGCTGTCCAGCGGCGTCAATAACGGGTCGCGACCGGTGATCGTGGCAGCTTTGACGTGAAATGCCGTCCGCAGGGCCTCGCTCGCATCTGAGGTACGGAAAATATCTCGAGGCAGCACACCCACCGCGCCAATGGAATTCGCGAACACCGGGTTCACGTTCTGAGCATTGAAAGGAATCACGGAGAAGACGGTCCGATTCACCGAATCGGCGTTCGCCAACGCCAACGCGTCGTTGCCGAGCAAGCGATGGTAACGCGCGCGATAAGCGTAGATCGTGTTCCGGATGTCAAAGCCGCTGACGAGAACTGATCCCGTGAACTGCGCGGTAGGGGCGGTATCGGAGTAGGCGATCTGCGCCGAATCGAGCAGGGCGATGACGGATGCCAGAGCGGCCGGCCGCTCCACGAACTCAGGCGTCGAAACGTTGTATGTCTCGATCGCCACCTGCTCGAATCCCTGCACCAGCTCACCAATCGCCGCTGCCTTGAGCAGGTAAGCCAAACCCACCAGGCCGCTCCTCAAGCCACGTGGCATCTGGACATTTTCATGGTTGAAGATGATATCGTTAGCCGACTTGATCGTGCGGTAGTTGGAGGCCCACAAGTCGGAAGCGAGGCCCGCGTTCGGAAGGACTATCCCCTGCTCGGCATCCGAGATCGTCGAGAACGCGGTGCCGATCGGTCCGAGCTCATCGCCGATGAGCCCGGCGGCATAGATCAGAGCACCGGTGGACGACCCGAAACGCGCCTGCAACCCCACCCCGATATTGATCAGACCCTCGGTAGAGTTGACGGCAGACTCCTGGGTCGGTGCATTCGGGTTGGTGGTATCGAGATCGCACCCCGTAAGGCCTGCGGTAAAACCCAGCCCGCTCGCGAGCAGAGTCAACGCAAGATACTGTCGCATGTCTTCTCCGCTCATCAGTAAGTGAAGCGCGCGCCGATGGACCACGTGCGCGGGATCGGGATCGTGGCGAAATCGAAGCCTCTGTCTGCCGCGGTGGAGCCCACACGCTCCGCGTTCTGGCCAAAGACGTTGACCTCCGGGTCGTAACCGGTGTAGTCGGTCCACGTGTAGAGGTTGCGGCCGCTCAGCGTAAGCTCGATCCCCTGCGAGAGCCATCGGGTGACCCACGGGTCGTCGAACAAATACGACGCCGATATCTCCCGTAGCTTGATGAACGAGCCATCTTCGACATACTCGCTGAAGATCGGAAGTCTCCGCGCGAGATAGCCTGCTGGCAATCTTCTCGGGTCCCCGAACGGAAGTAGCTCTCGCTCGGCCTCCGGACTATTCAGCGCCGCGCCCAGATCGCGGATCCGAGCCGAAAGGTTCATCACATCATTCCCGAAGCTGCCGTCAAGCAGAACTCGCATACGCAACTTCCTGCCGATCGAGAACTCGTTCAGCCATGAGCCGAGCCAATCAGGATTCGGGTCTCCGAGCACTCGTGCGGTGGAGTCGTTGCAGGTGCCTCCGGACAATGCTCGACGAGTGTCTATGTTCGCCGGCAGATTGGTGCTCGAACGCAGCAGACCGAGCGAATCCAGGAGGAACTCGCCAGTGACACAATGGCGTGCTGCGTACGTGCCGTAGAACACGCCGACCGGATCGCCCTCCTTGACACGGTTTGGATAGCCACTCTGGGACTGGAAGTCTGGAATGTCCAGTGACTCCACCCGGTTGCGATTGCGTGTGTACGCAACCGTCATGTCCCACTTCCAGGCTGGTTGATCCACGTTGATCGTTCGCAGAAGGACTTCCAGACCCTTGTTGCTCATCGCGCCGATCGACGCGAACTGGCGGCTGTAACCCGTGCTCAGGGCCACGGGCCGGAAGAAGAGCAGGTCCTTCACAAGCTTGTCGTAATACGTCGCTTCGACAGAGGCACGGTCGTTGAGGAAGCCCAGGTCCGCGCCCACTTCCCACTCCCGTTGTCGCTCGGGCTTCAGGTTCTCGTTGCCAAGCGTAACCGAGTTCACAAGCCCTGGCTTACCGTCGATCGAAACCGAGACATAGTCATCGAACCGCGAATATGCGTTGATTACCGACGGCTGATTGCCTGCATAGCCAAGAGCCGAACGCAAGCGAAGCGAGCTGACGGAATTTGCCGGCACGAAGGAGCGAAACCATGGTTCTTCTGATACGACGTAGGAGACGGACGCCTTCGGAAATACCTGCCACCGTTCAGCTGGGCCAAAGGTGGACGACGCGTCCCAACGCACCGCCCCGGTGAGGTAGAGCCGGTCTCGCCAGGCAATCGCTTCCTGCGCGTAGAAGCCGAGCGTCTTGAGATCCACTATGCTCTGAAACGCCGATGGCGTCGCTCCCGCGCTCACTACTTCCACGATGGGGATGAGGCCCGTCGCGGCCGCGCTAGTGGTGCGAATGCGCTGCTCGGTGTAGTTGACTCCGCCGCTGGTCGTGAACTGGAGATCGCTCCAGCGTGAGAGCAGATTCGCCACGGCGTCCTGATTGAGGATTCGCGAGTTCCGGATGGCGTTCGCGGCCAGGCCGGTCGCCGCCGTTCCACCAGGGAACGCGCCGCGAGGGAAGAACTCACTCTGCTCCAGGGAATAGCCGTCGTATCCGAAAGTGTAATTCACGGTCAACTGCGACAGCGGATTCCAGTGCGCCTGCGCGCTTCCTATGAAGCGGTTGATGTCCTGCGGATTGTGGAAGCGGTCGAGCTGTAAGAGCGGGTTGGGATTGAGGACGGGTGCGAACGGATAGACACCGTCCACGGGTGCCGGATTGTACGTCGTCGGATTGAAGAGGAAGGCGGTGAGCACCCCCAACGCCTCGCCATTGACCTGAAACTCGTTGTGCGTGTTTACAAAGTTCGCGCCCAGATCGATGTTGAGCTTGGGATGGATTCGCTGCGACAGGTTCAGCCGGCCGCCTTTACGGGAGGACGAGGTGCTACGAAGGATTCCGTCTTCCTCGGTCCACGTTCCATTGAGGTAGTAGCGCGTCTGCTCGCTGCCGCCTTCCAGGCTCAGATTATTCTCCAGCGTCGACCCGTCACGGAAGATCAGGTCCTGAAGATCCAGCCGGGTGACCGGCTGGCCGGCGGCGTTGAACTGATAGTTGTTGATCCCGAGCGTCCGTGGAATTTCGCTGGTGGAGGCTCGTGTCTGAAAAGTGATTCGCGTCCGGCCCGCGGACCCACGCTTCGTGAATATCTGCACCACGCCGTTGTTGGCGCGCGAGCCGTAAAGCGCTGCTGCCGCGGCGCCACGGATCACCTCTATCCGCTCTATGTCGGCAGGGTTGATGTCCGCCAGCCTGTTCTGGACGTTGCTCCGCGAGCCGAGATCGCGGAGTGTAGCGGAGCTGTTGTCTACGATTACACCGTCGATGATGTAGAGGGGGTCCGACCCGGAGATGAAGGAGCTGGTGCCCCGTAATCTCACGGTAACTCCGCCACCACCCGGGTTGCCGGAATTCTGGACGATCTGGGCGCCGGCGATCTTGCCCTGCAGCGCCTGATCCAGGGTCGTAGCGGATGATCGCTGAATGGTCGAGCTGTCCACACTACCGATGCTCGTACCCACAGCGCGCTTTTCAGTCGGCCCAGCCGTACCCGTGACAACAACCTCGCCGAGAGTGACCGCAGTTGCGCTCATCGTGAAGTCCAACGTCGCGGTCTGGCCAGCCGCAACGGTTACCTCACGGCGCACTTCAGCGTAACCGATACGGCGCGCGATTATCGTGTGCGCGCCGGCCGGCACACCGGCGATGATGTACTCTCCGTCGGGAGAGCTCAGTGCACCAAGCGTCGTCCCGCTCACGCGAAGCTGTACGCTCGCAACGGGTTGACCGGAGGCCGCGTCGGTGACCCGCCCGCGAACGAAGCCATTGCCCACGTCCTGAGCCGCGAGCAAGGTGGGTGCTAGCGCTAGCAGTGCCAGCGCTAACGAGCGCACTGAAACTAGTGGCATACTGTCTCCTGCTGGGTTTGTTGACCGAGAAATCGCCTCTACGCTGCGACGTTGACGCGAAACTGTCAAGGCTGGCGCTTCTGTGCCTGGAGATTCTGCACTCCCGACTCCCGACTCCCGACTCCCGACTCCCGAGCCCCTCCTATTTCCAGTGCGAATCTTCCGGCGCGTCCAGCCGCATCAGGCGCTTGTCCCACTCGCGCATCATCGCGATGAACGCACCAACGATTCCGCTGTCGAACTCCGTACCGGCGCGTTCTTCCATGTAGGTAATCACGCGCTGTGACTCCCATGCATCGCGATAGGGACGCTTGGTCCGAAGAGCGTCGTATACATCGCACACGTGCACAAGCTTGCTCGCCGCATGGCAATCCCGTCGAAACCGCAGAGTCGGGTAGCCGCCACCGTCGATCACGATATGGTGCTCGTATGCCACGGTGGCCGCAAGCTCGAGCTGCCGATCGCTATCGAGAAGGACCCGTGCACCGTCGCTCGGATGTCGCTGCATCACCTCACGCTCCTCGTCGCTCAGCTTTCCCGGTTTGTTGAGAATCTCCTTGGGGATGCGCACCTTGCCCAGATCGTGTAGAAGCCCGCCACTCCGAACGTACGCACGTCGCGTGCATTGAGGCCGAGGTATTCCGCTATCGCCATGGTGAGAACAGCCACATTCATGGAGTGCGTTGTGGTGTACTGATCGAACTCTTTGAGCTCGAGCAGCGGAATCACGATTCGGCTCTCGCCATGCATCGCGACGGACAGCGACCGCACAGTCGCCTCCGCCTCGATAAGAGGCAGGTCTCCATGCGATGCGACCTCCTGATGAATCCATCGGATGGCGCTCACCTCGTCGTTGATGGCGTAGTTGATGCCTGCGACGGGAAGCTGTTCTGCGACCGCCGGACGGTTCTCGCCTTTCAGGGTGACCGGGCCAAAGCGAATCGCGGTGGGTCGCTCGGGCCGCGCCTCCACGGATGGAGCACCGTGTCGCGTGAGACGCGCAAAAACCTCAGCGACGAACTGCTCGAAATCTTCGAATTTTACGGGCCCTACTACCTCCACTCTCTCGACGCCTGCGCCTGCCAACCGCGTGCCGGGTGCCCAATCGCACATCTCGTTAAGGGTCTGCTCGCCGTACACTACTTCGTGCTCGAGAAGGGTGAACTGGGGATGGGGATTAGCGCTCTGCAGAGACACGAGGTGCTCGTACGCGGCGTCGAGCGCGCGTGCGCGAGAGGGATGCCCTTCCGAGTACAGTCCCATCGTCGCCAGTGCCTGCGCGAGCGATGTGAGAAAACGCGAGGGCTCGCTCACTGCGCCGCGCTCTCCACTGCAGCGCGGATTTCCAGGTCAGTGCTGCGACTCGCCAGCTTCAACGCGTGTGCGGCTCTTGGTTCGTCGCGCCAGTTGGCGGCCAGGCCCGTGAGCGCGGCCAGAACCTCGGGCGACCGCGACGCCAGCCGCTCGCGGCCGAGTAGCTTTCGCTTCGCGATCACGACACGAAGAAGGGTATCGAGCGTGTCGTGAGAACGCCTGGGAGCCAGAGCACGTATGGCGAGCGCCCTGACATGCGGCTCCCACTTCTTGTCCAGTGCCGTGTCGCGCGAGCATCGAAGCGGCCCCGTCCGGACAATCCTCCACCGCCGCGCCCAATCCGAGCTGAACTATCTGTTGGTCGGCGTCGCCAAGTGCGGCCCGCAAAGCGGCGTCGCGATCGTTCGGCTGCCTTAGCAGTATCCGCACTGCCTCTCGCCGCACGCGCGCATCGGGATGACGTGCGTACGGCGT
>JBHENQ010000056.1:0-10724 GCA_046261975.1 Gemmatimonadaceae bacterium | reverse complement strand
CTAGTCCCTCCAAACGCCAGTCCCAGCTGCCAGGTCCAGAAGTTTGTGTCGCTCTGAATCGGCGTGAAGCTGATAGAGCCGTCTGGATTGTCGCGGATGCTACCTTCGCGAAGATAGTTGGCTCGGCCGTTCGCATGATATCGCGCGCTCAGGTCAATCGAGATCGGCTGTCTGCCACGCCTCACCGGAATGTAGACGCCCGCGGCGCCAGTCCAGGCGAAGGTGAAGTCGTCGTAATTGGTAGTATTTGCGAACGGGCTCAGATCACTCGAACCTTCCACCGAGGACTCGGTAAACAGATATGCGAGCCCTACGGAACCGGTAAGGTAGGGACGTACCGCCCCCTTCGGCAGCATGAGCTGCGGACCGATGCCAGCGACGAAAATGTTGTTGTTCGTATTGAGATCGAGCTGCAACCTGCAACCAATAGTGCTGCTGAAACAGACTCGCTTGCGCTCGTGACCGTAGATGAGAAAACCCGCGTCCAGGCGAATTCCCACGGGGCTGGAACGGCCAAGCGGCAGGACAACGTTGCCGCCAAATCCGTAGCCGTTTCCGACTTGATCCGCAAACTCGCCCTGCGGAACAGCAGCCATCAGTGCAAAGCCCCCAAAGACGCGTGACGGTCCACGTTTCTCGGGGTGGTCCATATCGAAGACCTGACCGTCGGCCGAGGGGACGAATGCCAGTGAGGCTGGAATGAGGAAGCAAAGTAACATTCGCATATTGTCGAGTCCTGTGTGGGACAGCCTAGCAACCATGCACGTCAGGTGCCTCCCGACATACACGAGCGATGGCCTTAGCCTGTCAGGACTTACGAAGACGACGATAGGGATGTTTCGCAGTCTACGTCCTCGGCCTCGCACGGTCGTTCGTCGCCTTGGGTGGACAGGCACAGCCTATCGCATTCGCGACATCGCCTTTCGATGGCCGTCATAGAAAAACTGCCCCGCCTGAGACAGGCGAGGCAGCGGTTTGATTCCGCCGTGTGGGACAGCTAACGCCCGCCGAGCAAGATACCAAAAGTGATGGGAATGAGATTCGTTTTTACCTTATCAGTGCCGCCCAAACCGTCGTTGGCGTTGAACTCCGTGAAGATGCTAATGTACCTGGCCTCGATAAATGCACCGAATCCGGCCAGGTCGAACATGAGCCCGCCACCCCCATTCAGGCCGAACTTAGTTTCATCCACTGTGGAGCCGTCGTCACTATCCTCGAACTCCACCTTGTAGAAGCCTACGCCGCCTGTCAGATAGGGCCTGACAGGATTGTCCCCCGAGAGCGGAAAGCTCCACATGGCGTTCAGCCCGCCGCCGAGAACCTTGGCGGTTCCGTTGAAGTCCTTCGCGTCGTTTGAATGGTACATCAGCTCGCCACGCAACCCGACCGGTATTGAAGCCGGGGTGAACCCCACCATTCCCATGAAGTGATATCCGGTCTTGAGTATATCCACCCCGTCGACATTCACGCTCGGGATAGTTGCCCCCGCACCAACCCCGAATCTGATCGGAGTTTCCATCTGAGCTTCAAGTGTCGCTCCGAAAAGACCAAAGCTCACCACCAACAAAGGGCTTCGCCACTTACGCATCATCCCCGCCTCCTATCGTTCATGACACTGAATGAATAATGATGGACAACAGCTTCTCACGACCGACTGCCCATGATAACGGGCAGCAAGATACAAGGTCACCCTCGGCACCGCAATGTAAAGTGTTGCATTGCTTTCGGGACCGCACACTCTCCGCCAGTGTACAGAACGCGGTGATAAAAAGCCTCCTTCTCTCCTTTCTCGTTCTGGTGCCGGCGATCGGGACTGCCCAAGGGAGACCGTCCGTGTCCTGGACGCCATCACATGTCGTTCAGGGCAAAGTGGTTCACATCACTGTCGAGCCGGACAGTGCGTCGTCAGCTGGCGCCCTGGACTCCACGCTCGAGATCAGTGGCATGTTGGCTGAAGAGCCCTTGCACTTTGTTGCCGGTACCAAAGGCAGGTTTCACGCACTCGGTGCCATACCGATCGACGCAGACGATTCGCTCGCGCTAACGATCATCATCATCTCAAAGACAGTCGACAACGACACGGTGACCATCGCTCTGCCGGTCGCCCGCGGCTCTTACCACCTGCAGAAGCTGCGCGTTGCGCCCGAGTTCGGGAGGGAGCCCGACTCAGCACTCGCGGCCCGAATTGCGGCAGAGACGGATCGGGCCATGGCTGTTTCACGCGCGGCGCATGACTCGCCGCCTCTTTGGCAGGGCGCCTTCCTCCGGCCACGTGGAAGTCGTATCACGAGCGGCTTCGGTCACGGGCGCGAGTTCAACGGTACGGTCCAAAGCCGGCATATGGGCGTCGATCTCGCCGGTTCAGCGGGTGCGCCGGTAAGGGCATCAAATCGCGGTGTCGTAGCACTCGTGGATCGATTCTATCTCGGAGGCAACGTCGTATACATAGATCACGGCGGTGGGTTGGTTACCGGATACTTCCATCTGCGCGAAACGGCGGTTGCGATGGGTGACACTGTGCGACCGGGGCAGCTGATAGGACGTGTAGGTTCGACAGGCCGTGTGACTGGCCCTCATCTGCACTGGATAGCACGTTACGGATCGATAACAGTGGATCCGCTGAGCTTGATCGCACTCGATTCGCCGCCGTCATCTCGACCAAAGACCAAGAAGAGGGGTTCAAAGCAGCGACAGAATTGAAGCCACCGATAGACAAACGGGGCGCCTTGAAGGCGCCCCGTTTCTCGATTCAACCGCTTGAAGTTCAGCCGCCGACTTTCGTCACGTTCTCGGCCGCCGGGCCTTTCTGACCCTGCACGATCTCGAACTCTACGGCGTCTCCCTCGGCCAACGACTTGAAGCCCGATCCCTGAATGGCGCTGAAGTGCACGAAGCAGTCCTTCTGGCCGTTATCAGGAGTGATGAAGCCAAAGCCCTTGGCATCGTTGAACCATTTTACCTTTCCGGTGGTACGCATTCCTAACTCCCTGTGTGTAGAATTGTGCAGGGAGCGGAACCCGCAATACCCTGACAATCGCTCTCTGGCGCTGAGCACCTTGCCCCGCGCTGGGCCGAAGCCCGTTTCCACCCGAATACAACGCGACCCGGACTTTTAGCGCCCGGGTCTGCGGAGATTCGGGTGTTGCCAAAATATACGATTATCCGGCCCCTCGCGCAATAGTGGCTTGTCTAGGAAGCTGGGCGGACGTCAGGGTGTACCCCCACCGATGCTCTGGTAGTCCCCTGAACATGTTCCACGAACAGCTGCTGCACCAGCCGGTTGGCCTCCTTGACGAATTCGTCGTGATGTCTCTCACCGACGTCACCGATCCGTGCCAACGGCTCGTTAGCCAGGATGCGACCTGCTTCGCGGAATGTCTTGAACGTGTCCTCGCTCTGCCGCGCGAGCACTATGTCGCCTACCAGGCGTAGGAAATCACTCTCTCGCACCGAATCAGCGAGATCCTTGCCAAGCCTGAGCACCCCACCCAGAAACTTCTTCGAGGCGGCGGTCTCGGTGCCTAGCTCGCTCTGATACTGCTCGAGCATTCGTTGGTGCTCGCGCATGTTGGGAATGTGGGCTGAGCAGAGATCCCGGAAGCGCGTATCCTCCGCCTGCTTCTCATGATCGATCAGCGAGTCCAGAAACACCCTGTGCTGCTCGACGGCATTATTTACCTGGGCTTTGAGAAAATCGATTCCTCTTTCCATTGAGTGCCTCCTTGTTGAAGGCTCAGTTGTGCACGATGTAGGCCAGGGGCTCGGGAATCGGGAATCGGGAATCGGTTCGAAGAGGTGCGGTGTTAGCTGTTAGCTGTCACCCGTTGGCTGTTCCCCGACTCCCGATTTACTTAGCCACTCTCACATTATCCACAAAATACTCCGTTTCGCCGAAGCACCGGAGAGGAATTCCCTTGTGTTGCCTGTAATGGACGGCGACGCGTTGGCCGTCGGTTCGCTGAATCTGGCTCGCAAGCGTGTTATCTCGAACAGTGAAGTTGAACTTCTCCGGCATCTGACCGGGGATGTTCGAGATCGCGAGCTCTCCCTCCCATGTCTTACATAGCCAGCCCTTCCGCGAGAGCTTCTGAACGTATCCCACACGCTCTCCGCTCGAGTACGTGTAGCTCAGGGCCACCCATGTCCACAGGGCGAACACCAATCCGGGTACGAGAATGATCAGTAATACGAGGATCTTCCATTTCCATCGGCGGCGCCGCTTCACCGGTGGCTGCTCTTGAACGTCCGCGGTATCGTAGCCGCGTGGAGGTTGCTCGATGTTGTCGTCGGCCATAGGAACTTGGGTGTCGGGTATAGGGTGTGGGGTGTAGGGTATGCGGTGGGGTGATGCAAGGTCGAGACCCGCCACCCGACACCCTACACCCGACACCCGCCTCCTCTTACCTTTAAAAAACATACCTTCATTCCGCGCTCAGTGCCTTACACCCCACGAAGAAAAACCGTAACGACGTACGTCGGGACCGTGCCAATTGGCGGCCTGTATCCGGTTGTTGTGCAGTCCATGACCAACACCGATACGGCCGACGCCCAGGCTACAGCTGATCAAATAGCGGCCCTTGCCCGTGCCGGGTCGCAAATAGTTCGAGTCACGGTAAACAATGACGCCGCCGCCGCTGCGGTGGCAGAGATCGAGCTTTGCCTATCGGGCATGGGCGTCAACGTTCCCGTGGTCGGTGACTTTCACTACAACGGCCACCTCCTGCTCGCGAGACATCCCGAGTGTGCCCGCATGCTCGCCAAGTATCGTATCAATCCAGGCAACGTCGGCGGCAAGCGCAGGGACGAACATTTCCGCACGATTGTGAGGATCGCGATCGAGAATGACAAGCCCGTGCGGATAGGCGTGAACTGGGGATCCCTCGACCAGGATCTCCTCACTACCATGATGGACGAGAACGCCCTTCGGCCCACACCCTCGGATGCTCGCGATGTTTACATCGAAGCAATGATCGAGAGCGCGCTGCGATCTGCGGCGCTGGCAGAACAGACCGGCCTGGGACACGACCGGATCATTCTTTCCGCGAAGGTTTCAGGGGTTCAGGATCTTCTGGAGGTTTATCGTCGCCTGGCGGCTCGTTGTGACTACCCTCTGCACCTGGGTCTGACGGAAGCTGGGCTTGGTACCAAGGGAATCGTGGCAAGCACCGCGGCTTTGGCGATCCTGCTGGGTGAAGGAGTCGGCGACACCATCCGCGTATCCCTGACGCCGCGACCGAATGGCGACCGCACGGAAGAAGTACAGGTAGCGCAGCAGATCCTCCAATCGATGGGGCTTCGGCACTTCATCCCACAGGTAAGCGCCTGCCCGGGGTGTGGACGAACTACTTCGACCTTCTTTCAGCAAATGGCGGAGGACATCCAAGCGTACCTGCAGAAGCGGATGCCGGAATGGCGCGAGCTGCACCCGGGCGTGGAGGAGATGAAGGTGGCCGTGATGGGCTGCGTTGTGAACGGTCCGGGCGAGAGCAAGCACGCGAACATCGGAATCTCACTGCCTGGCACCTTCGAGGAGCCGACAGCACCCGTGTATGTCGACGGCAAGCTCTCCGTGACGCTTCGAGGCGACCACATAGTGCGCGAGTTTCTGGCGATTCTCGAGGAATATGTCACCGCGCGTTATCGGGAGTCGGGAGTCGGGAGTCGGGAGTCGGGAGCTGCGGCCGCGTTGGATACAGCCGTCAGCGCCACTCCTACCTCCTAGTCCCCCTTCCCGACTCCCGACTCCCGACTCCCGACTCCCGAGTCCCGAGCTCCAGCTCCTCCACCACCGTTAGGAGCTCCGCCATGATGGGCGCCTCAAAGCCTACCTCGGCGAGCCGGTCAACCAACCGGCGGTACCAGCGTATAGTTCCTTCCCTGCCGCCGAAATAGCGGGACCACATGGTATCCGGAAACTCTGTGCGTCGCAGGTCCGCGAGTAGCGAGCTGCCATTGTAAACTGCATCTGCCGCGCACACCCACCGGGATTGATCGCTCGCCGACTTGAGCCGATTGAGAAGGTCCTCCTTCTGTTCTTCCTGCGCCAGCTCGACACCGCTGTCATCCGAGCGGCGTTCCGCGATGTCCACCACGGTACTCAATACATGCGGGCCAAATTTGTCTCCTACCCGGTGCTCGAGGCGCTCGCGCGTATACGAGTCGCGGACCCAATCACGCACTACATCCAGTAGAATACCGGCGACCACGGTGTCCTCGTCGAGCCCGTAACGCGTGAGGATCACCGCCATGTTGGGCGCATGCGTGAGATACGGAAATCGGGTTCCCTTCCGCACCTGCTGGTCATGGTGCTTGGCAGCGAAGGCGAAGGCGTGATTAATTCGGTCGGAGTAGCCGGAGGTCATGACTAGGAAGGCGGGTGTAGGGTGTCGGGTGTGGGGTGTCGGGAGGGCTTACACCCGACACCCGACACCCTACACCCGATGTTCTAGATTATAGCCCGCTCACACCCGGAACGCGACACGGGCGGACGCGCCGCGTCTCTACCGGATCACTGCTGGCTGTCGCTCACGAGCTGAGCGCGTGAGCAAAGGAAATGGAGAGCCTCCGCGAGTACTCAGTGCCACGATGCGGCCGGAGGTTCCGAAGGGATCCTCCACGACGACGCAACTCTTGTTCGTACAGGACGGATCCCCGACACCCAGCGAATGCGACGCATAGTCGGATGTTACGCCGGATGCCACCACGATCTTACGAACACTCGGTGTCCCGATGTCCGTCACGTAAAGGAGGGCGTTACCGTCGCCCATCCAGTCCGGCGTAAATGCACCTCCGGACTCGTGCGTCACTTGAGTGGCCAGCCCACCACCTGACGCAACCACGTAGACCTGAGATGTGCCCGTGCGCGTGGAAGTGAACGCGATTCGGTCTCCGGAAGGACTCCAGGCTGGAGAGCGTTCGGGAATTGCATCAGATGAGCCTGTCTGAAGGGCTGCGGCCGAGAGACCAGTCGAGTCGACCAACCATATCCTCGGTACACCACCGCGATTACTCACGAAGGCTATTCGCTGAGCGCCTGGATCCAGAGACGGCTCACCATCGTACGAGGAGCTTTGTGTCAAGCGCTTCTGAATGAGTGCTTCCGAATCAGCGAGATAGACTTCTGCATTTCCGTCGCGAAAGGACGTGAACGCGAGTCGTCCGGCAATGACGTGTGGATCCAGATTGTCCACGCCACCGAAGGTGAGTCGCACGGTTGAATCGTTCCGGAAGCGATAGAGCTCCGCGTGGCCGCTCTCATCCGATACATACACAAAGGCCGGAACTATCGGTGGTTCGGACCTGGTTCCCTCGGCGCACCCCGACAGTGCGGATGCGCATAGCGCTATTGACGCGGTCCCATAACGTCTCCATGCAACGCGCGCGAGTTGACCCAGCGCGCTTGGACGAAGCTCTGCAAGTACACTGGCAATGCTCACCGCACGGCCGGCGCGGCGCGGATTCGCGATTGCAACTGCTGCTGCCAGGCGGGTTCGGCCGACTCTCGACACGGTACGCCATCCGGCGCGGTGACCGACAGGTATCGCAGGTTGGATGTAACGCGCAGCCGAAAGCAGGGTCTGCATCTCCGAGCTGCGCACACTTTCGCGAACGAACTTGTTCACCGCATCTTCGTTCACGTCGCCGGCCCAGATGGCCGCCACGTCAGCAACATCGCGAAGACGATATCTGGTCGCCCAATGGCCGACCACGGCATGCTCCAATGTGTGAAGCACCATGTTCGTAACCGACGGAAGATGCACAACCCCTTTTCCGGTCTCCAACTCTCGTGGATCGAGCCACATGGCTGAATCCAGAGAAGAACCGCGCTCGGAGAGCCGGAGATGGAGCTCTATGGGGAGCGAATCGTGGCGCGAGAGACTCGGAAGGTGGTATGCAGGTGAGTCGGGGTTGGGCTGATAGTCCAGCTTCTCCCGCAGAGCAGAAAAGAGTGCTTTGGCATCGGTGCGCGCGACGAGAACGTCGATATCAGCTACCGACCGCGCACCGGGGAACTCGCCACTGAGCAAACGTGCCGCACCCTTCAGCAGCATGACACGGATTCCCAGACCGGATGCGAGCATGGCTAACTCACTTACCTGCGGGTGAACACGAAGCGCGGCTTGCACCGCGTTTGAGGTCGCCTGGCGAAGAGTGTCGCGGAGGAGGACCGGAAGCTCTTCTTCCAATCCAGCGAGCCGGAAGGCGCGGTCGAGCTGTGGACCACATCCCTCGATTGCGAGCGCTCGCTGCCAGACATTGTGCGGTGCTTCGAATGCGCAGCACAGCCGTACCTTCCGAGGCGAGATGCCACAGATCGCGGCTGCCATCACGTCGTATACCGCAGCGCTTTGTCGCAAATGGCTTCTTCCCTTCGCCCTACGCGGCCACCGGCTGCACGAGATTCGCATCAGCGAGCTTGACCACCAGGCTCGCCAGCGCATCGGCAGCCACGTTCCCGTCGACCTCATAGCGGGATACCAGTCGGTTCACTATCTCCTCCTCAGAAATGTTCTGCTCGAGAAGTGACCAGATCAGCGCCCCAGACTCGTTGAGAGAGTAGTAGCGCTTGGTGCCCATGTGGAGGACGACCGCGCCATCCTGCATAATCGCAGATGCTGCCTCCGCCGAGGTACGATAGCGGATCACTGGAGCGTCTCCATGAGAGTGCCACCTATGGCGTGGAGTTGAGCGGGTGAGTGCTCGAGCCGAAATGCCGGAGCCAGCGACACAATTCTGCCCAGCGCAGCCAGGTGGCAGCGAGAGTGTCCGTCATTGAGGAATACCCAGGGAGACTGTCGCACGAGCAGCGCCAGTGCCGTGCATGGCGCAAGGCGGACACAACTGTCTTGTCCGGCCTGCGCTAGGAAGACGATCGCGGCGACCGGTGCAGCTAAAGCTGTCCTAACCATCATCGGGTAACGCCCACGTGCGTCACCTGATCGCGCCAGTGATCCGAAACGGCCTAGCTCGGAGAAGTGCGACGACAGGGACGTGCTGAGCCGAAGAGGATCATTCCAGCCGTAGACCGTCAGGCCGTCGCCGGCAGGATCTAGCACGACTCCGTCGTCACCGAGTACGGACCAGCCGGCACGTGAAAGCGCATACGCCAAGGTGGATTTTCCACTACCGCTGTCGCCGGCCAGAATCCAGGCTCGGCCAACTGGATCCACCACGCCCGACGCATGCACGAGATGCCGACCCAGGCTCCGGAGACGCAGCATTGCGCCAACACGAGCCAGACTGCGGCGCGCCGAAGCGGACGCGGAGGCATAGCCGGTTCCGCGGCGAAGTCTGCCAGCGGCCACGATGAGCTCGGCCCGTTCAACTGCATGCGTGAGACGCACGCTCTCCCCTTCGTGGTGCGAGACAACGTCGCCGAAGAACCAATCGGGCCGCGGGACGAGTGTGCTCATGTGGGTTCAGCGAGGGCCGCCCAGGGATGCTCCGGGTAGCTGGCAAGGAAGCCGGTACGCGCGTGCCTCCGGGCACAGCTCATACATGGAAAGTCATCCAGGTCATCCCACTGTCCGGCCAGATGCCTCCGCGATGTTTCCGCCGAAAACTCGCCATACGAGGATTCCGCGCGAGCGATGACGCTTGCCAGGGACTCTGTCCTGAGATCGCCGATCACCGGCTCCTCGCCAGTGCCATAGCGGGCAAGCTGACAGC
This sequence comes from Gemmatimonadaceae bacterium, assembly GCA_046261975.1. Lineage (GTDB taxonomy): Bacteria > Gemmatimonadota > Gemmatimonadetes > Gemmatimonadales > Gemmatimonadaceae > JBHENQ01. Next base: position 1,055 of record JBHENQ010000056.1, on the reverse strand, counting down.
AGAAGATGGCGCGCGCGCGTGCGTCCACGTAGAGCTGACGCGTCTCCAGCGTCGCGCACTTGAGACGCATCGGGAGAGGCATGTGCGAACCGTAGTCCAGCTTGACAGTCACTGAACTCGTCCGTGAAAGGTCGTAGACCTGGCTCGCGATCTGCTTCCATTCCGCCGGCGAAAGATCGCTCTTGTTGGCCGCGCTCTCGGGAGTCGGCTGTGGCAGAATGAAGTGGAGCTCCGCCACCCCCATGCGCTCGCTCAGCATCAGACATTCAAGCAGCTCGTCCCTACTCTCGCACGTGACGACCATGGAGAAGTCGACGCGAATGTGGCGACTCATGAGAACGGCGGCACCAAGCAGCGCGTGTCGGAAACTCCCCTTTCCGCGCATGGCATCGTGCGTGGCCGCGTTGCCGCCACTGAGACTTACACGCGCGAACCTGGGCGGGAACTCGATGAACAGCGGCAGATGCCTCGGCACCAGCCAGCCATTAGTCACAAAACGATACGAAATGTGACGGCCCGCCAGCTCGGCGACCACGGGCGCGAAGAGGTCCGCTGCCAGCGGTTCCCCTCCGGTGAAGACTACCTCCAGTGGATCAAAGAGCTCCTGTGCCTGGTCCAGGATGTCCCTGATGAGAGCGAGCTCCAGTCGATCAATAACGCTTTGGTGGGAGCCACGAATGCAATGCGTACAGTGCAGATTGCAGAGATTGGTGAGCTCGAAGCCGATGTCGAACGCGCGTCGCGGCATCAGTCGCAGAAGATGCTGATGCTTCCGCAGATGTCCTGAAGGAGGATTGCATCTTCAAGAATTTGCGGGTCGAGCATTCGCCCCGTACGCGGATCCACGTATTGCCGCGTTAGAGCGGTGAGCGATGCGTGAGCGATGAGCTGGGGAGCGATCCACGCGCTCCGCGGGGACGGCCGACCAGCATGATCGTCGGCGTTCATGAACTGTTTTGTAGCGACCTCCACGCGAGAATATCTCTCGGTAACAAATGCGGCAGAGGGGACCGGAGGTCCCCCACTGGAAACGACTTCTCCAACACGCTCAGCGT
>JBHENQ010000055.1:0-13475 GCA_046261975.1 Gemmatimonadaceae bacterium | reverse complement strand
CTGTAGTTCCGGGCCGCTATAGCGCCAAGCCGTACGACGCCGCGGCCTATATTCAGGACCGCATCGAGTACGACTTCCTGACCGTAAAGCTGGGTTTCCGATTCGACTATGGTCGCGCCGCTGGGTCCTCGTTCGCCGATCCACTCGATCCATCGAATAGCACGACGGCACGGGAAGTGTGCACGGGCACGGCGGAAACGATCGGCGCCACGACGCCGTTCAGCTTTACGCGTCCCAGCGATGGCCGTGTCTTCACCGGTCTTGCGGCGTGCACGGAGAGCAACGCTCTCAGGGACAGCGCATCGGCGCTGGCGCAGGTGGACGACTTCGCTGCTGCCGAAGCTCGCCGCTTGTTCAGTCCGCGCATCGGTGTGAGCTTCCCGCTGACGGAGCGCTCGGCGCTCTTCTTCAACTTCGGCCGCTTCTCACAGAACCCGCTCTACAACAACCTGTATCAGAACACCAACGTTGGAACAACAGCTGGAGCGGCTGGTGGTGGAGTTTGCAGTGCCAGGTCGGTAAAGCCTGGCACCAACGAGTGCTTCCCGACCATCTTTGCCGATGCTTATACGCCAGCGTTCCTGGGGAACCCGAATCTCCTGATCGAGCAGACCACGTCGTACGAGGTCGGCTACGCCGCGGAGCTCGGGCGAAACTATGCCGTGAACGTCACGGTGTTCAGCAAGGACCAGACGGGATTGAGCGGCATCCGTCAGGCCAGGCCCGCTCAGGACATTGCCTCCACCTACGGTACCTCCACGCCCAGGTATTTCGTCATAGTGAACCAGGATTATGGTACCTCGCGTGGTATAGAGCTTCAGTTCCGCCGACGCATTTCCAACTTCTGGGGCTTCGACGTGAACTACTCGTACTCCAAAGCGACCACGAATGCGGCGCCACCTGACCGGCAGCAGCAATCGCTGGCCGAGGGCGATCCGTCCCAGCTCAGAGAGATCCGCTCTGAAATCGACCAGCCCCAAGTTTTCAACTCGGCACTTTATTTCAGGGTCGATGACCGGGCACCGGCGTTCCGGTGGGCCAACCTGTTGCAGAACACGTATCTCACGACCACGGCGCGCGCAGCGAGCGGCTTCACCTACACTCCTACGCGGAGCTTCACGGGTTTCGGAGATGAGGACCAGGGAGATGTCAACAGCGGCCGGCAACCCAGCACGTTCCAGGTGGACATGCTGGCAGGAAAGGACCTGCGGCTGGCCAATCTGCGCTATGGCGTGTTCGTCCGCGTTGTGAACCTCCTCGACCGGAAGAACTGTATCCAGGTGTTCGTGACGACTGGCCGGTGTGATGCCGGCACGATCGACCAGCGGCGCGCCCGGCAGGGGAACCCTGTGGGCGACAACACGGCGAGCACCTACTTCGACCGTCCGAGTTTCTTCGGCCCGCGCCGCAGCGTTTACGCTGGCGCGAAGGTCACCTTCTAGCTAGCTCGCGTGGGCGCGCGCCTTCGGGCGCGCGCCTTCCTTCCCGACAAGAGGCTCAAACATGACAACTAAGTTGTTTTGCCCAAAGGTGACGGCGCGCCGTGTCGCGCGATTCGGGTTCGTGGCACTCGCTGTCACTCTGGCGGTTCCGTCCGCAGACGCTCAGCGTAGTAGCCCGCAGCAAGACGTCATCTTGAGCGGTACTCCAGAGACTCCCGACTACGTCCGTACCAAGGGAGGGTTCAATCTGTTCGCGCTGGGAGACATCGCCGCGACAGGCATGAAGATGACGGGCAATTTTGGATGGCATGCTACCAACATTGGCCCATGCTCGGACGGCTTCGTGATCGGCGCGTGCGGCTACGTTCTGAAGGACGGCATTTTCCGCTTCAACTGGTTCGAGGTGCACTTCTCGGCAGCGCTGCCACCGTCCGAGTTCCGAAAGATTCGGTCTATCTATGCTGGGATCAATGCGGCGAGGGGCGCCGGGTGGACGGCCTTGTACAATTACAACCTGTTCTCCGGGATAGCCGAGATGGGCCCCGCTGACGGCCAGATCGGGAAGCTCTTCTCCGGCGCCCCGAGCACGGACGACGGAAGCTGCCAGGACAATACGTCCGGGTTGAACGGATTTGTCTCTACGGGTGTGTCGCTTCTTGCCGGGAGCACATGCCCCATAACTTTTGGCCCGGACGGATTTCAGGGCCCTCGTCCGATTGCCGACACGGTTTTCATCAACGATTTCACCGCGGATCCGGACAACTACAATTTCGATTTTTTCAAGATTGCCGAGTCGAGGAAGGATCAGGATTCGTTTCTCGGGGATTTCTCGACCTACGGAAAGTACTCGGATCACTACCAGGATCTGCTCCGGTCCTACGGATCGGTCACCCCTCTGGGGTCGGGAGCACCGGCACGGCAAGGCTACCCGCCGGGTCTGGACGTCCACTTTGAGGCGTTCCAGTTCGGTTTGCCCACCATCAGCAGCGCGGTGTTCTACAACTTCATCGTTGTGAACAACACGCAGGACGTCTACGGCACTGGCATCGATTACGACTCGCTGTACATCGGGCTGTTGACCGGTTTCGGCGGAGCGCAAGCGAATGCGGTGTACTACATCCCCTCGCAGGGCGCCGTGAAGGCTGCACAGAGCGGAGTGAGGCCTGGGTGTAACAACGCCATAGTTCCAGCCGGTGTTGATCTCTGCTCTAACATCGGTTTCGGGGGCGGCGCCGTCGGAATCGTGATGCTCAAGTCCCCAATCGGTGACCTGCGCAACAAGCTCTTCACCAAAGCCGGCTCGAAGTTCTTTAATCCCAGTAACGTCAACCGGGGCGACACGATCACATTCAACAATGGCCACTCATGCGGTTTCGGTGGCTGCTGGGCAAATACGTGGAATGTGAACGAGCGCCGAGCATTTGGACTGGTATCGTCCACTCCGGAAAACATCCTCGATGGCCGCACCCCGCCCGAGCTGGCAGCTGCTGAGTACTGGCGCATCTTCAAGAACAAGGCATTCCCGGTGCGGGATTCGCGGTTCAATACTTACATCCCAGGGAACTGGGACTGGAACCACGATGGTGTCCAGGACACCCTGCACTACGATACGTGCGATCTTCAAGGGTGCGTAGCAACCTGGGCCGACACCATGCCGGGCAAGCAGGTGAACTCGCAGGGCAACGTCGGCGGCGTTATGATGGCGGGGCCGGTCAAGCTCAAGGCTGGCGACACGACCTCGTTCGTCATCTCCTTCCTTGGCGCACCGGACTCGGCCTCGTTCGAGTCGCTGGTCAGCAACGTGATCGATGCGTACCAGAACTTCTTCCTCACTCCCAAGCCGCCAACCCCGCCGGAAATCGTCGCCGTCGAGGTGCAGACCGGAAACTCGGGCAATCCGCAGGTGCAGCTCTACTTCACCGATTCGCCCAGTCAGTTCGTGGACGTCTTCCTACTCAAGTTCGCGGACGATCTGGACAATTCTGTCGATCCATCACTGGTAAGGTTGCGCACGCTCAATCCGACCCTCTCGAGCCAGATACGCGCGCGCGCGCAGTCAGGACAGAACTTCGCCGAGCTGTTGATCTTCAAGTCTTGTACTGATGGTGCCACATTCACATCGGACGCGACGTGCACGAATGCTCCAGCGATCGATCAGTTCGGCAATCCGATCGGCTTCGGCTTCCAGGCGTATGCAGTTTTGACGGCGGACGAGAACGGACGGATTCCGCAGACGTTCATCGATCCCAACGTGATAGGTGGCCGGACGTATCTGTATTCGCTCGTAACGCGCTCTAAAGGCTTTGCGACGACCGTTCTGGATTCCATCGACGACGAGCTCGTGTCGCGTACTTTTTCACTCGTTGACACCATTGCGAGCCCCCTCAAGACCGATGGCACCGGCTCGTCCAGAAAGGTTTACGTGCCTATTTCGTTTGCGGCTGGTGCAGGATTGGCGACAGCTACGTTCCAGCCCGACTTGGGAGGCTCGAATATCCCGATCGGCATCCGCTTCACGGACAGCACTGTGGCCGGCACCTTCAGGTTGGTTTTCGCCAACCGCTTCCAGATCCGAGTTGTCGTCGATTCCGTGACTAACACCGTGATAAGTACGCGGGTCATCGCGCAAGATGTCATAAAGCCTGTTACCATAAGTGGTACGCCGCAGCCGGAATTGGTGACGAAGGCGGACACATTTACGACTCCGGGTGTTGTGCAGTTCACAGGAGCCGCTACTTCGTCGGTTACCGTCGACAGCGCAGGAGCGCCTCGGTTCAAGATCACCACCTTCACGGTGAATGGTTTGGGCGCGGTCGTTTTGAAGGGTACAGCTCCGCTCTTTGTAACCACGACGCTCACGGAAGGGGCTACAACTCCGCCCGGCTTCATAGCCCGCAGCGACTTCCCGGGCTTCATTCTGAACATCAATGCGAGCGTGGCGAATGCTATGGCCTTCAGGCGCACCGTGAAGGCGAACGGCGACACGCTGAGAGCGGATATTCAGAACAACTTCGCGGTTCAATATCAGGGCGCTACCACCGCGCGGCTGTTCGGGAGCGGTATCTATGAGTTCACTTTCTCCAGCGACGCGTTTGGCGCTGGGACACCGTTCACTTTGGGGCCGACCACGGTTGCAGACGTCACCGCATCCCTTGCAGGTAGACCGGCAGCCACTACAGCCTCAACGGCTGCGAGCATAGCGGCCATTCTCAACCCGACAACGCCCCCAACTCTCGTCGCGGCCAAGTTCCCCTTCACGGTCCAGCACAGGACAGCCGGTGGCACTGTCATTCTTGCAATGGTAAAGCGGACTACTCTGACTCCCGCAAGATCCAACTCCATTCTGCTTGGAACCGGAAACGATACTCTGCGGGTTCCGATCCCAGAGGATATCTGGGTTCCGGGAGACGAGTTTCACGTGCTGGAAATAGTCACGCGCGACAGCACGGCGGGCGCCAATCTTGTGATCGACCCCTCCACCAACAGACCTTTCCAGGTGTCGGACACAGTGGTGACGCTCTTACGGGCCGTCCTCGGTTGCACCAATCCGAGGTCGTCGTGCAATCCGCTCGCGATCAACGCTCCGGGTGCCACGGGTTATTTCCCGTACGCTTCGGGTGACAAGCATGTAGTGAGTTTCAATACGGGCTTTAACTTGGCGAGTGACATCACCTTCACAGCGACGGCGCTAACACCAACCCCGGTAGCGTTCGAGAATGGGGCGCTGACGGAGGTCCGTGTAGTCCCGAACCCGTTCGTATTCCTGTCGCAGTTCGATCAGGTAGGCGGGCAACGCATTGGCGAAGCACGCATCAAGTTTACGGGCATGCCCGCCAACGGATCCGTCCGCATCTACTCGGTGAGCGGCCAGTTCCTACAGGAGCTGTCCTACACGGAGGCCGACCTGAGAGGGACGGGCGATCTCGAGTACAACCTCCGCACGCGCGAAGGTACTGATCTGGCAACCGGTCTTTACATCTACGTGGTAACGGCGAAAGACGCGTCTGGCAGCACCACGCAGAAGCGCGGCAAGTTCGTCATCATCCGCTAAGGGAGAACCACATATGAACTCGATGCGCTCCAAGATCATCGCTACCGCGCTCCTAGCTGCCGCAACGGCTGGTCCCCTATCGGCTCAACTGCCCGAGGGGATCATTCCTACGCCTGACGAGCCGCCTACCCGCCAAGGAACGCGCGGCGCGAATTTCCTCCAGATAGGTGTCGGGGCTAGAGCGGCCGCGATGGCCGGCGCCCTTACAAGTCTTGTCGAGGGCCCCACAGCTTGGTACTGGAATCCTGCTGGCGCCGCTGCCACGGAACAGTTCTCCTTTAGCGCAGCGCGCCAGGAGCTGTACACCGGGCTCGACATCACACATAGCTTTTTCGGCGTCTCGCTGCCTTTCCTGGGTGGGGTGATAGGCGCGAACTTCGTGGGTCTCAACTCGGGAGAGCTCCTACGCACCACGGAGGATAACCCGGCCGGCGGAGACCCTATTCTTGGCAGCACGTTTGAATGGCGCTCCACCTCAGTGGGTGTTGGCTACGCCCGCCGCCTCACCGATCGTCTGGACCTTGGGCTCGCCGTGAAGCGAGTGGACGAAGGTATAGATGACGCGAAGGTCAATTGGATGGCCATCGACGTTGGCACTCAATTCCGCACGGGACTGTACGGACTGACTTTGGGCGCCAGCCTGCAGAACGTGGGCCCCAGCGCCCGCGCTCGCGGATCGCTGATCCAGCGCAAAATCAATAGCGACGACTTCGCCCTCGAGCGCACGGACGTCGAGTTCGGCACCAAGGAAACGGAGCTTCCCACCCTGTTCCGGTTCTCCGTGGGCAGCGATCTATATGGCGGCTCGGGCGCGTTGTTGGGGCAGACCGACACCAGAAACTCTCTTCTGGCCGAGCTGGCTTTCAGCGATGCGATCGACACGGACATCCAGTTGGGGTTCGGCCTCGAGTACGGATTCAACAACATGTTCTTCCTGCGGGGCGGCAAGCGCTTTTACAATGATGACCGCGAATTCGGCTCGAGCAAGATGAAGTACGGGTTGTCAGCAGGCGCAGGACTTCGCATTCCGATCTCGTCCCGCTCTTTCCGGCTCGATTATGCCTACACTTCCCTCGGCGAGCTGGACAATGTACAGGTGTTCTCCTTTGAGTTCGGGCGCTAGTTGCGGGTCCGTGACCATTTGACCAGGAGCAAGTTTGTCATGCGATTTTCACAGAGTCTGACTCTGGGCGCTCTTATTCTGGGGGCCGCCACGGCGTCGGCGCAGGTCACGCCCCGTCGTTTCGCGGTCAGTCCGCGGGGCGGATACCTGTCCTTTGAAAAAGCGTCCGGGCTGGAGGGGACGCCTGTGATCGGCCTGGATGCCATGTACGCCTTCAACAGATACTTCATGATCGGCACGGGGCTCTCCGCCGCGCGCCCGAGCACACGTGGCCAGGATTTCATCGCGTCGCTCACCTTCGGCGACACGACCCTGCTCGTAGAAGTAAAGCAGCCCGTTACGCTGCTGGACGTCAACCTGGCGGCAATGCTCCGTTGGCCGGGAGCTACCTTCAGTCCGTACTTCATCGGCTCGGTCGGTAGCTACACGCTCTACCTCGACCAGCAGGTGGTGGGGAGCAATCGCAAGTTTTCTAAGCTCTCCGCTACAGCAGGTGTCGGGGTAAACTACCGTGTTTCAGAAGGCGCGGGCCTCCAGCTCGATGTCCGGGACTTCATATTTACCGACTACGACAGGGACCAGTTGAATCCGGCTGCGGCGAGATTCGCCAACATCAGATTCCCCGAGGACGTTCCGGTGCCGCCAGCTGCCAAAAAAACGGTGCACAACCTCATGTTCAGCCTCGGCTTCAGCTTCACGCCAACACTGGCCGGTGGGACCCCGGAGGAGGAGACAACCCCATGAGGCCTAACTCAGTCCGTAGAACCTCGGCGCTCGCGGCATTGACTATAGCGGGAGTTCTGTCTGCATGCGAGGACCGGCGCGCGTCGGTGTTCGATCCTTTCGGGCCTCTGGCGTACAACTTCCGTTTCGCCAAGACTGCTACCAATCTTCCCAGAGGGACGGTCGCTGTCGCCCTTGGCAGTTCGGGTCCTCCCGCAGTACCGAGGGCCATCACTTTCACCTTCCAAGGCCTCGAGCCGCTGACCAGCGGTGTGTATGAGGTCTGGCTTGCCCCGGGAACGGCGGTCACGGCCGGCACTTTCGTGAAGGCCACCGGGAACCTTACCGTGACGCGAACGGATACTTCAGTCAACTCTTTGGGTGATCTGGTGTTCACTACCAGCACCGTTCGCACTGCCTCCAATGTCTCATCCTTCGCTGACGGTGGTGCGGCCGTCACGGTGAAGCTTGTCGTGGATCAGTCGAGTTTCGGTTCTGACCCGCTGGTGGGGAATATCATCGCGCTCGTAACCGTGGAGGCAACCGCTGGCGCGAGTGCCCCAGGAACTGTTCAACCCCTCTGGAGGCGGTTCAGCAATACGACCAACAATACCGGCGCACTGACGTTCGGTAACTTCGATCCGGATCCGGCAAAAGCGTATGTTTACATCCCGGCCGGTCGAGGGACTGCAAGCGTACGCGGCAGTATCCTGGTCGTCGACGACTCCGCGCTGACGCGTCCTCCGATCGGTTATTACTACGCAACATACGTGATTAAGCGTGACAGTGCCGGCAAGGCGATCGACACGTTGGTGCTCGGCGCTCAGACCGCGCCGTTCCCCAACAGGTCACAGTCACTTCGCGATGCTGACGTCAGTCTGATAAGTGGAATTGTCATCGATGCTCCGCCGTCCATTCTGGCCGCCGCTAACCGCGTGGACGCGGACACGATCCCGCGGCTTGCAGGCGCTAACCCTTATCGCGGCTTTACGGAGCTGATCCTTACGCTCGAGAACAAGGCCGGCGACGACGCGACCGCATCGCCTGCTATAGTCCTTGTGGCTACTGTCCCGGGCATCGTTACGAGGCCGCCAACAGCGCCATAGACCTCTCGCAGAGGCACGCACTCGAATGAGTTTCTGGAGACGCACAGCGCATGGTTCGCTGTGCGTCTTGTTCTTTGTCGTCAGCGTGGTCGTCCAACTGGCCGCACAGATGCCTGGCCTTCCCGTACTCCAGACCGCGTTCGCCAGTCCGGGCGTGCATGTCGCCGTCAACGTCGGATATTCCAAGGACGCCAGCACTTTTGCCGGTGCTGCTGCCTGGGCGCCCAGTTCAGCGCGATTTCAGCTGAGCGCCGGTGCCGGTTCCCTGAATCCGGAAGGAGACCTTGACAACGCTATAGTGTGGGGCGCACGGGCAACGGTGCCGGTACTGCGCGTTCGTGCCGACGCGGTGGGGATCGCCGTCTTCGCTGGCGCCGGAGGTGGACGCATGGGCGATGCCACACAACTCTTTGTTCCTGCGGGAGCAAGCCTGAGTTATCGGCGGGCGCTTGGCGTGCGACGTGGCATTTCCGTTTACCTCGCGCCATTTTACCTATGGTCGCGAGCTAGCGAGACAGGGACTTCCAGAAGCGCTGGTCTGGCCCGCTTTTCGGCGGGTGTGGATCTCGCGATCACGACCTCGCTTGGCGTCACGGTTGGCTATGAGGGCGGTGCCAAGGCCAAGTCGGGCGATCCGGGACCGGCGGCAGGTACGTTTGGCGCCGGCGTCTCGTACGCCCTTTCACGCCCGCGTTGAATCGAGCTGGCTGAACGCGGCCAATCAATTCGCACGACAACAGGAGAGTTCATGCAATACCGGACCATCATGAACGCGCTGTTCACCGGCGCATCATTGACTGCCTTCGTTGCGCCCAGCCTCGCCAGGGCGCAAGCCTGGGTGTATCCCAGCTTTCAGCATCCCCACATCCTTCGTCGCGAGTTCAACATCGGGGTTGCGGCCGCCGGTGACTATGGCACGACGTTGGTCGGCCAGTGGCGTGAGGGCGTCAGCATCGGAACAGAGCTGACGTTCGACGTTGGAGTCGCCGACCCCGACGGCGGAGATGCGCGCGCCTTGCTGGGTGGCGGGCTGGCACACCGACTGCTGCAGTACAGCACCGAAGTTCCTATAGATCTCCTCCTCACCGCGGGCCTGTACGGTTCGTTTGGGGATAATCTCAACATTTTCCGCGTGCCTTTCGGTGCCACGATCGGGCACAGGTTCCCCCTAGAGGGTGGTGCGGCGATAACACCTTATGTCCATCCTCGTGTTTCGGTCGACTTCTGCGGCGGCGATGGGTGCGGGGGGGACAATTCCGATGTCGGCGTAGCGTTCGACATCGGGCTCGACGCTGAGCTGACACAGCAGCTGGGCCTGCGCGGTGCCCTTACTTTCGGCGGTATTGGAGTCTTCGACAATGATGATACCGGGTTTGGACTCTCGCTTTCGTGGAAACCCAAAGGGCTTAACCCCAGGTGACAGGGAACAGGGAACAGCTGACAGGGACAGCGAACCGGAAGCATGTGACAAGCAGTAGGTTCCCTGTCACCGGTCCCCCTTCACCTGTCCCCTGTCACCTGTTCCCTGTCACCCGGTTTGCGTAACTTGCCTTTTTACTGGGGATCTCTCCGATTCCATGGCATATGAGCACTGACACAGCGCCACCAAACGAGCAACGAACTACACCAATTCTCGTGGTGGATGACAACGAGGACAATGCGGAGATCCTCTGCAGGGTACTGGAGCTGCGAGGCTACACGGTGGCTATCGCCCACAGTGGCGACGAAGCGCTCGCAATCTTCGAGTCGGGCCGTCCCGGAATCGTTCTGCTCGACGTCATGATGCCCGGCCGCTCGGGCTGGGAAGTCTGCCGTATAATGAAACAGCATCGGGAGCACGGACGAAGCGTGCGAATCATCATGGTCACCGCGCTCGCCGAATGGAACGATAAACAGGAAGCCCTTCAAACTGGCGCGGACGACTATATCACCAAGCCCGTCGATTTCTCCGACCTGGTGGCCCGTGTAGAGCGCAACATCGCACTGCTCGGTAACTCAGGGCCGTGACAAATAGCCTGAAAGAGCCAGCCGGTTACTGCGTCGCGTGAGCGCTTCTGTACTGCTGACGGATACCCCTGACGCGGCTATCAAGGAGGCGGCGAGCCTGCTCCCTGGCTGGCGTGTGGATGTGCGCGAGTCCGCTGCGCTGGGAGGCGGGGTGGAAACGGTCCCGAATGTGAGGGCTGTACTCGTCACGACTACCGATCCGAAGCTGCTGCGTGACACCGTCGAGCGCTCACAGGCGCGGCGTGTGCCAGTCGTAATGGCGTGTCCAGACGAAACAGCACGCCGACGCGCAGTGGAGCTGCACGTCGAGGAGTGGTACGCCACACCTGCAACGAGAGAGGAGATTGCGTCCCGGGTTCGTTCGGCAGTGGGACGATGCTCCGTGAACGGAGCTAATGCCGGCGCGGACAGGATGGAGTACGAAGAGATGCTCCACGACGCCCTCACTGGTCTGCCAACCTTGCCAGTGATGATCGAGCGAACTCGAGCGCTCATCAAGGAGCGGGGCGAAGTGGTCGTGCTTTATCTGAACTTCGTCCGCTACACCAAGATCGAGGAAATCTACGGCTGGGAAAAGCTGGACGAGGTGCTGGAGACCACTTCAGTTGCCGTTCGGGAATTTCTTGATGAGAATCGTTATCGCTCGACCCGGATGATGGTGAGCTTCACGAACGACGATGACTTTATCTTCTTTCACGTTCCGGCCGAGGGTGTGTCGGCTGCCTCCGAATCAGAGATAAATGATCTCGCCAAGGGCCTCCAGCTGCATGTAGCTGCGCGCCTGGAGAGCGAACATGGAGAAGACATCGCAGCGTTGGTCGACATATACGTGGGACACTCTCACGTCTATTACAACCCCAAGATCCGGCTGGAGCGGCTGATCTATCGCGGAATTCGCGAAGCATCGAATGCCGCGAACGGAACGGAGGAGCGGGAGCGTGCGGCGAAGGTAGCCGATCTTCGTCAAACGCTGCACGATCGGAGTGTCTATATCGATTACCACCCCATCGTCTCGGCGGCGGATGCCTCGGTGGTGGGCTACGAAGCGCTCGCGCGCGGAGTCATGCGCAGCCTGCGAAGCCCCGAGGTGATGTTCGACGTGGCTGCGGAAGCGGACCTGGTCTGGGAGCTGAGCCGTCTCTGCCGGTCGAGAGCGCTGGAGGGCGCGCGCACTCGCCTCACCGCCGACCAGATGCTGTTTCTGAACGTGGATCCGCACGATTTCGCCGATCCTGCCTTCGGCGAGATGGGCGCTCTCGATCCTCGGTGTGTTGTAATCGAGATCACCGAGCGTACTGCCATCAAGGACTATCCCAAATTCAGCGAACGATTGAAGCGCTTTCGCGAGCGCGGCTATCGTTTTGCGGTCGACGACGCTGGCAGCGGTTACGCGGGTCTGGGGTCAATCGCCAACCTCGCGCCCGATTTTATCAAGCTCGACATCTCGTTGATCAACTCCATCGACACGAATTTCATCAAGCAGAACCTGGTGGAAACGATGGTGCGCTTCGCCGAGGATATGGGAGCGAAGGTGATAGCGGAGGGTATCGAGCGCGCCGAGGAGCTGGAGACTGTGAAACGCCTGGGCGTCCATCTGCTGCAGGGCTTCTTCCTGCATCGTCCTGGGAGAATCGGCCCAGCACTGCCAGCGTAGTCAAACCCGAAACCCGGCTCTTCGGGGAAATGGGTGTTGCAGCGCAGACAGGATAAAGCATGCTGCAGATATGAGCAAGGGATTGATGTACTGTCCTGCACATCCTGAATTCCTGTCTGCAGTTCAAGCGAGAAACGAGCACGTACCGCGCTAGAACAACCAGACAGGATGAGCAGGATGGACAGGATGGAAACAGTGCCGCCATGACATCCGCATTCATCATGTAAGTCCTGCCTATCCTGGCTAAGCGCCAACCACTAACGCTTCCACTAACGACAGCGTCTTCTCCGTGGCGCCAAGTCCGCGGCGCACGACGTCACGCGCAGCGTTGCCCGCCATCTGGCGCGCGCTGTCATTTTCCAGCCACAAGCGAATCTGTTGCTCGATTTCCTCGGCCTTTGAAACCGTCACTCCGGCGCCGTCATCCAGCATGAGCCTCGCGTCGCGACTCGACCGATTGACCGGACCGAAAATCACCGGGACGCCAAAAGCCGCGGGCTCCAGTACCGAGTGCAAACCAGCGTCGTGAAAGCCGCCGCCGACGTACGCCACTCGCGCGACGCCGTAGAGGTCTCCCAGGACTCCCAACCTGTCAACCAGCACCACATCAGCGCTGGACGCGGCCGCCGCACCCAGGCGCGAAATGCGAAGACCACCAGGCGCACGCTCTGCCGCCCACCGTTCTATAGTTCCGAGGTGGTCCGGCGTAGGCTCGTGGGGAGCGATGATGAGTCGCGCTTCTGGATGAGTTCGAAGCAGTCGGCCCCATGCAGGCAGGAGGCGCTCTTCATCGGCCGGCCAGGTGCTGCCGGCCACGAGCGTCGGACGGTCAGACGCCAGAGGTGCGAGAAGCTCATTCGAGAGATCGGCCGTGATGGCGCGCGACCAGACCTGGTCGTAGCGAGTGTCCCCCGTAACGGAAATCGATGATCGCCGAACTCCCAGTTGTACGAGCCGCTCGGCATCATCCGGTCCAACTGCGCCAACTGCGTCGAGGCTCGCGTAGGCGTCGCGGAGTAGCGTGCTCGCTATCTTGCTGCGCCGGCCGGAGACCTCGGCCAGCGTTGCGCTTGCGAGTCCGAGTCGAACGCCACGCCGTGCGGCCTCGTTCACCAGCACCGGCCACACGTCAAGCTTGCTGAAAACCAGCGCGCTCGGACGGAGACATGAAAGCGCGGTGCGCACGCTATGTGCGCTGTCGAACGGCAGATAGTCGTAAAAATCAACGTCGAGAGCTGCTGCAAACTGCTCTGCGCTTGGCGAGAAAAACGTGTACGCGAGCAGTATGTCCGGATGCTTCTCACGAACGCGCTCCAGCACCGGCCGTGCCTGTAGGCCTTCTCCCACCGATGGGGCGTGCATCCACAAC
>JBHENQ010000054.1:0-19044 GCA_046261975.1 Gemmatimonadaceae bacterium | reverse complement strand
GGGGGGGGGGGGGGGGGGGGGGGGGGGGGGGGACGAAGACTATGCAATCTCACCAGCGCACCGGCGTTATAGAATGTCACGGATAACGGTGGACGATGTGGCCGAAAAGCTCGACGTCTGGGCACAGCGTTATCGGGACACGGCCATCACCCGGTCATAAACTCGAGCCGTCCTCTCGGCGACCCGCTCCATCGAGAATTCCGTTGCGCGTCGTGTCGCTCCGTCCCGCAGCCGCGCCCCCAGCCCATTGTCAGTCAGGATGGCAGCTATCGCGTCTCCGAGCCGTTCCGCATCGGCCGGCGCGACGAGCAGCCCCGAGCGACCGTTCTCCACGAGATCGACGACGCCGCCGGTGGCAGTCGCGACAACTGGCTTGCCTGAAGCCATTGCCTCCAGGAGAGACAGGCCGAATCCCTCCTTGACCGAGCTCGACGCGACCACGTTCGCGGCAGCCATGATCTCCACGGCATCCTCGCGAAACCCGGCCAGATGAAACCAGTCTGCTCCGTCGTCAGAGTCACGCGTCCGCTGCTCCCGCAGTGCTTGCTCGACGGCGGCGCGCTCCGAGCCTTCCCCCAAGAGAATGGCGTGCAGGGCGGGCACGCGGCGGCGGGCCAGGTACGCCGCACGAACGAACGTAACTGGGTCTTTCTCAGCGGTCAGGGCCGCCGCCATCACCACGACCGGGGCACCCAGTGGCACACCGAGAGACGCAAGCGATGCAGCCGAGGCAGGCCGCACATCGCGGCTCAGATCGATTCCGGCCGGAATGATGTCTACCGGCACGCGCACGACGCGGCTCGCCAGGAGCGATTCGCGTACGGCGGCAGAAACGGCGATCACTGCGTGGGCGCGCCCATACTTCCACATGGTGGCGAAGTTTCCTCTCGGGGGAAACTCCACATGCCGGGTGACAACCATCTTCGCGGCACCAGCCCGAGCATGCCCTCCATTCAGCGTGGCCATCGCCGCAAGAGCGACTGCATGAGCCGTATGCGCGTGCACGATGTCGATGCGCTCGCGCTTCACGACACCGCGGAGCCGCAACGCGGACAGCGGCGCTAGCTCGCCGGCCGGGTCGCACGCTACAACCTGGATGCCGGCGGCCGTCGCGCGTTGCGCGAGCGCCGATCCCTGGCGCGCGGCGATGAGAGAGCGAATGCCGATCGCGGCCAGTGCTTCGGCCAGCCAGAGAACCTGCTGCTCGCCACCCCGCCAGCTTCGCTCGGTGTCCACATGAATCACCGACAACGCCGGCCGGCGCGTGAAGGTCAATCGCCGGCTCCCTGACCCGTACGATACTGCGGATCGTTGTACATCTTGAATTGGCGATAGACCTTGGGTACGACGCGCCCGGCCGATATGTCGCTCAATAGTTCGGCCAACTCGGCGGCCAGGTCGTCACGCTGCATGCGCAATACCGCCAGCCTCTCGTTGCAGCGGGCGCGAAACTCCGGTGCGGCATCACGGCGATCCGCCTGCTCTCGCATATGGAATATTTTGAGCTCGATTATGCTGAGCTTGTCAGCCAGCCACCCGACGGTCTCAGCCACGACCTCTGTTCTCACTGTCTGGCCGCTGCCGCTGACCTTCTGCAGCCAGTTTCCGCACCGAATCGTCGATGCGCTCGATCAGATCATTTCGCGTCTGATTTAGCTTGTCCACGGCGCGCTTGGCCGCGGCGACCTGATGGTCGTCGTCCACTCGCGCTTTGTCTTCCTCATGCCAGAGCTCGATGTTCGTCTGCGCCAGGCGTGCTATGAGTTGTCCGATTGATTCGTCCACGATCGCTCCCGGTGTGAGGGAAATGTCGTCACCAGAGCGGTCGGCGCAAGATCAGCTTATCACACTGCGGCGGTCCGACTCGGTCGTGGATTTCCGAGAATCTCGTGAACCCGGGCCAGCACCATGGACGATGTGACACCGACCATGCAGTCGTGCCCGATCGGGCAAATGTTGAGCTGGCAAGTCAGGCATGGAACTCGCTCATCGCGTACCACCGCCGCAGTCGGTAGCGTCGGACTCCACAACACCGGCGATGAGGGACCGAATATCGTCGCGGTGGGGACGCCAAGAGCCCTCGCCATGTGAGCCGGTCCCGTATCGCCGGACACCAACGCGTCACACCCTGCCAGCGCTGCAAGAAACCTTCTCAGCTCGAGTATCGGCAGAACGTTCACGCTCTTCGTGAGTGCGAGAAGGCGGGCCACCACGGGAGTATCACCGGGCGGCTGGAACAGGACCGGCGCGATTCCCATCGCACTCAATGATTCGGCCAGCTCGGCAAACCCTTCCAGACGCCATTCCTTGGATGGCTCGCCGGCGGAGAGCAGAAACCCCACCCTTGGACTGCCTGCTCGCGCGCCCGTCGCGATCAGGTCCACCTCGCCCTGTGCACGTTCCTGAGTTGTGACATAGAGTCGCGGGAGGTCATCGGACACTGGAACTCCCGCCAGCTCCAGGAGGCGCCGCCTTTCGCGAAGCACGTACTCGGCCGGCCGGCCGGACCGCGACAGGCGATGCGTGTACACCCAACCCCAGCCGGTGACGTCCCAGCCTATTCTCACCCGTGCTCCTGACATCATTGCAATGGGCGCGGTGCGCGGGCTGGATTGCACGTCCACGATCCAGTCGTAACGCCGAGCACGTATGTAATTCCACATGCGTAAGGGATGATCGCGATCCAGGAGAACCCGCTCATCCAGATGCGGATGATTGGCGAGCAGTGGTGCAGCAGAATCTCCGACCAGAAAGTCCAGGCGGGCGCTGGGAAATGCGCGCCGCAGATCTCCGAGAAGTGGCATCGTAAGCACGACGTCGCCAAGCCGGCGGATCTGCACTAACAGAACACGTTCCGGTGGCGTCAACCCGGAAGGGCCCTCGCTCGTCATACGTCGTCCCGGCGCCAGATCTTCGCGTACTTGAGAAAACTGTAGAAGCCGGCCATAGCCGCCCAGATTATTCCCGGCCGGCCGTCGAGCACTCCCAGTCGCAATATCAGCCGCGACCATATCTCGAGCGGGATTCGAAGCAAATGCCAGGGCGCAAAAGTCTTTCCGCGCGCGCGCTTGTGGTCAGCCACCATCTGAGTGTAGCGATCCATCTGCGCTACGTGCTCCGAGAGCGTCCGATATTTTACGTGACGCATGGTGCCACGCAGTCGCGCCGTTCTCCCATTCACGATCATGTGCTCGTGGATGGGAACCAGCTGGAATCGGACGCTGGACCGCCTGGCAAGGCGCAACACCCAATCTCCGCCGGTGCCGCCGAAGCGAAGGCGGGCGCCCAGATAGATCAGCTCGCGCCTTATCCAGTATCCATCGGCAGTTCCGGAGCCACTCACAACAGCAGCGATCTCGTTCGCTAGCTCGGGCGTCACGTGCTCATCGGCGTCGAGCGATAGCACCCACTCGCCCGTCGTCATGTCGAGCGCCGCCTGTTTCTGATGACCGAAGTCATCGAACTGTCTGAACTCTACACGGGCCCCTGCGCGCCGGGCTATCTCGACGGTCGAATCCTGTGAGCCGTCATCCAGAACGACGATCTCCCCGCCAGGCTTCCCCATGAGAGCAGCCACTGAAGCCAGGCAATCGGTGAGATGTCGCTCCTCGTTGTGAACGATCAGAAAAACCGAGAGGCTGTGGTTCGACGCGGAAGGGTCGGTAGGCAAGCGCGATTCGCTGGCGAGGAGTGATGATGATCGGCTGCGGCGAGCGTTCCTGATTGTATGCCCACCGCCATACTTGCGCCAGCGACATCAGGGCTGCGCTGATGCACTCCCAGCCTGAAGATCCTCTAGTACTTCATTCAGCGCTCTCAACGCGCGTTCAACCGGCAAAGATTCCAGTGTCGATTCGTCGCTGTAGATGGTTTTCGCCTGGTCCGAGTATGGCGCGAAAATGTCCGAGCCGCGTACGAGCATCACTACCGCTGGCTTCCGAAGAGCTGCGGCGGCGTGGGCAATACTAGTGTCAGGAGTGAACACGATGTCGGCGGCGCTGACCGCGGCGAACGCCGCGCGGATCGGAATGATTGCCGGCGTCGCACCGCCTTGCTGCGCAATCGCCTCGATGCGGTCTTTCTCATCCAACCCACCGATTACCATGAGCGCCGCGCTCTCGTCCAGCGCGCGGAGGCGCTGCAGCACCTCGATATAGCGCTGGTCCGGCCAAAGGCGCTTAGCGAGCGCGGCCGACACGTTCGTCAGAATCCTGCGTGGAGATCGAGGGTCATCCCGAGTGCCGCTGCCGGCCATAAGCCAGAGGCTTTCCCCTTCCTCCCGTTCTGCGAGTGAAATGTACAGTTCCGGCCGCAGATCATAGCTCGCAGGATCGACACCGAACGGAACCGCGGTGGCAGCTTCCTGGACCACGTGATGCGCTTTCGAG
Source organism: Gemmatimonadaceae bacterium (assembly GCA_046261975.1). Lineage (GTDB taxonomy): Bacteria > Gemmatimonadota > Gemmatimonadetes > Gemmatimonadales > Gemmatimonadaceae > JBHENQ01. The sequence continues at coordinate 14,656 of JBHENQ010000054.1, read as the reverse complement.
TCGCGCGTCGGAACGGGCAGGGTGTAGACGAAGTCATTAATGTTACCGCCGATGCCGATCCGCAGAGGCGCACCCGTGGCGAGGATCAGCAGCGCGGTGGTGAGCGACGGCATGAGCACCATTGGATCGATGACCACGTCGTAGCGACCGCGCCTGAGCTCGCGCATGAGGGATGGAAAAGTGTACCACTGTCGCCTTCGAAAGACGATAATACGCCCGACATGCGGATTTCCGTTCAGCACCGATGCGTTACCCGGGGACGCCAGGACGTCGAGATCGATAGTCGAATAGGAAGTGGCGATCGCGCGCAATACTCCTGTGGAGATAATCATGTCTCCAATCCGGCCGTGGCGCAGGTAGAGTACACGGTATCGTCGCGAACTCCAATCGGGAGCACCGGGGCGCGTAGGCGCAGGCATTAGAGCCGCCAGAGCGCGCATGCAGAGCCTTTTCCATATCCGCTCCAACGCCTTCAACACTGGCGATTACGGGCTGCCGGAGCCGACGACTGGAAATCATAGCGGAGGCCAAAGCGGCCCATGAGACGAACAACTAATCCAAGAGAAAGACCCATGACTGCAAAGACATCTCCGCTGATTCTCTCCACGATGGTGGCTCCGTAGCCTTGAATTCCGTAAGAGCCAGCCTTGTCCATCGGTTCGCCCGTGGCGATGTAGTCCAGAATCTCCTCGTCCGTGAGATGTCGGATTTCAACATCCACAGCCTCCACACCGGATTCAACTCTCCCGGTTGACGTTACCGCCACAGCGGTCAGCACCTTGTGCGTCGTCCCGCTGAGCGTTCGCAGCATGCGCGCCGCGTCAGTCTCGCTGCGGGGTTTGCCGAGCACTTCCCCACGCGCAACGACTATCGTGTCCGCCGAGATCACAAAAGCTCCTGGAACGCGTGGCGCCACCGCAGCACCCTTTTCGCGCGCCAGGCGCTCGGCATAGGCTTGCGGCGTTTCACCAATACGGAGGGATTCGTCGATGTCGGCCGGCATGATCTCGTGACCAATACCGATCATGTTGAGCAGGTCGCGCCGCCTCGGCGAAGAGGACGCCAGTACAATTCGCGCGTCGCTCAGCGTTCCAGCCACATCGTCACCGGACCGTCGTTCACGAGCTCCACGTCCATCATGGCCCCGAATGCCCCGGTTTCCGTCTCGAGGCCATGGGCTCGCAGGAGGGAAACAAAAGTGTCATACAACGCTTCCGCCTGCTCCGGACGTGCTGCATCGACGAAGCTGGGCCGGCGGCCTTTTTCGGCTCTTCCGTAGAGTGTGAATTGCGACACCACCAGCACCGAACCGCCGACCTCTGCCAGGCCCAGGTTCATTCTACCTTCGTTATCGGAGAACAAGCGCATGGAGGCAACCTTTTCCGCCATCCACATGATCTGCGCTTCGCCGTCGGAATGAGTGAAGCCAGCCAGCAACAGGAACCCATTGCCGATCTGGCCAACTACCCGCCCCTCAACTCGGACTTCGGCGCGAGACACTCGCTGTAGAAGGACGCGCAATGGACCAGAGACAGGTGACAGGGACAGGGGACAGGTCACAGGTCACAGGTGACAGGTCACAGGTGACAGGTCACAGGTGACAGGTCACAGGTGACACGTAGCAGGTGACAGGTGACAGGTAGCAGGTGACAGGAAACAGGAGGTTGGAACGGGGACATTGATCGCAGGTCAAAATGAAGATACCAACGGAAAGGGCCGGAAAGATACTCCGGCCCTGTTCCCTGTGACCTGTGACTTGTGACCTGTGACCTGTGACCTGGTTTATTCAACGGTCACTGACTTAGCAAGATTCCGCGGCTGGTCCACGTTGGCTCCACGCTTTACTGCAATGTAGTAGGCCAGAAGCTGCAGCGGCACAGAAGCCAGCACCGGAGTGAACATGTCAATCGTCTCCGGGATTCGGATCTCATAATCAAGCTTTCCAGCCAGGGCAGGTTCCTCACGGCTCGTTATGGCTATCACGCAACCGCCGCGCGCCTTCACCTCATGAATGTTCGACACGATTTTGTCGAACACCGAATCGTGGGGTGCGATGAACACGACCGGCATGTGCTCATCGATCAAAGCGATCGGGCCATGCTTCATTTCTGCCGCCGGATAGCCCTCGGCGTGAATATAGCTGATTTCCTTGAGCTTGAGCGCTCCCTCGAGCGCCGCCGGAAAGTTGTAGCCGCGACCCAGATAGAGGAAGTTCCGGGCATCCCGAAACTCTTCAGCCAATTCTTCGATATCCTGAGCGCCGTCCAGAATCTCCTTGATCTGCGCGGGCAGGGCATGTAACGCAGCGACGATACGTTTTCCATCCGATTCGGGCAGTCCGCGCAGTCGCGCGAGCTTTAGCGCGAACAGGGCCAGTGCCGTCACCTGGCTCGTGAAAGCCTTGGTCGAAGCGACGCCTATCTCCGGACCGGCGTGTACGTACACTCCGCCGTCCGACTCCCGGGCTATCGTTGAGCCAACGACGTTGACTATACCCAGAGCTCGCGCGCCGCGGGTCTGCGCTTCCCGCATGGCCGCCAACGTGTCCGCTGTCTCACCGGACTGCGAGATCACAATGCAGAGGGTCTTTTCGCCGATCACCGGGTTTCGATAGCGAAACTCGGAAGCATACTCAACCTCTACCGGGATCCGCGCCAGCTCCTCTATCATGTGCTCCCCGATGAGCGCGGAATGCCAGCTGGTGCCACAGGCTGTGAGCACAATGTTATCGAACCTCAACAGCTCCTCATCCGTGAGGTTCAGGCCACCCAGCTTTGCCGTGCCTTCGTTCGTCAGAAGGCGGCCGCGCATGGTGTTCTCCACGGTCGCCGGCTGTTCGAAGATCTCCTTAAGCATGAAGTGCGGAAAACCACCACGCTCGATCATGTCGAGGTCCCAGTCTATACGGCTCACAGCCTTGTCGAGGGTGGCAGCGTCCAGATCCAGGATCCGGTAACCGTCACGCTCGAGTACCGCAAGATCCCCATCATCCAGATAAATCACCTGACGGGTGTGCGCGAGAATTGCCGAGACGTCGCTGGCTACGAAGTACTCCCCATCGCCGAGGCCCACGAGAAGTGGGCTGCCTTTGCGCGCAGCAACTATTTTTCCCGGATCGCTGTTCGATACCACCGCGATGCCGTACGTGCCCTCAACCTTTCGCAGAGCCTCGATCACCGCCTCCTCGAGATTACCACGGAAGAACTCCTCGACCAGGTGCGCGAGCACTTCGGTGTCCGTCTCGGAGCGGAACTTGTGCCCCAGATCCTCGAGAGCGTGCCGCAGCGACGTCGCATTTTCGATGATGCCGTTGTGAACGACCGCTATCTGTCCATCGCAAGATGTGTGTGGATGGGCATTGCACTCGTTTGGCGCCCCGTGCGTTGCCCATCTGGTGTGAGCGATTCCTAGGGTGCCGTGGATGGGGTTGTCCGCTACCAGAGTTTCCAACTCCGCGATCTTGCCGGCGGCTTTCCTGGTCTCCACACCCCTGCCGTTCAGAATCGCTACACCCGCCGAGTCGTAGCCTCGATACTCCAGCCGCTTGAGTCCCTCAATCAGCAGTGGAGAAGCGACACGCGGGCCAATGTAACCGACTATTCCACACATGAATTATCAGAATTTAGAGTTTACTGCAGCGCCTTGAGCTGCACACGTGAGCTGTCGACCAGCTCACGAGCCTGGCGTTCCGTCGGCGCTTCCGCGATAACGCGCACGATGGGCTCCGTCCCGGAGGGACGTACGTGCAACCAGCGGTCGTGCCAGGAGAGCCGCAACCCGTCCTGAGTGTCCGCCTCCGCGTCAGGGAAGCTTGCGCGCAATGCCCCATAAACTGTCTCCAGAGGCGCGCCAAGCCGGTCAAGTTTATCCTTCACAATAACATACCGAGGGTATTTGGCAATGATTTTGCTCAGTTTCACGTTGTCTTCAAACAACATCTGTAGCACTATTGCCGCAGCCACCGGCGCGTCTCGACCCAGATGGAGCTCGGAAAGAACCACTCCGCCGTTCCCCTCCCCCCCAATGGCCGCTTTTTCCTGCCGCATCCGCACGGCCACGTTGACTTCGCCGACCGGAGCCCTTATTACCCTCGATCCGGCTTCCTGAGCCACGTCATCCAGAATACGGCTGGTCGACAGGTTTGCAACAACCGGACCGGCCCGGTAGCGTAGTACCGTTCGGGCAGCCAGTGCGAGAGTCCAGTCCTCGCCAATCGCCAGGCTAACGTCGGAGACCAAAGCCAGGCGATCGACGTCCGGATCCACTACCATGCCAATCTCAGCGCCGGAGGAGCGCACGAGGCGCTCTACCTCACCCAAATTCTCGGCTACAGGCTCTGGTGGACGCGGGAATCGGCCATCGGTCTCGAGATTGATCGCCGTCACCTGACAGCCGAGCCGCTCAAGCAGCTGGGGCATGATCACTCCGCCGGCGCCACGCACGCAGTCGAGGGCAACACTGAAACGGCGCGCGCGGATTCCCTCCACGTCTATGAAATCCAGCGCCAGTATTCGTTCGATGTGACGCGTTACCGCCGCGCTGTCCTCGGAGACAACGCCCAAGTCCTGCCAGGCAGCGCGGGGTATGATTCCGTCCACCACACTCCGCATCTCCGCCGCCTGCGCACCGTCCAGAAAAAGGCCACTCGCAGCGATGAACTTGAGCGCGTTCCACTCTATGGGGTTATGGCTCGCCGTGATGGCTAGACCGCCCGCCGCGTGATGATGCTCCACAGCGAGCTGGATGGTGGGTGTCGGGGCCAGGCCGACGTCTATTACGTGACATCCCACCGACTCAAGGGCTGCAAGAACTGCTTTGTGGAACATCAGTCCGGACACTCGAGAATCCCGCCCCAGAACAAGCTTGCGATTGCCGTCTCCCCCCCGAACCGCCCAAGCACCGAAGCCGGCGGCGAATTTGCCAACCACTTCTGGTGTAAGCGCTTCGCCGACGCGCCCTCGCACCCCGGACACGCTGATCATCAAGCCTTCGTACACGCCCGCCCTCCCCCCCGAGTTGGCGCGAAAGCTATTCGGCGCGCGAATGGAAACCAAGCCGTTACGGAGAGACAATTCACGCGTTTGCCATGAGAAACGCAGAACTTCCGGACCGTACCACAGTCCGACTCCCGACTCCAGATTCCCGCGCCTTGCCGCATTCCTGGTCCTCCAGACTCGCGTTCCGCTCGAAGATCTCGTGGCTAAGCGCTGTCGCGATTCTAGCCACGTTGCTCCTCGTTCTCGTGCCTGTCTACATGGCGGGTCGAGGCAAGCTGGCCGAGGCGCACGGCAACAGACTGTGGGCCATCGCCGCGACGTCGAGTCTCGCGTTTCCTGCTGACTCACTGGACATCATCGCTGCTCCCGGTGGCCAGAACACCGCCGCCTTCGTCCTGGCCCGCAAGACGCTCCGCGAGATCTGGCAGGTGAACGGCGGCAACGTACGTGAGCTGACGAACGGCATTGCAATCGTGCGGCGGCAAGGAGGCTCGTACCGATACCTCGTTCATTCGTCGTGGAACGCCGGGCAGCCTCAGTACAAGTCGTCTTGGCAGCCACCTTCGGAATTGCTCGTTGCTCTCAACCAGGATAAAGGTGGACGCACGCCCCTCTACCGCACGGACTCCGAGCGACTGGTAAGCGCAGCCGCGCCCGTGAACAGAAGCGACGGCGGTGTCGCTGGCTTCGTGGTCATAACGCTCAACGCCGATGGTTTTCTCGCTCGATTGGCGTCCGATGTCGTCCGTCTCATCTGGCTTCCCGTTCTGGTCCTACTGGCGGCCGTTGGCTTCTCGTTGGTCACAGCCGGCCGTCTGACGCGAGGAATAGTGGCCGTGTCATCACATGCCCAGACCGTGGCACGTGGAAAACTGCGGCAGGACCTGACGTTTTCATCCGGCGACGAGATCGGCACGCTAGCGGATTCGGTACGTACTATGACGTCGGAGTTGAGGGAGCTTCTGAGGGACGTGCATGCTGGCGCTGCCGACGTGGCCGCGACGGCTGACCAGATCGCTTCTGGCGCTCAGCAGATGACCGCGTCCACTCACCAAGTGTCTACCGCCGCGCAATCGATCGCCGATTCAGCGACGCTCCAGACTCAGGGCATTCACAATATCTCCGGTATTTCCTCGCAGCTCTCGACTCGCGCCATCGAGGTGACGAGCCAGGCTCACCTGGCGCGAGACGCCGCGACTGCCGTGGATGTGTCTGCCGGTCGCGCTTCCAAGGCGGCAGAGCAGGCGCTTCTGAGCATGGCTTCGATTGCTGCGGTCACCGGCGATGCCCTTCCGGCCGTGACCGAGCTTGGACAGAAATCGCACCGAATCGGGGAGATTACGGAAAGCATCGCGGCGATAGCGAGGCAGACAAACCTTCTCGCCCTCAACGCCGCCATCGAGGCGGCCAGGGCGGGAGAGCACGGGCAGGGATTCGCTGTCGTGGCCGAGGAGGTGCGAAAGCTGGCGGGCGACAGCGGCCGGGCGTTGGAGAGCATTCTTGCGCTCGCGGAGGACATCCGGAGCGTTTCCGAGCGCACATTGGCCCGCATCGCCGATGTTAGCTCAACCGTAGAAGCGGGCGCAACGACTATTCACACGTCCACCGACGCACTGGGGATGATTGGCCGAGCGATCGAAGACAGCCGCCAGGCCGTTGCGCTGATCGTTCACTCAGCCGCTGCGCAGCAGCGCGAGGCCGAGGATCTGGCCCGGGAGATACGGGCCGTTGCTGCCGTTGCGGAAGAAAACGCCTCTCTATCCCAACAGGTGAGAGCCGTAGCGGAAGAGCAGACTAATGTGATGTCGCATGCTACGACATCCAGCAAGCACCTGGCGGACATCGTGTTGAGACTGAAGGGATCTATGGCGCGGTTTGAGCTGTGACACTGCGCCGTGCTCATTAGTACACAAAGTGCTCACTGAGCACTGCGTAATCTGTGTACTCATTTGCAGTGTTATTTCTCCTGCTTCAGCCCCGATGAGGGACTGACCCGAGGTTCGACCTGAGCGGCTTGCTCGAGCACGCCCTTCGCTATCAGATCCCGGAACACATCCACAACCTCGGAATCAAACTGCGTCCCGGCATGGCGTGTCAGCTCTTCCACTGCGTCAGCGCGGCTCAGACCACGCCTGTAGGGGCGCGAGCTCAGCATGGCGTCGAAGGCATCAACCACGGAAACGATTCGCGCTTCCAGCGGGATGTCCGTGCTAGCGAGCTTGTCGGGGGTTCCCGACCCATCGTAGCGCTCGTGGTGTGACCGAACGATGTTGAGCGCCACCGGAATGTCGCCTAGCAATGGCTTGAGAATTCGCCAGCCGAGCACGGGGTGCGTCATGATGTGCTGATATTCCTCAGGCGTTAGGGGACCCTGCTTGTTCAGCACATCCTCCCGCACCCCAATCTTGCCGATGTCGTGCAGATGCCCCCCGATCTCGATCTGGCGAATTGCTTCGGAACCAAATCCCATCGCCTGAGCAATTGCGGAAGCAAGATAGCTCACTCGTACCGAGTGACCACTCGTGTACGGATCCTTCAGCTCGAGTGCCTCGGCAAGTGACTGGATGCTGACCAGGAAGAGGTCCTCGAGACGTTGTGCCTGTTCGCGAACTCGGTGCTCCAGCTGGGCATGATGCTCCCGATTCTCCTTCATGAGGCGGCGCTTCTCGATCGCCTGCTCGGCGCGCGCGCGCACCTCCTCCAGCACGAAGGGCTTCGTGATGTAATCCATTGCACCACGCGAGAGGCAGTCGACAGCGACCTCGACCTCGGCCACGGCGGTGATCATCACAACCGCCACGTCAGGGAAGCGCTTTCGGATCTGTCCGAGCAGATCCAAACCACCCATTCCAGGCATTCGCAGGTCTGAAAGAACCAGAGTCACCGGCTCTCGATCGAGTATCTCAAGCGCCTCTATGCCCGAGCGGGCCTCGCTGCAGGAAAAACCCTCGCCCCGCATCAGACGCACGAGCGCCTGACGCAGTCGTAGCTCGTCGTCGACGACCAGGCAGCGAATGGGTTCGCTCGATTCGACAGACACAGGTGCGTCCGTGCTGAACGCTATCGCCACAACGCCGATCCTCGCAGCCGTCCGGGCGTGCCGTTATCTTCCGCGCATTCCAGCAACAAGGCCCTCGCGATGACACGAGTTTTTGACGACGATCTGGACGATGCGTTCGGCACGCGTGCGATCCACGCGGGGCAACGTCCGGAACCGCTCGCCGGCGCAATCATGACACCCGTATACCTCACGTCCACCTACGTCCAGGAAGGTTTCGGCAGACACAAGGGATACGAATATGCCCGCGGGAAGAACCCAACGCGCGAGGCGCTGGAGAGGAATGTCGCGGCCCTCGAGCGGGGACGGCACGGCTTCGCGTTCGCGAGCGGTACGGCATGCGTCGACTCCATCATGAAGCTATTCAAAGCCGGTGATCACGTGGTGTGCGGCGAGAATCTCTACGGCGGCACCTTCAGGCTGTTCGACCGCCTCCTTCAGAACTTCGGACTTACGTTCACCTACCTTGACGCCCGCGAACCGCAGCGGATCGCAGATGCTTGCACACCCAAGACGGTAGCGATTCTTGCCGAGACTCCCACGAACCCGCTCATGCGCCTCACCGACATCGAGGCCGCCGCCAGCATCGCACACCGAGCCAATGCGCTCTTGATCGTGGACAACACTTTCGCAACACCTTTCTTCCAGCACCCCTTCGAGATGGGCGCCGATATCGTCTTCCATTCGACGACCAAGTATCTCAATGGGCACAGCGATATGATCGGCGGAATCGCAGTGGTTCGTGACGACGTTCTGGCCGAAAAGCTGCAGTATATCCAGAACTCCGCCGGCGCCGTCCCTGGTCCTTTCGACTGCTGGCTGGCCCTCCGCGGCACCAAGACCCTTCACCTTCGCATGCCCCGGCACGACGAGAATGGCCGCCGCGTTGCAGGGTGGCTTGCCGACCGATTGGGCTGTGAGCGAGTGATATATCCAGGGCTGCCGTCGCACCCTCAACACGACCTCGCGAAGCGCCAGATGGAAGGCTTCGGCGGGATGATCACCGTAGAGATGGGCACCCAAGAGCGCGCGGCCAGGGTCTTGGAGCGCACCCGAATCTTTTCCCTCGCGGAGTCGTTAGGAGGAGTGGAGAGCTTGATCAGCCACCCCGCGTCCATGACCCACGCGTCCGTTCCTCCGGAACGCCGAAGCGCCCTGGGAATCACGGACGGTCTGATCCGGCTTTCCTGCGGAGTGGAGGACGTGAACGATATGCTGGCAGACCTCGAGCGAGCGTTCGAGGGAATGTGAATAAGATGCGGGTGTAGGGTGTGGGGTGTAGGGTGTTGGGCCCTACACCCTACACCCTACACCCCACACCCTACACCCGACACTCAACACCCGCTGTTCGACCTTGGAGACTAACGATGCCCGACCGAAAGATCCTCACCCAAATCTCCCCGGTTGCTTGGGAGCATCCCGCCGATCGCGCCGCGCTGAACACGCTGAGAGCCATTCCCGGCTTCGATGAGCTGGTGCGCAAAGTCTTCGGATTCTTCGGCGAGCGTGGAATTCGTCACCTCTTCCTGGCGAACGCGGTTCGCGTCGGACCTCGGCAGCGCCCCAAGCTGGACGCCGTTTACAGCGAGGTGCTCGAGACCATGGACTGGCCGACAAGACATGAGCTTTACGTTACGCAGACGCCATTCGCGAATGCTGCCGCCGTAGGCTTCGATCGGCCGTTCATTATTGTGAACACTGGATCCCTGAGCCTGCTCGACCGCGACGAACAGCGCGTGCTTCTGGGACACGAGCTGGGCCACATAATGAGCGGGCACGCCACCTATACCACCTTGGCCTTGATCCTGCTAATGATCGGGCTTCGGAACCTCCCGTTCCTCGCCGGATTGGCGCTCCTTCCGATAGAGCTGGCGCTCTTCGAATGGTCAAGGAAGAGCGAGCTCTCTGCAGACCGCGCTGGACTGCTCGCCACGCAGGACTCCAGGGCGTCGATGAACATGTTCCTCAAGTTTGCGGGCGGCAAAGGCGGAAGCGACGACGACGATGAGGTAAATCTGGATGAATTCCTGGTTCAGGCGCAGGAATACGAAACCGGCGGCAGTGCCGTGGACAATGTGTTCAAGGTATTGAACGTCGCTTTTAGGACACATCCCTTCAACACGGTTAGAGCTGGGGAGCTGCAGCGTTGGATCGCGACGGGCGAATACGACCGGATCGTCAACGGTGAGTACCCGCGCCGCGGTGACGCGGGCGACCGGCCACTTGCCAATGATTATGCCGATGCGGCCGGCTACTATGGCGATCAGGCCCGAATCGCCATCAATCAGGTAGGTGACATCCTTCGTGGGGCCCGTGATGCTTTCAACGACGCCATGCGCCCGACGCCGAAATGAAGGTTCTGCTCGTTGGCGGTGGCGCCCGCGAGCACGCGTTGGCCTGGAAGTTTGCGCGCGATGACCCGTCTCTTGACCTCATCGCTGCTCCTGGAAATCCGGGAATAGCCACGCTTGGCCGCTGCCTTCCCAAGGCGGGCAGTAGTCCTGAAGCACTATTGGATCTTGCCCGATCCGAGCGCGTTGACCTTACCGTGGTGGGCCCGGAGGCGCCCCTGGCGGCTGGAATTGTGGACCGATTTCGCGCGGACAAACAGGTCATATTTGGCCCCACCGCCGCTGCAGCCGAAATCGAGTCTTCCAAGGTTTTTGCAAAGCAGCTCATGATCGATGCAGGCGTCCCGACGGCCTTGGCAGTGAGCCACACCGATGCGGAGCACGCAAAACGGGCAATACGTTCAGTGGGTGCTCCCGTCGTCATTAAAGCCTCGGGGTTGGCCGCTGGAAAGGGCGTCTTTGTCTGTGCCAGCACAGCGGAGGCAAACGACGCCGTGGAGGCCATGCTCCGAGACGGACTATTGGGTGAAGCTGGGGCGGCTGTCTTGGTTGAGGAGTATATGCAAGGTGAGGAACTCTCGATACTTGCGCTCACTGACGGGGTGGCCGTGCTCCCAATGCTCCCAGCGCAGGATCACAAGAGGCTTCTCGTTAGGGACGAGGGCCCTAACACGGGTGGTATGGGGGCGTATGCTCCCATATCTATCGGCAACGAATCGGTGATGAACTACGCGGTTGAGAAGATTTTCTTGCCAGTACTCGACGCATTGCGCAGGTTGGGCCGTCCCTTCACGGGTCTACTTTACGGTGGGCTCATGCTTACACCGCAGGGGCTCAAGGTAGTCGAATTCAATTGCCGCTTCGGAGATCCCGAGACCGAAGCGTTGCTGCCACTCCTTGAATCAAACCTGCTCGAAATAGCAACCAAGATCGCCGTAGGCGAGAGGATCAGTGAGATTGTGCTGTCATGGCAGCGACGGTATAGTGTTGCTACAGTGCTTGCCTCTCAGGGATACCCCAACGCCCCCAAGAGAGGGGCGGCTATAACCCTGCCCGAGATTCGGGAGGACGTGCACCTTTTTCATGCCGGGACTTCCCTCAGCGGGGACGGACGCCTGGTCGCGGCAGGCGGTAGAGTCCTGGCAGTTACCGCCGTAGCAGACTCGCTGGAGCGCGCCCAGAGCGAGAGTCTACGCGCAGCCGCCGACATCCATTTCGAGGGAAAACAGTTCCGCACCGACATCGGCTGGCGCGAGCTTGAACGTAATGCCCGAGCTTCCCGAAACTGAGACGATAGCGCGCGACGTCCACCGGGCGGTTGCCGGAACGCGTATCGTTGGAACCGTTGTAACCAGGCCGGATGTTCTCAGAGAGATCACGCCCCGGGCGCTGGCGCGACGGACCCACGACAAGTTGATCCAGCGTTGCTGGCGTCGCGCGAAATGTGTCGTGACAGAACTGGACAGCGGCGATCGAATCGTGGTGCAGCCCCGATTCACCGGCGCTCTGATCATCGACGCAGGGCAAATGCCGCCACGCGAGCGCAGGTATTCCGCCCTCCACTTTCTGCTCGACGATGGGCGCGCCCTGCATTATCGCGACATCCGAAGGCTGGGAACCGTGTCGCTAATGTCGTCCACGCGCTGGGCCGCGTATGAGTCAGCACTAGGCGTTGAGCCACTTGACCGATCCTTCACTGCAGCATATCTATCGGCGCTTCTTCGGGACTCGAATCAGGCTGTGAAGAAGCTGCTCATGGACCAGCGGCGGCTGGCGGGAGTCGGAAACATCTACGCGAGCGAAGCACTCTGGCGCGCAGGCATCGATCCTTCACGCGCTGGACGGACGGTAAAACCGGACGAATCGAAAAAGCTTCAGCATGCCGTTCGTGCGGTGCTTCGCGCAGCCATCAGGGCACGCGGAACAAGTTTCCGCGATTACCGGGATGCATCCGGAAAAAAGGGTGGATTCTCCAGCCTGCTGGCGGTCTACGGACGCGGTCGGCTTCCCTGTCTACGATGCGGCGCTCGCCTGATCGACACCAGCGCGATCGACGGCCGAACAACGGTGTTCTGCGCGAGGTGTCAGTCATGACGCGCGCTCGAGCCTCCGCACACCCCTCTCCAGACGTCGCGTTGGCCACAATGAGGGACCTGGTTCGCAAGGACGCTCAGGACCGGCCAGGCGTGTATCGCATGATTTCCGAGAAAGGCGAGGTGCTCTACGTCGGCAAATCCAAGCGCGTGCGGTCCCGCCTTCTCAGCTACTTTCGGTGCGTTTTTCCGGAGGAGAAGGGCGCGAGGATGGTGCGCGAGGCACGCACCGTCGAGTGGGAGTATATGCCGAGCGAGTTCGCCGCGCTGCTTCAGGAACTCCGGCTGATCAAGCGCCACAGACCGCGCTTCAACGTGGCGCTCATGCGAGACGCGAGGCACTTCGCCTTCATCAAAATCACTGCGAGTCCAGCCCCAAAGCTTCTCGTGGTGCGTGGCGCGAGTGACGATGCTGCGGCGGCCTATTATGGGCCCTTTTACGGCGCGCAGAGCGTGGGCGAATCGGTTCGGGAGCTAAACGACGTCCTCGGCTTGCGCGACTGCGCAGTCACGCGCCGCATGTACTTTGCCGGCCAGCAGGAGCTCTTTCAGGTGACGCCGCGCACGCCCGGATGCATTCGCTTCGAGGTGAAGAAATGTCTCGGCCCCTGCGTGGAAGGCTGCAGCGAGCACCAGTATGCGGATCGGATGCGCGTTGCACGGTCGTTTCTGGACGGCGTCGATAATGAACCACTCGATACTCTGCGCGCAGTAATGGAAGAGTGCAGCCGAAATCTCGAGTTTGAGCGCGCAGCCATGCTTCGCGATAAGCTGTGGCGACTGCAAGCTCTGAGAGAACAGTTTCTGCGTTTCCGTTTCGCGGTCGAGTCGCTCTCGTTTCTCTACACGGTTGCCGGTTACGGTGGCGACGATCGCGTTTATATCATCCGGCGCGGACGTGTTCGCGCTGAAGAGCCCGCTCCGCGGTCGTCGAGCGATAGACTCCATCTCCAACAGCTCGCCGACGACATCTTTCGGCCAAGCGAGCGCAATTCCGGGCAGGTGCCAGCACACGAAGTCGATGAGCTCATGGTGCTGTCAGCATGGTTCAAGAAGAATCCCAATGAGCTGCGGCGAGCTCGGGAGTCGGCAGTCGGGAGTCGGGAGTCGGGAGTCGGGAGTCGGGAGTCGGGAGTCGGGAGTCGGGAGTCGGGAGTCGACAATAACGCGGCGATAGCCTCTCATCCATGACACTATTTGGAGTTCCCTCGATAAAGTGGACACCAACATAAGCCCGATTATCGTTCGGGTAGGAGGTGTGCCATGGGAAAAGGAAGGAGACGGAGATTCACCAGAGAATTCAAGTTGGAAGCCGTTCGTTTGTTGAACGAAAGCGGAAAGACGGCCGCTGTGATAGCGAGCGATCTGGGTATCAACGGCGAAGTGCTACGAAGGTGGCGGCAGCAACTTTCCGAGGCTTCGAGCCCGAAAGATGCGTTTCCAGGCAATGGCAAGCTGACATCTGTTGACGAAGAGCTTCGGCTATTGAGGCGTGAGAACGCGATCTTGCGTGAGGAGCGAGCAATCTTAAAAAAAGCGACGGCCTTCTTCGCCAGGGAATCGCGATGAGGTACGGTTTCATTCGCGGCCACGCGGTGGAGTTCGCGGTCACTAGGATGTGTCGCGTGCTCGAGGTGTCGAAGGCCGGTTACTACGCGTGGAGGCGGCGCTCCATAAGCAGGCGAAGCTGGCTCAACGAGCGGCTTAAGGAGGAGATCAGAGCGATTCATGCGGCGAGCCGCGCGACCTACGGGAGCCCGAGAGTGCACGAGTCGTTAATGGCTATGGGAAGGGAGTGCAGCCTGGGCCGCGTCGCCCGGATCATGCGCCGTGAGGGAATACGGGGCAAGAAGCGGCGGCTCTTCCGGGTGACCACGGATTCGAGGCATTCGCATCCAGTGACGGAGAACGTCCTGAAACGCCAGTTCGGTGTTGAGTCCGCTGGATCGCCGAATCGAGTGTGGGCTGCGGATATCAGTGTGCCGCAGCAAGCGGCGTAGGAGATGAGAGATGACATAACCCATTGGCCTCTCGCAATCGGCTTGCAGGAGCAGATTGCAAACCACCGCAAGCGGCTTGGGCCAAAAGCCCCGGTCGTGAGCGTTGCGGAAAAGGTGCCGGAAGGCATCAGGTGGGAACCAAGAAGACGAACACACG
>JBHENQ010000053.1:0-4572 GCA_046261975.1 Gemmatimonadaceae bacterium | reverse complement strand
CTCCAGTAACGCATGCGCCTGCGACAGCGTCAACATACTTCTCTGCCTCAATGCGGAAACCAGCGTCTGGCCGGAGAGAGCGGAGCCGCCCATGAGTGATCGCAGGGCGGTCTCGATCGCCGTCCACAGTTCAAGGATGTCGGCAGCTAGCTCTTCCGGATTACTTCGGCTCGCGACGCGGTCGCGCATCGGACGAGCCGCAGCCAGCGCAGCCAGAGCGGCGTTCTCGTTGGGGCCGATCACCTGACTATTCTCAGAAGGCCGGCTCGCGCAGCGGCACGAATGAAGCTCTCGGCATCGTGAACGGGGATACGAACGCCGGTGAGAGACTCTCCGCGCCTGGCCTCAGTCGCCATGTAGTCCTGGAGCGAGCGCCCCGCGAACACCCGGCTGGCATCGCGCATCTGTCGCACAATCTCATCCCAGCTTCCAACGTACTCTCGCGCATCGATCGCTATGCTGTGAACTTCCGAGTCGTGACGCTTCTTCTCGGAAAGATCGTTCAGGAGAGCTCCAAAAAGCTCAAGCTGCCCACGCGCCTCTTCCTGCGCCGCTGCAGCTTCGGCGGCGCGCATCTCGATATCACCAAGCATCTCGTCGATTGCGTCAGGCTCGGTAACCAGCTCGGCGAGCCGATCCTCCCACGCCTTCAGATCGGGATGACCATCGCTGACGTGATCGCGTGACTTCTTCAACTCGATGTAACGCCAGATACCCTCTTCGTTCCAGTGCTCTCCGGGATCCGTCCGCTGAAGCTCGATCATGGCTTCCTTCTGATCGCCCCGATCGTACAGGATGTTGGCGAGATATATCCGAGCTTCGCTGTGCCCGTCATCCAGCTCCAGAGCGCGACGCAGATGGCTCTCGGCTAGCTGGAGACTGCCAAGACGATGCTCGACGTAGCCCATGCATGCCCACGTCTCAGCCAGCTCCGGAGCCTCCCGGTGTCCGGCCTCGAAGAACTCGCGCGCCGCCTCGATAAGATCGTGTCTGAAAAGGGTGCGGCCAACCTGGAGAATGAGGTCGACATCGTCCTGATAGCCAAGCTCCAGCACCCGCCGGAAGAGCATCATTGCCTGCTTCTCATCACCGAAATGGAGAAGCGTCTCGCCAAGCCCCGCGAGGGCATCCTCATGCTCGGGATCGAGCACCAGAGCCTTCTCGAAGCTTCTCCGCGCCCAAGCGTACTCCTCTCGCATGAGACGCGCATAACCTATGCCGATGTAGAGCTCTACCGAGTTCGGATAGAGAGAGAGACCCTCGCGAAGCACCTCGATGGCGTCGTCATACTGCCCCTCATTGTAGAGCTGATGCCCGCGCTCGTCATACTCCTCGGAGCTCAGAAAGGGGATGGGCATGGCGAAACAGACCTCCGGCACATGAAGATACGCCTATACTACAACCTTGGAGCCGCGGAGTTCAACCCGTGGCCAGCGACACCGCTATTTCCGCAGCAAGTCCCGCGTTCGCCTCGAGCAGCGCCAGATTCGCGATCAGGGACTGTCCTCCCGTGGCCCGATCGACTTCAGCAAGCAGAAATGGCGTTACCGCAGCGCCACGAATGCCCTCATCTGCAGCCCTTCTCAATGCGGTGTCCACAGCGGCCTCGACCACGGCTCGCGGAAGTGCAGCCGACTCCGGGGGACGTTGAACGACGAGCACAGCCGCGGAACGGGTGAAGGAAGTGCGCGCCCGGATGATGGCCACCAGCTCGTCCACTGACTCCACTCGCGCGCTGACTGCAATCCCTGTGTCGCTGAAAAAGAATCCAGGTAGTTCCGAAGTGCGAAAACCAACCACGGGGATACTCAGCGTTTCCAGTCGCTCGCTCGTCGCCGCCAGATCCAGAATGGACTTGGCACCTGAACATACCACTGTTATTGAAGTGCGGGAAAGTTCCAGGAGATCCGCCGACTCATCCATCGCGGACTCGCGGTGGACACCCCCGATTCCACCTGTGGCGAGAACCGGTATGCCGGCTTGACTGGCGATGGCAATCGCCGCCGCGACGGTGGTAGCGCCGTCCTGGCATTTTGCCATCGCGATCGGGATATCCCTGGCGGACACCTTGATCACTCCATTGCGCGCAAGTAGCCGTTGCATTTCGTCGTCGCTGAGACCGGCCGCGGGAATGCCGGCTACCACCGCCGTCACCGCCGGAACCGCGCCTCGCAGTCTGATGGCCCGCGTCATTCGTGCCGCTGCATCGCGATTCGCTGGCAACGGCAAACCATGTGACAAAACCGAGCTTTCCAGAGCGACGACGGCACCGCCTCTTCGCAACGCGGCGGCGATTTCGTCGCCAACGCGCACTACAGACATCACGGTATCGGCTTGCGCTCCCGCACGGATCTGAATTCGGCGTCTCTGTTCCAGGCCGGAAGGGTTGGAGAATTCGCCAGCATCAAGCCGAAGTCGAGAACTATGTTGGATAACTGGACGGCACCCTTGAGATCGAAATCCGGTTTGTATTCGTCCGACGGTTGATGGTATCTGTGCGCCGTATAGTCATCATCCTGCTGAGCTCCCCAATCCTTCGGCCGGCCCACGAAGTCATTGCCGGATCCGATCGACACGGCGGGTACGCCTGCCTTGGCGAACGAGAAATGATCGGAGCGGTAGAAGTGGCCCCTCTCCGGATGATCCTCGGGCGACAGCCGCATCCCGCGCCTCGCGACCATACGCGCCAGCATCGGTCCGAGCGTGCTCTTGTCGGCACCGAGAACGTCCAGATCCCGCGTCACGCCCAGCAAGTTGCCGCCGTCAACGTTAATGTTGGCCACTATATTTTCCGGCGGCGCGGTGGGATTCTGCGCGTAGAATGCAGACCCCAGCAGCCCCGACTCCTCCGCCGTCACGAAGACGAATACCATGGACCGCCTGGGTCTGGGCAGGATTGCCACGGCGCGCGCCACTGCGAGCATGTCGGCCACTCCGGACGCGTTATCGCTGGCGCCGTTGTAGATAGAATCGCCGTTGACCTTGGGACCAATACCCAGATGATCCCAGTGCGCGCTGAACGCCACGTACTGCGCTCGAAGCGCCGGATCGCGCCCGCGAATCACGCCTACCACGTTCTCGGATTCCAGGTGTTCCACCCGATTGCGGAACGACACGTCCAGAAGTATGCCGGTGGAGACCGGACGGAAATCGCGAGACGCGGCTTGCTCGCGGAGCTGCCTTAAATCGAGGCCTGCTTTTGACAGCAACTCCGCCGCGGCGGTATCCGTGATCCATCCGCGAAAACCCAGTGGCGCCGGCAACGACGGATCCCGGGGAAGCATTCGCTGCTCTTTTGCCCACGAACCCACGACCGTGTGCCACGGATAGCCTGCCCGCTCGGTATCGTGCACTATCAGCATCCCAGCCGCGCCGCGCCGCTCAGCTTCCTCGAATTTATAAGTCCAGCGGCCGTAGTAGGTCATAGCACGCCCGCCGAACAAGGTTGGCTCCGAGGCTGGAGCTGGCGGGTCGTTGACCAGGACTAGAAGTATCTTGTTCTTCACGTCGACGCTCTTGAAATCGTCCCAGCGGTACTCCGGCGCCGAGCTACCGTAACCCACGAACACGACTTCTGCGCTGGCCCTGCTCGATTCCACAGCCGATCCGGCCCAGACGACAGTTTGAGTGGGATATTGCAATGTCGACGTAGCGCGGCCGCTTGTTCTCGCTGAAATGGACGTCGAGTCCGCGCCCACTATATCGATCGGAACACGCTGGAAGTACGAGTCTTTCACTCCGGGCTCGACGCCAGCTATTCGCAGCTGGCTGGCGATGTATTCGGCAGTTAATCGTCCACCTCTCGTGGCAGGAGCGCGACCCTCGAGAAGATCGGAAGAGAGAAACCGCAAGTGTCCGTCTATCTCAGCCGTTGTAACGCGAGGCAGGTTGGCGCTGGATTGCATCGCGCTCGGTGACGAAGTCTGCGCTGCGAGCGGGAAGGCAACAGCGGCGCACACTGGAAGAAATCGGTATATTCTCATCGCAATACGGACATGAGGAGAGTTCTGGTGACGGAAACGGAAACGAACCAAGGTTCGATCGAGCCTGACGGCTCTCCTACTGCGACGACCCTGCCCACCCGGACCGGAGTCATGATCGGCATTCTGGTGGCTGTCATATTGGCCCTTGCGGTTTATTTCTTCTGGCGCGGAACAGGGTGGCGTGATGACGAAGGCAGGCGGCCGGCGCCGCCGCCTCGGGAGGCCCTGCCCTGAGAAACAGCTTGCGCTATGCAGTTCTTTCGACCCGCAGCGGTTTCGCGGTGACAATCAACCTGTCTGGCGCCGGACCGAAGTAGCGCACCGGCCAACACGTCGTCAACGTGAGTACAGGGCTGGTAGTTGCGAACAGCGCTGGGGATCTTTGCCCGACCACGCGTCGCGTCTCCACGATCCAGGTGATGCGTCCCAGAGCGCTCTCCGTCGTCAAGGTGTCGCCGGGCAACAACCGATCGAGCCCATGAAAGTGGCGATCCCGATGCGCCGACAACACCGAGTTACCCGGCTCGCCTGGGATTGCGCTTCCGGTGAGATGCCCTGGTGCCGAGTTGAGCTCCGCGTCGCCGACCCC
>JBHENQ010000052.1:0-32124 GCA_046261975.1 Gemmatimonadaceae bacterium | reverse complement strand
GACGTCGGCATGGCGCGCAGTCGGCAGCAACACTCCCAGGCTCGGTGCTGCGAGCAGCGCTTCCACGAATCGCCAGGCCCGCGGCGCCGACCAGGGAGAGCGAAACACCTTTGGATGCGTGCTCACGCGGAGGAATTCGTAGACTATCGGCCATGTGACGTACCACGCGGCGGCCTGGCGTCGCCAGCGTTCGACTAGCTTACGACATTGCTGGTGGCCCGTCGCATCCTGATCGGCCGCGTAGATCAGCACATTTGTGTCGACGACGAACACTACAGGCCGTCCATGACGCGGAAGAGCGCGTCACGGTCTGCGACATCCACCAGGTGTCCGCCACTGCGAAACCCGGGAAGAGGCGGCAGCTCGGGACGCGCGCGCTGCATCCTGAACAGGAGTCGCAGGGCCGTTTCGACAAGGTCGGACATGGTGCGCCCCTGCCTTGCGGCCTCGCTCTTAAGCTGGGCCATAACAGTGTCGTCGACGTTGAGTGTAGTCTTCATATGGTAAACCATATACGTCATACGGCTGTATGGCAAGACTGGCCACCCGCCACGATTCGCCGGCCCTCGGGGGCCGCCTCACCGGCTGAACCAGTAGTTTGCCTTGAGCAAAAACACGTTTTCCGGAGGCAGCCCAAACAGCGAACTGAGGTCAGACAAACCACCATAGGCGCCGCCCGTCTCGTAGCCATTGCGGCCGTGAGTCCACACTGCAAAGAGAGTCGCGCCCGGGCGGTACTCCCAGCGCAGCACTGCGTTGCCGCGCAGCGAGCGATAGCTCGCATCAGGGTTGGGGATGACGAAATTAAACCGCCGCCCATCCCGCGACAGTGTGACCTGATAGTCGCCTGCCTCATCGCGCGCCGTCGTCCCCGGCACCCGCGCAAAATAGTCGAAGTCGAGCGACCGCGGGCGTAGCAGCTCGCGGAAGTCGGACACCGCTGCGCCGGAGGTGAATGGCTGGACGTAAAGCTGGAAGGTCAGCGCCGGCGTGAACGTGACGTTGGCGCTCATGCTGAGCGAGAGGGTATGCTGCTCAAACCGGCCAAAAATGTACCGAGCGCCGTACGTCGCCGAGGCAGTGGGGTCGTCCACCGTTGTCACGAGGTAGCCCATCTCGCGTGTGTAGTCGTAGCTCGGGCCAAGACTGAGCTCCGCGTTGAGCGTCGGCCGCCAGCTCACGGACGCGTTCGCGCTCCGGGCGAGCGTCCCGAAGTCAGTCCGGTACAGGAAACCAAAAACGGATGCACTCAGAGAGCGGCGCGAGTCTGTGAACAGGGAGAGGTTGGCCGACTTGTTGGCGCTGGTCAGGATCGCGGGGCCGCCGCGGGTCGCGCTGGTGCTCAGGCCGCGAGTGCCGGCGCCCACGCCGACGAACCCGCCCCAGTTGTTCTGCAGGATTGCCACGAAGTTCAGGTTGGCGGAGAGCCCGGTGCGCTCGCCGCCATGGTTCCAGCGGCCGAAGAGCACCGCTTCCGTGGCAACTCGCCGGAAGTGTTTTGTGGGCTTCGGCGTCCCCCAGCCAGCGCTGGTGAAAAGCGTTCGTAGGTCAGCCTGCGTGAGGTAGCCGAGGTCGTTGAGCTCGTAGCCGGGCGTCGTGAGGTTGCCCCCGAGCGAAAATCCGAAACCAGCCGGCCCGTCGTAACGTAGCTTCGCCGTCGCGGCGCGCCCCGCGAGCGATGTGCGCGTCGGGTTGAACTGCGCATAGGTCTGGTCGGGACGCTGGTAGTAGCGCGCGCTGGACCGCTGCGCCGCCGCAATCACCGCGGGTGATCCACGGATTGAGCTCCACACGACGCTGCCAGTGAGGTCAAACCGGTTTTTGGCCCACCGCTGTTGCCAGTCGATGCCCAGCGTGCGAGCGTCGCGCCGGAAAAGCGACTCGAGGCGCGGCGTGTTCAGGTCGCGTATCCCATGTGTGTAGATCGCGCCGACGGTTGTTTGCCCATTGCGGAAATCCTGCTTGAGCCGCCCTACTGAGAAGTGCCCGCGGGGTTCCAGCACGTCGTCGTAGCGCACCGGTACAAGACTGTCGAGCACGAAAATGCTGTCGTTCCCCGTGCCTGACGGCTCGTACCGCCCATAAAGCTGCTCTACGAAGACAGCGCCGCGCACGCGCCCAGTCTCGGCGTGAAGCATGCCGATCGACGTGCCGCGCCCAAGCCGGCCGCTCAGCTTGGCAGCGGCAAGGATCGGCGTGTTTTTTGGTATCTCGGTAAATGGCCCCACGAGCGAGTCGCCAGCCGCGTAGGCTGGCGCGAGTTCGGGGTAGAGTGTGGGCGCGCGCCCGACGCGACGCGAATAGAACACCTCCCCCGGCGAGAGTGAGAGACCTCCCGATCGGCCGAAGGCAAAGATCTGCGCCCCCTCTACAAAGAACGGACGTCGCTCCTCGAAGAACGTCTCGAACACGGTAAGATTGAGCTGCGCCGGATCGGCTTCGACCTGACCGAAGTCCGGATTCACAGTCGCGTCGAGCGTCAAGTTCGACGTCACGCCGTACTTGAGGTCGATCCCTGCATTATGCTCGACTGCTACGCCGTCGAAGAACGGGTCGCCCGGCGTGGCGCGGCGGGACTCCAGCTGGCTCCGCGCGTAGGGCAGGAGCTCGAGCCGCTTAGGCGAGGGCACGCCGCGGATCCCAACCAGGTGCGCGAAGCGCGATGCAAACCCCTTCTCGTTCTGGCGGACGAGGACGAATGCGTCGCTCTCGTTCGCGTTGGGGCGGTAACGGAAAAAGTTGACGCCCCACGTCTGCTCGCCTCGCGGGGGAAAACGGAGCTGCGACAACGGAATCCTGAGCTCCGCCGTCCAGCCGAGCGAGTCCACAAGCGCTGCGGCCTCCCACACCGGGTCCCACGAGTCGTCGCCGAACTGCTGGTCAGCGCTCGTCAATCTGTCGGAGCGGACGCCCAGCGGATTCACTGAGAAAACCATCGCGGTCTGGTGGTCGTGGTAGGTGTCCAGCGCCACGGTAAAAAGGTCGGACGGCGAGTCCGCGTCGCGGCGGGTGAGCGCAGTGCGGATCCGCCGGGCGTCACGCTCGTACAGGCGCGCGCCCACGTAGACGGCGTCGTCGTCGTAAAGGATGCGCACCTCCGTGCGCTCGCCGGCCGGCGCTCCTTCCTTGGGGTTCGCCTGCCAGAAGGTCGTCACGGCAGGCGCCGCGACCCAAGCGCCCTCGTCCAGCCTGCCATCGATGCGCGGCGCGCGAGTTGTCTGAACGGCCGTGGCAGTGGGGGTAGCCGCCGAGTCAACTCGCGCGGAGTCCGGACGCTGGGCGGACGCGGGCGCCTGCTGGAAGGTAAACGCCAGGAAAAGGAGCGGCGCCTCCAGATGCATCTATCTCTCGTCGATTGTTAGTTGCGACGTCTGGTGTCCGTCCACCCCGCGCTCGCGGGGAGCGGCTGGGTCCGAAAGCCACTGAGTGTCGTTGACGACGAGCGCGTAGCGGTGCCGACCCGGCCTCAGGCCGATGGTTACCGTCCAGGTGCCGCGCCCCGCAGTCGTGTCTAAGGAGCCTAGTGGCGTTGCGCGCGGGTCCCACTCGTTGAAATCCCCGACGAGCGCCGCGCGGACTGCCGTCGGAGCGACGAGCACGAACCGCACGAGTCGCAGCGTGTCCTGCAGCGCACTCTGAAGTACGGTCACGGAGATCGACACGGAATCGCCGAGACCTCTGGATACGGCCGCCGGCGCATTCTGAGTGGAGCGGCTGGCTACCGACCGGAAAGCCCGCGTGGATATCACGCCTACCAAACTCGCGGCTAGCGCGACTCCTACAACGGGGGCGGTATAGAAAGTACGGGCCCGCGCCACACCGAGCTTCGGTTGGCCCGACTTGAAAGGCGACGCATCCGCGCGGACGCGCGCCATGAGTCTCGCCTTTCCGTCTGGGTCCAGGTGGATCGGACGCCGGAACTCACGCGCGAGCCATACGTCCAGGTCGAACGGTCCGTCAGAGAATGACACTGGTGGCCTCCGGAATAATCTTGCGCAGTTTGGCCAGGGCCCGCGTGACGCGCATCTTGAGTGCGGACACGCCGACGCCGGTAACCGCTGCCATCTCCTCGAAGGTGAGGTCCTCGGCGTACTTGAGGATGATGGCCTCACGTTGGTCGGGGGGCAGTTGGCCGAGGAGCACATCGAGGCGCTCGCGAGCGGCCTCCTCCTCCATCGGATGCTCCACGACACTCTCTAAGGCGTCGACGCCCACGTCGGGAAACGCAAACTCCCGTCGCTTACGCTGACTGGCGACAGAGCGACACTGGTTGACGACGATGCGGTAGAGCCAGCCAGAGAACCGCTCGCGCTCCTCGTATTGGCCGAGCGACCGGTAAGCGCGCAGGAACGCGTCCTGGAGCGCCTCTTCCGCGTCCTCGCGGTTGCCAACCATGTGCACCGCGTACGGGGCGTACCGGTCGTAGTATCGGTTCACCAGTATCGCGAAGGCGTTTGGATTCCCCGCGAGGACGAGTTGGACGACTGCAGCGTCGGTCATGCTCGACCTACTAACTGTCCCGAGGCTGCGAAAAGTCACATGCGGTTGCCCTAAGGGAATTGAAATAGTTCGACGTGCGTAACAGTGCGAAAGCTGCGTCCGCGTGCCGGGATGTAACAGTGCGTGCGGGTGTGTAACGCAACGTTACACTATGGCGTTTCGGGTGAGACTGACAGACCAAAGCTAAGTTTTGTAACATCATAGACTTAACTAGTCCACCCGCACTCTGATTGCCCAGAACGCTCCTTGCTCTAGACTGGCCGTCCGACGCTACCGCGGTGAGCCTTTTCGTCCGGCAAGCCAAAAAGAATCCTAGAAAATCTCGAGGGAAAATTCAGGTGCTGAGAAGAATCTCACAGCTCGCGAGCGGTTATTGTGTTGCCGGCATTCTCTGTGGGTGCGGAGGCGGAGGAGCCGCAACTGGGACTGGCCCAGCGGAACCAGCAAAACAGGCTCTGACTTCGATCGAAGTGTCTCCGGCTGCCCTCACCATCACCGTTGGAGCGTCCGTGCAGCTGACGGCAACCGGACAGGATGCAACAGGCAATGCGGTTCCGCTTCCGCAGTCGCCGCGTTTCACGTCCAGCGACCCAACAGCCGCGACGGTTGACGCTAGCGGATTGGTCACCGGGCTCAAGGCCGCGAGCGTAACGATCACAGCGGAAGTGACCGACGGATCCGTCAACCGACGCGCGAGCGCTGCGGTAACGGTTGCAGACCCCGGATCAGCCGGCCCTCCGTCGCAGCCACCGGCGCCGCCTTCACCACCGCAACCTCCGCCTCCAACTACTCAGCCACCGCCAGCTCCGGCGCTGCCGCTCACCGCAATTGTATCCACTCCGAACAGGACCTTCAATCCGAGGACCGTTACAATTGCGGCCGGCGGCACTGTGACGTGGCAAATGGTCGACGACGATCACGACGTCACTTTTGTCGGACCGACGCCAACAGGCGGAAACATTCCGGAGACGGACGAGGGAACGTCCGTGTCTCGCACGTTCCCGACGCCTGGAACGTACGACTATTTTTGTGCAGATCATGCGTCGCACGGGATGCAGGGCACGGTGATCGTGCAGGCAGCGGCCGCTCCAGTGCCTCCTCCTGTACCGCCACCCACCACTCCTCCGCCTCCACCCACAACGCCACCGCCGCCACCGCCACCCCCACCTCCGGCGGCGAGCGTTACCGTCACCACTCCAGGCACGAGCTTCTCGCCTGCATCCGTGACTATTCCGGTGAACGGGTCAGTAACCTGGACCATCTCGGGCGCAACACACAACGTGACTTTCGGCGCTGCAGCGCCGGTGGGCGGCAACATTCCCGACACCCGCAGTGGAAGCGTGACGCGCACCTTCACAGTCACTGGCACTTACAACTACCAGTGCACTCGCCACGCGGGCATGACCGGCCGAGTCGTTGTTCAATAGCAGGCCAACTCAAGACAGGAGAAGAACAGTGAGACTTTTCGCCATAACCGTTGCCGCTAGCATGGTGCTGGGCCAGACGCCCGCATTTCACCTGAGTTCCATCGCGTTTAACCCTGACATTGTCGCCGGCGCCCGGGCGCCAAAAACACATGTCGTCAACATGGTTCTGTCGGGCGAAGCGTACAGGTTCGAGCCTGCCACCATCACCGTTAGCAGCGGTGATCACGTGAAGTTCGTGATGCTCTCTGGCGGTCCGCACAACGTAGCCTTCGAGGCAGACAGCGTCCCAACTGCGGTCAAGCCCGTACTATCCGCGAACATGCCCGACCAGATTTCTCCGCTGGCCGGCCCTCTGCTGGACAAGGCGAGCCAGACCTACACCGTATCCTTTGCTGGCGTAAAGCCGGGCACTTACAAATATTTCTGCATGCCGCACGCGCTCATGAACATGACAGGAATCGTCACGGTCAAGTGACA
This sequence comes from Gemmatimonadaceae bacterium, assembly GCA_046261975.1. Classification (GTDB taxonomy): domain Bacteria; phylum Gemmatimonadota; class Gemmatimonadetes; order Gemmatimonadales; family Gemmatimonadaceae; genus JBHENQ01. The sequence continues at coordinate 25,720 of JBHENQ010000052.1, read as the reverse complement.
CGCTCGATTCTGGCGGCGGCCGCGCTCGTGGCGGGAGGCGTTCTCATGGCAGTCTCTCCGTCATCGGCGCAGTCGCTGCTGGACAGGCCCGCGAACGTTTCGGGCAATTGGGTCGGCACGAGCGGTGTCCTCTACTTTCACTTCGTCCACAGATTCGCGTCGAGTGATGCGCCGGTGCGCAAGGTATCAAACGTGCCGACGTTTCTCCTGGCGGTGGGACTTCCGTCGCGGATACTTCTGGGTCTGAACTACAGCACGAACTCCACCTTGGCGACCGGATATCCGAACGAGTATGAGTTCTTCGCGCGCTATGCTCTTCTAACGCAGGAGAACGGATCACCGCTTGACGTCGCCGGCCAGGTGGGCTACAACCTGGCCGCCGAGGGTGTGGATGGAGAGGTTTCCCTGGCTCGCCGTGCCGGTACCCTACGTCTCATAGCGGCGGCACGAGTGTTGTCCGACCCCCTGGAGTCGGGTGAAACGCGTTTTGCCCTGGCCGGAGGCGGCACGGTCAAGCTCAACCGGTATTTCGCGCTGGCGGGCGACATCGCCATGCTCACTACTCGCGAGGAGAACGAACGGAACGCGTGGAGCGCTGGGCTTCACCTGGCGATACCACACACTCCGCACACCCTGTCGCTCCACGCGACGAACGTTCTTGTCGCCACACTGCAAGGCGCATCGCGCGGCGAGAAGGACGTACGCTATGGATTCGAGTTCACCATCCCGCTCACGCTGCGAAGATACTTTGGCGGCGCACCAGCGGAGGCACCGGCCCCAGTAGCGCCCGTCGCAGCCGACACCGCGGCAAGGCAAGCAGCTCCATCCACTGGCGCCAAGTTCGACGCGGGCATCAAGGGGTTCGCGTTCACGCCATCGCGAATCGAGATTACTGCCGGCACGACCGTGACCTGGAAGAACAACGAGCAGCTTGCGCATACTGTCATCGCGACGGACGGCAGCTTCAGCTCACCCGTCATCGAGGCTGGCGCTACCTGGAGTCACACGTTTGCCAAACCGGGAACGTACAACTTCACTTGCACTCCACACCCGTTCATGAAGGGTGCGGTAGTGGTGCGTTAATGTCGTCCACGAGATCACGTTGGTTCGCGTCAATCGTGCTCGCCGCTGCGGCCGCGGGGGGGGGCCTGTTTGCCGCGTGCTTCTCCGAGCGATCTGCTCCTACCGCGCCTCCTGGCGGCAGCGGCCCATGCGAGGTACCGATCGATCCGTCCACATCAGGCTCCACTTTGGTGCCCATCCGAGCCTTCGCGTTTCAGGCAAGTGCTATCCGAATCAGGGCCGGCGAGCGCGTCACATGGGTCAACTGCGAGCCAGCCGGTTCCGAATCACACACCAGCACATCCGACGGCCCTGAGTGGGACTCCGGAACGTTGGCGCCCGGCGCCAGCTTTACGCGCACGTTTCCGACAGCGGGTGAGTTTCCTTACCACTGCGAGCCCCATCCGTTCATGACCGCGAGAGTGATAGTCGAGTAGGATAGACCGGTCATGCGATGTTGAGCGGCTAGGTCCGGCATTCAAGCATTCGGCCGGCGAGCTCCTTCACTAGCTTCGCGCAGACTGGTGCCGTGAGGCCCATCACGTCCTCGCTCGGATTGAACTCCACCACATCCGCGCCGATGAGCTCCCCGTGCAGTGCCTGAATTTCTCCGATTATGTCTCGCACGGAAAGTCCACCCGGTTCCCTGTGCGAGACGCCCGGCGCGAAAGCGGGATCAAGAGCATCGATGTCTATCGAGACGTACAGCGGTCCTCTCACGCGAGGTCGTTTGCCCGTCGACCACGTGCGTATGTCTATCACTTCCACGCCGAACCGCTCTGCTTGCACTCGCTGGTGACCGGTCATCGTTCGAGTGCCGACCTGCACGAGGTGATCCGCCAGCTTCTCTTCCATGATGCGCGCGAAGGGGCACGCATGTGAGTAGCGATCGCCCTCGAACTCAGCGTAGAGATCGGGATGCGCGTCGAACTGCACCACTGTCAGCGATGGATGAAAGTGACGAAGCGCGCGCAGGATTGGATACGTCACGGAATGATCACCGCCAAGCGCAATCGGCCGGCGGCCTTCGTCGACCAGACGCGCAAATGCTACCTCTATGAGGCGTCGCGCATCGGCCGTGGCAGGCAGTTCCAGATCGCCGGCATCCTCCAGCAGGGCGGAAGAGCCTAGGTCGACGAATGACTCAGTCCAGGAATTGGAGGAGGGCGAAGCCAACGCCTTGCGGATCACCGGAGGCGCAGCGGCAGCGCCGCGCCGGAAGGACGAGCTGGCGTCGTACGGCACACCAATCATTGTTGGACGAGCGCGATCTGGCAACTGATTGTCTCGCTGCCGGGAGTTTTCCACTGCTGAGTTAGCCCTACCCTTCCACTGAATCGGGTAGCAGTGCCGAATGCCAGGACCGAGCCGTTTCGGCTTCGAATCGCTCTCGATAGTCGGCGAGAGTGGTGACGCTGGTGTCAAACACCGGCGTCGACCCAGACACTTCCCCGGCAAGTGCACGATCGGCGAACTCCTCGCGCGTCACTGCTTCCACTTCACCACCGGCCTTTCTGAAGTAGACGCGTCCGCCACCCAACAGCGACGTGCCGAGCTGTGGCTCGAGCCGCTGGAAAATCCTGAAAAGACCATCGATGGAACAACCGGACGCGGCAGCCGAATTCTGGTCGACGGCAACCGCCAGGAACCGATCGTCGCGCCACTCGCGCGCGGAGGTCAGCGCGGTTCCGTGTGCGTGCCAGCCGTCCAGAAAGCTGTCCACCTCATTGAGGAGAATCCGCGCCGAGGCGACGGTCAGCGGATCCTGGCTTCCAAACACCCAGACGCGGGCGGACGATGGAAGGGCTGAAAAAGAGACTTTAGGCATGTCGTGGATAGGGTTCCTGAACACGGTTCGCGGCCGGCATAGCATGCGCGTCGCTACTACTATAATGTAGTGCGAGCCGCTCAGGGGCGGTTAGCCGCAGCCGCAAAAACCAACCACTGTAGGCATATGGCCAACTCCCTTCCCTACGATCGCCGTGCCTTCATGAGCTACTTCGCCACCATGGGTCTCGGCTCGACTCTTCTGCCGGAGATTCTGTGGAGGCGCGTCAGCGCCGGTGAGGATATAACGGCACAGTCTGTGAGCTGTGCGGCCGAGATGGCCGATCTCGTTTTCGACGATGCCGAGGCACAGATGATGGTAGACGGCCTCAAGGATCAGGAAAAACAACTTGAAGCCTTGCACAAGGTCGAGCTGGCCAACGCCGTGCCGCCGGCGCTCCTGTTCGACCCGGTGTTGCCGGAAATGAATCTGCCGCTCGCGGTTTCAGCGACAGGACGTCAACCTCCCATGATCAGGACCACAGTGGCCGCTCGCAAGGTGCCAGCCAATCTCGACGAGCTGGCATTCTTGCCGGTGACCGAGCTCTCCGAGCTCGTGCGCACACGCAAGGTTACATCGGTAGCGCTAACGGAAATGTATCTCGCGCGTCTCAAGCGCAACGGTCCGTCACTTCTCTGCGTGGTCACTCTAACTGAGGAGCGCGCTTTGAGGCAGGCGCGGGCGGCTGACGCGGAGATTGCGCGGGGAAAATATCGCGGGCCGCTTCACGGCATTCCGTGGGGCGCGAAAGATCTGCTCGCCGTGAAGGGCTATCCCACCAGCTGGGGCACCGCTCCCTTCAGAACACAGACTTTCGAAGAGGATGCCACGGTGGTAAGGCGGCTGGATGATGCCGGCGCCGTCCTCGTGGCCAAGCTCACTCTCGGCGAGCTCGCGCAGGGAGACGTCTGGTTTGGCGGCAGGACACGCAATCCATGGAAGCTGGATCAGGGCTCCAGCGGGTCCTCTGCGGGACCTGGCTCGGCGACCGCTGCCGGTCTCGTCGGATTCAGCATCGGTAGTGAGACGCTGGGCTCCATCTCGTCGCCGGCAACTCGCACCGGCGTCACGGGACTTCGCCCCACGTTTGGCAGAGTGCCGCGCACGGGCGCCATGGCCCTCTCGTGGAGTATGGATAAGCTCGGCCCGATGTGCCGGAGCGTTGAAGATTGCGCTCTCGTGCTCAACGCGATTCACGGGAGCGACGGACAGGATCTCACAGTGCGAAACGCAACGTTCAGGTGGGACGCAACTGTCAAGCCGGCAAGTCTCAGGATTGGTTATCTCAAAAGCGCGTTCGAGCGGGACCGTCCGACCAAGGCGTTCGACGACGCGTCGCTTGGCGTTATGCGGTCCCTTGGCGCCAAACTCATCCCGGTCGAGATTCCCGACATGCCGTACCAGGCCATGAGAATCATTCTTACCGCTGAGGCTGCGGCGGCGTTCGACGAGCTCACCCGCTCGGGCCGTGACGCAGAGCTTGCGCAGCAGGAAAAGACTGCCTGGCCCAACACGTTCAGGATCGCGCGGTTCATTCCTGCCGTGGACTACGTGAACGCTAACCGCGTTCGAACTCTTGCGATGAGGAAGATGGCGGAGCTAATGAGCACGGTCGATGTCATAGTCGCTCCCACGGGCGGCAGCTCCCAGCTCCTGGCCACCAATCTCACCGGCCATCCGGCCGTGATACTTCCCAACGGATTCCGTGAGGACGGCACGCCGGTGTCCCTCACGTTCATCGCCGGCCTTTACGAGGAAGCGAAACTTCTTGCAGTCGCGCACGCGTACCAGCAGGCTACGGATTTTCACCTGAAGCATCCGCAGCTCGCAGCCTGAGCGGGCAGCCTGGATCTCAACACAGCCACAGTACGGAGACAATATGCCCAGACGAAGGCCCGATCTGATTTTCATAGGACTCAAAGGCACGGTAGTGGCGCTCGAGCGATCGAGCGGAACGGAGGTCTGGCGGACTCAACTCTCGGCTCGCATGAAAGGACAGGCCGTGCATCTCCACCGTGACAAGGAATTCCTCTTCGCTTCGACCGGGGGTGAAGTGTTCTGCCTTCAGCCGGAAAGTGGAGCGGTGCTCTGGAAGAATCCGCTCAAGGGTCTCGGGTTGAATCTCGCCAGCATGGTCACCGACCGCTCGCTGGATAGCGAGATGAATGAACAGCAATACCTGACGACGGCCGAGTTGATCCAGCGATCGCAGCAGGCGGCCGCGAGCAGCGGCTAGCACTGACGTTGGCTCGCATCTCGAGCGAGCGTCTCGATCTTGTGGCAATGACGTGGGAGATCGTGGACGCTCTTATTGGCGGTGACGCAGATCGCCTGGCCACGCTAACGGGCGCGAGATTTCGCGTGCCTGTACAGCCTCCGCCTCTCACGAGGGATGCGTTGCCGTTCATGCGCGACAGGCTGAACGCCGATCCTACTGAGGTTGGTTGGTCGCAATGGCTCATCATGCTTCGCGAATCGAGCGCCGCTGCCGGCAGCGCCGGCTTCGTCGGTAAGCCTGACGATGCGGGCGTGGTGACGATAGGGTACTCGATCTACCCTGAGTTCGAGGGACGCGGTATCGCTACTGAAGCTACCCGTGCGCTGATGGAGTGGGTGTTCGATCAGGAAGAGGTCATGCGCGTGAGGGCGACCATTCCGCCATGGCACGCCTCATCGTTGCGCGTGGCAAGGAAGGCGGGCATGAAGCGAGTCGGCACCGCTCATGACGACGATGTTGGCGAAGTGTTCGTCTTCGAAAAAACCAAACCAACCATTTGTGGCGCTGTGTTGTCCAATACGCTAAGAGGCAATGGAGCGACCAATGGGCGGAGCGGTGATCATGATGTGGACGAAACAGTTTGGGTTCGAGAGAGTTCAGATTCTCGCAGGTAACATCGGCTACCTGGACGTAAGGGCTTTCTGTTCGGTAGCTACAGCTGGTGATACAGCAGCACGCGCCATGCAAGTACTCGCCGGCACTGGAGCCCTGGTAATAGACCTGAGCAACAATCGCGGTGGAGACGCCGCCATGGGCGCATGGCTTTCGAGTTTCCTTTTTGATACCGAGTCCGCACTCTCCACCGATTCCCACGATCTCGCGGTCGCGCGTGCCTCGCAGTTCAACGGCCAGTGCGTCACGCGTTACCTGGAACGGGACGTGTATGTGGTGGTGGGACGAGGCACGTCACCGGTCGCGCTCGACTTTGCGTTCGCGCTTCAGCGGCTTGGCCGCGCCACAGTGGTAGCCGACAAGGAAATGAGGGATGAGGAACAAGAGATGAGACGGGAACACGCCGTCAGACCGCCGCTCCACTCATCTCCTGCTCATCCCTCGCCCTTCACTTATTCGCGTGCCGGGTAGCGCGCAGTTCCGACTCCCGACTCCCGACTCCCGAGCCTTTCTGACTCCGATTCCCGAGCCTTATCTCAATCCAATAAAAAAACTCGCCTTCACGGCGAAAAAATTGTCTCCCGCCGCGGCCAGTGATCTGCCAAGCTCGTCCAGTCCGACCAGATTGCGAGCGGCTTCGCTGTGCGATCGATCCTGCTGCCAGACCAGAAAAAGCGTGCTGCCAGGCCGCCATTCCCAGCGCAGCACCACGTTGCTTCGGAATGAGAGGACGTTGAAGTCCAGGGATGGAGAATCGTCTACGGTGGACCCTCTGAGCGTGAACTCCTGCCCGCGATCGGTCACCGTAACGGTGCCATCAGGGTTGCGCCGCGCGCTCGTGCTGTCGGCGACTCCGTAAATTCGAAGCTCGCGGCTGCGCGCCGCTGGAAGCTCACCAAAACCGTGATAGTGGCCGCTGGCGGCGAAGGGCTCTGCGTACGTCTCGAGCGTGAGGTCCGGTGTGAAGGCGTAGCTCAGCCTTAGCTGTGCGAGAAACGTGCTGCGATCGATGAACGAGAACACATAGCGGTCTCCGTAGGTTTCGGCCGGCCCGTCACCATCGCGCACCGTGATGTACTGTTGCGGATTTATCGTGCGGAGATAGTTGGGATCCACGGAGAGCTGCCACTGCGGACCTGGCCGGAACGACACGCCGCCGCTAAACCTGTACGTTTTCTCGCCAAGCTCGTTCTCACCATAGTAGACACGGCCTCGCCAGCGTTTGGTAGACGACGGATTGTTGGACAGCCTGCCGATCACCACCCACGCCTGACCCGTTCCCATGAGCGGTCCGCCACGCGTAAGCGACTGGCTCTGGCCACGATAGTCGACCCAGGCAGTGAGCTCCGTCTCCCAGTAGTTGTTCCAAACGGCCTCTATATCGGTGCGCAGAGCGCCGAACAGCCGGACATCGCCAAAGTTCCAGCGGTTCTCGCTGGCAAGCTGGACCTCGTACGCGCGAAGCAACGTCCCCGGCTGTGTTTCCCGGTATGTAAGCCTGGCGTCCGCACCTTTGGAATCCGCCCCAGAGAGACGGCCAGCATCGTTCAGATCGAACCCGGGGGACTCGACAAACGCCGATCCGTCCCAGAGCCAGTGCCTGCCGCTCTGACGCCCACCGCCAAGAGCCGCAGTGTATCCCGAAAGCGATGTCCGAAGCGGATCGAGAGTGACGTGGTCCGCATCCGGCCGCTGAAAATAATGCACGCTCGATGTCTGGACGCGGCGTATCGCGGCCGTGTCGCCTTCGATTGTGCTGAAGCCAGCGTAGCCGCCGAGTAGGTACTCGCCCCGTCTGAACCGCAGCGTGAAATCCCCACCGCCGGTTAGGGCTTGCCGGTTGAGGATCGACGCGAGCGGATCGCCGGAGGCGAGATCACGATGCACCCCGGTGACAACGATACCCGCGGTAGATGCATCGCGGCCGAACTCTTGTTGTAAGCGCGCGACGCCATATCCGACCAGTGGCGCCACCCTCACTCGCTCGGTCACGCCCGACTCGGTATCGAAACCGCGGGCGTACTCGCGATCAGTCAACGCGCCAAGGGCAGCGGCCGACGTTCCCGACGATAGACGTCCGGTCACTTTCGCAGCGCCCAGGATGGTACTGTTGGTGGGATAATCGACGAAATCGCCCGTCGCAGAGCCGCGCGGCTGCGCACCAATGCGACGGGAGTAGAAGTATCCGGGGCCCTGACCCTGGAACAGCTGGCTTCCCTCGATGAAGAACGGTCGCTGCTCGTCAAAGAATGTCTCGAAGGCTGACAGATTGACTTCGGCTGGATCCGCTTCAACCTGGCCGAAATCCGGATTGACAGTTCCTTCCAGAGTGAGGTTGGGTCCCAGGCCGAGCTTGATATCACCACCGATGCGCGATCGGATGTTGCGGCCGTCGTCGAATGGATCGGCTGGATCCCGATTGGCGGACACCGTAGCATCGCTTGCGACATAGGGCAGAAGCTCTATCCGTCGCGTGGGCTTCACACCCTCGATTCCCGTGAGATCACCGAAGCGAGAGGCCCAGCCTACCTCGTCCCTCGGAATCGGAACCCAGTAATCCTCTTCGTTGCGCGTGGGTACGCTCCTCGCGATGTTGAGTCCCCAGACCTGCGACGGGCGGTCGTTGAAGCGGAGCTGCGTAAATGGTATGCGCATCTCGGCAGTCCAGCCCAGACTGTCCACCGCCGCGCGGGCTTCCCAGACCGGATTGAAGGACTCATCGTCCTCGTCCTCCTCGTCCACGGGATTGTACCAGTCAGCGCGCACGCCCGATGCGCTCACCGCAAACGTGAAAGCGGTTCGCCTGTCCAGATACGTGTCCAGCGACACGGTAATGAATTCCATCTGACCTATGTTGTCCCGTCGACCTACAGGCGCCTGAATCGACCGTGGGTCATTCGCGAACATGCGCGCGCCTACGTACACCGCCGCATCATCGTACGCTATGCGCACCTCCATCTTCTCCGTCGGATCAGCACCCTCAACGGGGTTCTTCTGCACGAAATCCGTTACGGGCGGAACCCGTGACCAGACATCTTCATGCAGGCGGCCGTCCAGTTGGATGGCGCCGGCCTCCACGCGTACCGCGGTGGCCTGTTTTCTCGCCGGCGTGGACTGCGCCGAGAGCGGCTCTATGGCTGCAAGCAGGAATACGGCTACGAGAACTACTGGGGAATCGGGAATCGGGAATCGGGAGTCGGGAGTCGGGAGTCGGGAGTCGGGAGTCGGGAGTCGGGAATAATAAGCACTCGGCACCGAACAGTCGAAATCGCATTTCATCGCTGTCCGAGGGTTCTATGACTACGACTGCGCCTGGAGATAGTTTCCAACCACAACTTTTCGTTGCTTTTTATCCCGACTCCCGACTCCCGACTCCCGACACCCGACTCCCGAACCTCATGGTATACGACGCCATCGTGATTGGACTGGGCGCGATGGGAAGCGCGACACTTCACGCTCTCGCTTCGCGGGGCATCAGCGCGATCGGAATCGATCAGTTCTCTCCGCCCCATACATTGGGCTCCACCCACGGCAAGAGCCGGATCATTCGCGAGGCATACTTCGAAGATCCTTGCTACGTGCCGCTACTTCAACGGGCTTACGTGTGCTGGGCTCAAATCGAGGGAGAGTCCGGGGAGAAGCTGTTTCTCAAGACTGGCGGGCTCATGATCGGCCCCGAGGACGGGATCCTCGTCGCAGGCTCGCGCCGCAGCGCCGAGCACCACCATCTGTCGCACGAAATGCTTACGACTCGCGACGTCCGGAATCGGTATCCCGGGCTCCATCCGACGGACGAGATGATCGCGCTTTACGAGCCGCGGGCGGGAGTGCTCTTCCCGGAACGCAGCGTGCGAGCGTGCCTGGATCTGGCTGTGCGAAAGGGAGCCGTCACAAAGCTCGAAGAACGTGTGGTGTCATGGTCGGCCGACGGCGGGAGCGTCCGCGTAAACACCACACACAATTCTTATTCCGCGGCGCGACTGGTGATCGCTGCGGGACCATGGATCGCGCGTCTGCTGCCCGAGCTTCCCTTGCACCTGAATGTTGAGCGCCAGCTATTTCATTGGTTCCGCCCAGCCGAGCGTCCGGAGTGGTTCGCCCATAGTGCATGCCCGGTCGCGTTGTGGGAGCACGAGCCTGGCCGCATCTTCGCAACGTTCCCGGATGTCGCGGGCCAGGGCGTAAAGATAGGGGTCCATCATGAAGGCGAGATCACGAACGCTGACACCGTGAGGCGCGATACTACTGCGCAGGAAGACAGGAGCGTGCGAGAACTGCTTGCGCGATTCATGCCGGCGGCGGTGGGCAAGCTGCTAGATGCCTCGGTGTGCCTCTATACCAACACCCCCGACCATCATTTTCTGATAGACACGCATCCTGCACATCATGAGGTGATCATCGCCAGCCCGTGCTCCGGCCACGGTTTCAAGTTCGCCAGCGCCCTCGGCGAGGTGCTCGCCGACCTCGTAACGGCTGGCCGGTCCCAACTCGACATCAGCCGGTTCAGACTAGGGATTAGGGATTAGGGATTAGGGATTAGGGACTAGGGACTACACGAAGCGCGGCGTATAGCCTGTTTAGCATTCTCCCAACCTGATCTGCTAGGTTCTTAGCCAGAGCAATCTCCTCCGCCGTCAGGTATTCGCGCCGGAGTGCCAGCTCTAGATGGCTGTCCAGCTCCGCCAGCGATCCGCGCGCTATGGAAACGTGATGGAGATACTCACGCCGGTGGCTCCGAGCATGGCCTTCCGCAATGTTCGCGGGAATGGATGCCGCCGCGCGTCGCAACTGGTTCGATAGACCGTACTGCTCGTACGTTGGGACCCGATGCGCCAGACGATTCGCCTCTACCGCCAAGCTCATCGATTGTTGCCAAACATGTAGATCGCGATAGCTGACCGAGCGCACAGGTGACAGGTTACAACGATGGGTACCTGTCACCACCATCGAATTTGCGCAGAACGGCTTAATCCCTAATCCCTGATCCCTAGTCCCTAATCCCTAGTCCCCAGCCTCACCATTGCTCTCACGTCCGCGAGCAACGCCTGAGCATCGAAAACGATTCCATCCTTTATGGTGTACCGCACGCCACCGCGATGAGTGACCTTCCCGTTCTCCACTACGTCTACGCCAGTCCCATAGAGCACCTTCATGTTGCGCAGTGGATTACCGTCCACGATCGCGAGGTCAGCCTCGAAGCCAGGCCGAATAACTCCTGTATTTGTCAGACCAAGAGCCCTGGCTCCGTTTGAGGTCGCGTGCCGGATGACCTCGAGCGGATGAAATCCCGCTTCCTGATGCAGCTCCATCTCTCGGATTGTCGCGAAGCCGTACAAATGGTAGATGAATCCCGCGTCAGACCCGACCGTGACATTGCCGCCACGTGCTGCGTACTCGCGTACCCAGCGCATCCATATGACATAGTTGTTACGCCAACGGATCTCGTCTGCAGTTGTCCAATCAAGATGATAAGAGCCGTGTCGCGCGAGGTCCGGCTCGAAGAACGCCATGAGGTTAGACAGTGCGTACTCCCGAAACCACGGCAGGGTGCGTGCGCGGCTCAGATCTCGGTTCGCCTCGTAGACGCCGAATGTGGGATCCCACGTCATGCCGTGAGCAAGCATCGTGTCCAGAACCATTGAGAGAAGAGCCGGTTCTGCCTGACGCCAGAGATCGCCTGCCCAACGGAAGCGGTCCAGCTCGTTGTCATAGTTGTAGTAATCGGGAAAATCCTGGTGTCTGCCCCCAGGGATCGCGGCATCCGGCACGCCATACCAGTGCTCCAGTGTCCGCACGCCGTAGCGTGCGGCGTCGAGCGCATCGCTTTCCTGAATCTTGAGATCAGTGGCGATCGGCAGATCGAGCTTCCTTGCTTCGTCCCCGAGCGCTTCCCATACGTCCGGCCGCAGGATGAACACCTTGAGGCCGCGAGCACCCTTCCGCTTGAGACGCCTCAGCGTGTCCCGCATAGCAGCCGGTGAATCGGCTTGGGCCATGGCGTAGGGCACGATCGTCGGCGCAGATATGCGATTCTCAGCGGAGAGCCGTGCGTGGTTCACCGTAGTATCGATGCCTTCGCCCGATCCCGGCTCTCGAATAGTGGTGATGCCATGCGCCAGCCACAGCTTGTACACGTAATCTTTCGGCATCGCCTCACCGTTCCTGCTGAACTGGATGTGGCCGTGCATGTCGATGATTCCCGGCATCACGTACATGCCTGTGGCGTCGATCACCCTATCGCTCGCACCGCCGGCAAACTGCACCCGTGATGAATCCGCTTGCCTCAGGCCAAACTCGTCACCCGGACGCGCCGGCCTGACGCTCGCAATTGTCGAGTCCTCGACGACGATGTCCATTGGCCCGCGCGCGGGATTTCCGGTTCCATCGATTACCATGGCGTTGCGAATAAGAAGGCGACTGTACCGCTGCCCGGACGATGATGCGGTTGGCTGAGCGGCGAGAAGGGAAGGCACGAACACGAGGACGAACAGATTGCGGAGCATTAGGCTAGGACTAGGGATTGGGGATTAGGGATTGGGGAGTAGGGAGCAGAGAGCGGGACAAGATATAGGAAGGATCGGGGCAATTTCGATGGGAGAATCCCGGGTCGCTAGCCACCTGCCTCAATCCCTAATCCCTAGTCCCTATTCCCCAATCCCTAGTCCCTATCCCCCAATCCCTAATCCCTAGTCCCTATTCCCTAGAAGTTCACTGTCCAACTAATGGGACATTCCCCTAACTGTGATCTGGATCGCATTCCCGTAACGCCTGTTCGACTAACGACTTGAAGGGTTGACCGATTCAGGCTCTTTGGCCCCCCACGTGCATTATTGTCTCTGTCAGCGCGTTTTAGTCGCTGCCCACAACATACGGAGGACTGATGAACAGATTGACTGCCCTGATAGCCTTTGCCGCTACGGCCGCTGTGGCCACCTCAATGGACGCGCAGGGTCAAGACCGAAGCCGCGACATTCCGCCGGGTCATTATCCGCCGGCCGGGATGTGTCGCATCTGGATAGACGGGGTCCCGCCCGGACAGCAGTCGGCGCCAATGAACTGTGAACAGGCTCGGCGGGAAGTACCATCCAACGGCCGCGTGATCTTCGGCGATGACGATCCACGCCGAAACCGCCGTGATGAGGACGATAAACGTGGTCGCGCGGACCGCGACGATGACGACCGCCGCGATAAGGATGACAAGCGCGGCCGCGAGGACCGAGACCGCGACGACCGTCCGCGACGCGACGATGACGACCGTCCGAGGCGCGATGACCGGCCACGGCGCGAGATTGACCTTGGTGAAAGGGTCGACTGCGACGATCGCAACCGCGATGAATTCTGCGATGCGTTCGTACTCCGCACGCGAGTGCCGTCGGAGATGCCGCGCATGGAATCGGCAATCGCTTTCCGCCGTGGCGAGAGAAACAACGACGTGCGCCAGTGGCTGGGAAGTCGTACGCTGCGCGCGGATTTCACGGAAGTTCGGAACGAGAACGAGCTCAAGATCGTGACTTGGCGCGACGCGAACGGCCGAATCCTTCAGAGATGGTTCAACACGGACGGCGACAACCGCGCCGACCGTATAGAGGTTTTCCGCAGGAATCGCGTGGTGATCGTAATACGGGACGAATGATAACGAGCTGGTGAAGCACCGGAACGGGGGGGGAGATGGGGCAGGAATCTTGTCCTATCTCCCCTTTTTGCGTTCGATCTCCTTGTTGCTGGATCTGGGCAACCTCAGAGTGAAGATCGATCCTTTTCCAACCTTGCTTTCCACGGTCAGATCACCGCTCATCGCTCGCGCCAGCTCCCTGCTTATCGCGAGTCCGAGACCGACTCCCTCGTTGCTGCTCGTTCGTCGCTGCTCGACCTGAACAAACGGGTCGAAGACCGATTTGAGCTTATCGGGCGGAATCCCCATGCCATTGTCTTCCAGCTGCACCAACACATCATCCCCGCTCACTCGCCAGCAGAGCGTGATCTTGCCCCCGGCCGGCGTGAATTTCACCGCGTTGGTAAGGAGATTCAGAATTATCTGTGTCAGGCGTTCGGGATCGGCTCTCACTCTCACGGATGGATCACCGCGGTCGTAGGAATACTCTAGCTTTTTGGCCACGAGCTGGGGGTGAATCAGCTCCTCGGCGCTAGCCAGGGTCGCATCCACCGGAACATCGGAGAAGTCGAGGCTGACCTTGCCGGATTCGGTCTTGGCGAAGTTGAGTACATCGTTGATCAGACCGAGAAGATGCGACTGATTGCGGAGGATGCGTGTGAGGCTCGTGGTTTGCGCCTCTGTCACTGGTCCGTTCACGCCGTCGAGCATCAGTTGCGAGTAACCGCTGATCGCGTTGAGCGGCGTGCGCAGTTCGTGACTCATCATCGCCAGAAAATCGGACTTCGCGTGGTTCGCCGCCTCGGCTTCCTCACGCGCTTGCTCGGCGTCGCGCGTTCGATTTTCAAGCTGCCGCCGCGACTCCTCTACTGCGCGGTTGGTGCGGACAAGCTCCTCGTAGCTGGATATCAGAAGATCCAGAATCTGCTGCTTGTTCGCTGTGATCCTGAACTTCTCGCCCTGGAAGGCGATGTCGACGCTTCCGTCAGGACTCTCTACACGCCGCATCTCGCGGTTATCCAGCACCTGTTTCACGCGCTGGATGAGATGTTCGGGGTCGTAGGGCTTGGTGATGTAGTTGTCGGCGCCGCACTCCAGCCCGCGAACGATGTCCATTGGATCGCTGAGACTAGTGAGCAGCACCACCGGAAGGTCGCGTTTGGCAGGCTGCTGCTTGATCCGGCGGCAAACTTCATAACCGGTTATTCCAGGCATCACGACGTCGCTCATCACGAGGTCGAAGTCAGCATCCGAAGCAATAGTCTCGAGCGCCTGCTCTCCGCTCCGCGTCACAACGGGGTCGTAGCCCGCGTCGGTCAGCAATGAGCCCAGCAGAGTGGCCTGTGTGGGGCTATCCTCCACGACGAGCACCCTTTTCGCTCGTTTGCTCATGACACAAGCTCCACGAGCTGGCTCGCCATCTGGTCGAGCGACAAGACCTTTTCCACCACGCCGGCGCGAACTGCCTCCTGCGCCATGCCGTACACCACAGAAGTTGCTTCATCCTGTGCTACTACTCGTCCTCCGGACGCGCGAAGCTCTCGCAGTCCTGCCACTCCGTCGCTGCCCATCCCAGTCAGAATAAGAGCTACGGCGCTCGAGCCATATGCCCGAGCCACAGAGCTGAACAAGTAGGACGCCGAAGGACGGAATCCCCCAATCGGTGGATCTTCCGACAACAGAGTCTGTCCATCCGCAGTGACTCCGAGGTGGCGATCGTCGGGAGCAATATAGACGGTGCGAGGCAAGGCTTGTTCTCCATGCTCCGCCACCCTGACATGGAGCTTGCAGCCCGTGTCGAGCCATGATGCGAGGCCCGCTACGAAGCCCTTCGCGATGTGCTGCACAACCAGGATCGGGGCTTTGAAGTCGCGCGGAAGATCGATGAGTATGCGACGCAGCGCCGCCGGTCCGCCGGTAGACGTTCCAATCGCTACCAGCTTGCCGATCCTCTTTCGCTTCGCATCATCGACTCTGAACGCCGGCTTGGCCGTGGCTGGGGTCTGCACTGTCTGCGTTGCCGCCGATCCCCAATGGCGAACGACCTTGACCTTTGACATGGCTTTGACCATCGCGATCAACTGGCCGCGCTTCTCCTCATATCGGGGAGAGTCAGGCCCTTGAGGCTTTGACACCACCATCAGCGCGCCGGCCTGCGTAGCGTTGAAGCTCAGGTCCATGGCGCTGCGACTGCCGCTCGCCGACACTATAACGATTGGCGTTGGAGCCGCGATCATTATTTCCTTGGTGGCGTCCAGTCCATCCATCACAGGCATGTTGACATCCATCGTGATCACGTTCGGACTGAGCTTGACCGTCTTCTCAACCGCCTCGGCGCCGTTCGATGCCTCGCCTACAACCTTGATCTCCGGATCGCTCTCGAGGATCTCCACCAACAACTTTCGCACAGTCGCCGAATCATCAACCACAAGCACACGTATATCGCCCTTTTTCATCGTATCAACTGCTTGATCGTCGACAGGAGGGCGGCCTGATCGAAGCTCGTCTTCACGATGTAGGCGTCCGCACCTGCATCCATCCCCTGTGAACGATGCTCCTCGGACTCGAGCGACGTTACCAGAATTACTGGAAGCTCCTTGTGGCGCTCCGAGGCTCGAATCTTCTGCGTGAGAGCGAACCCGTCCATGCGCGGCATCTCTATGTCCGTTACCAGGAGATCGGCTCCACGTTCCTGTAACATCCGCCAGGCATCCGCGCCATCAACAGCCGTAACGACGTCGTAACCTGCGGCTTCGAGCACGCTCTGCTCCAGCGTGCGTGTCGTTATGGAATCGTCGGCTACGAGGATTCTCTTGCGCTCGACTTTCGCCATCGCTGAGGCTGCTACGACTGCGCCACCCGCGCTGGCATCACGCACGATTCCGGTGGCCGTGATCGCCGATACGTTGACTACGAGTGCAACGCGCCCTGACGGTAGCAGTGCTGCCCCGCTGAGACGTGGCACCGGCCGGCCAATGGGCCGTACGACCAGCTCCGCCTCCTCGAGGAGCTCATCCACCACGACAACAACCCTGCGCCTTCCCGCAGCCACCAACACGGCGAACAATCGCTCGCCAACTGCCCGCTCCGCCATTGGCGGTCCAAGCAGCCGGGCCAGTGATGCTACCGGCACCGGACCGTCCGGAGTCATGAGCGCTCGCTGCCCATCTATGTCGCTGATTTCATCGAGCTCCAGCCGCATCATCCGCTCCACCGCGCTTGTCGGAATTGCCACGATCTGCGATCCGGCGGCGACAAGCATGGCTCGCACAGTGGAGAGCGTCAGAGGCACCGACATCGTGAATGTGCTGCCCGTGCCCGGGATCCATGTCACATCCACGCTTCCGCGAATCCGCTCGACGGCCGATTCCACGATGTCGAGACCTACTCCGCGGCCCGAGATGGACGTCGCCTGCTTTCTTGTGGAGAATCCTCCTTCGAACAACACGCGCGCCAGCGCACGATCATCCTCAGGGACAGCCCGGCCCCGGGAGACCAGTTTCGCCCGGATGGCTTGGAGGTTGAGACCGGTTCCGTCATCCTTAACCGTCACTAGCATGCTGTCACCCCGGAGCGCTGCGGACACCTCCACGTTGCCGCGCCGATTCTTTCCTTTGCTCTCGCGCTCCGCCGGTGACTCTATTCCATGGTCGATCGCGTTGCGCACCAGATGGACTATCGCTTCACGCAGCCCATCCAGAATGATTCTGTCGGCTTCGAGCTCGCCGCCGCTTATTTGCAGATCCACTTCCTTTCTGGTCTCCGAGGCGACGTCGCGCACCAGGCGTGGAAGCGCTTCCGTAGCCTCGGTGAACGGACGCATGCGGAGCCCTCGCGTTCGCTCCATGACATCGTCCGCTACCCGGGACAACGACTGTGAGTCTCTCGAGACTTGTTGAGCCAGCCGCGCGGTATCCCGGGCGAACTGCTGGGCCTGCTTGTCCAGAACCGCGAGTGCCGCGGTCATGTCCGTTGGCATTCCGGTTCGCTCGAGTGCAACCCGGATCTTTCCCGAGGACCGGTGCCACGTGCCAGCCCAGCGAGACGCAGCTTCCTGAAGCTCGTCCATCTCTCCGGCAACACTCTCCACGCGGCCGACTCCCATGAGTAGCTGGCCAGCGGTAGCAAGCATCGTGTCCAGCTTCGCCGTTCCCACGCGAATGTTTTCCTCAACTACCTCTGCGGAAGTAGGTGTGCGCGACGTCGGAGGGTGTTCGCTGGTTTCGGCATTGAAGGTCGGCTCCGGCGCCTGTTTGGGCAGCCTTGTCCGGCTACGCTCGTCTGCCGGAAGCGGCCTTCCGTCCCTCAGTGTGCGAGACATGAGAGCCAGTGGCGAATCATCCAGAGACTGGCCGCCTCGTATGCGCTGCCCGGCATCACTCAAGGCATCCGCCGCTGCGAAGAGAGTGTCCAGGTGGTCCTTCTCCAACGCACGCGCTCCCTCGCGCGCTCCAGCAAGCATCGTTTCGAGCGTGTGGCTGAGCTCCTCCACTGCTGGGACTGCAGCCGCCCGCGCAGCACCCTTCAACGTGTGGGCGATACGAAACACACTCTTCAGCCGGTCCGCATCGTCCGGCTGCGACTCGAGAACGAGAAGATCCGCGTTCAGCGCCCGCACCTGCTCGTCCAACTCATCCAGAAAAGTCGCGAGTAGACGCTGCGACAGCCCGCGCTCGATCATACGCGCTGCTGCTTCCTGTGCTCGTTCCTCACGCCGACAAGATCCACGAGCCGCGTCCCAACTCTGGTGAGCTCTTGCGCCGCTGTCTCGGTTTGCCTTGAAGCGCCCAAGCTCTGTTGGGTCGCTTCCTGAATGTTCGTGATTGCTTGCCGGATCTGCTCCATGCCTATCGCTTGCTGTCCCGACGACGCCACGATCTGAGCAGACGCCTGTGCTCCTTCGGCAACTGCATCCGCAAGCGCCCCAATCGTCGCGCCCGCCTCCGCAACCTGCCGAACGCCTGCCGCCACCTGCTTGGTGCCCTTCTCCGTCGCCATCACTGCGCTCGATGTGGCGCGCTGGATCTCTCCCAGGATCTGGCGCACCTGCACCGTTGATTTCTTCGACTGCTCCGCCAAGCTCTTGACCTCCGCAGCAACGACCGCGAAGCCACGTCCCTGCTCACCTGCGCGCGCGGCCTCAACGGCGGCGTTGAGTGCGAGCAGATTGATACGCTCTGCAACGTCGTTCACCGCCGTGATGATCTCCCCTACCGCCTGAGCCTGCTCAGCCAGCGAGAGAATGCTCTCGCCGATGGATTCGACCTGCTCCTTTACCGAGGCCATTGCCTGGGTGGAAGCCTCAACGGCTTTACGTCCGTTCCGGCCGATTTCGGCCGTCCGTTGAGCGCCCTCCGCCATTGCCTTCGCACGCTCCGCCGCCTGCTCAGCCGTGCGCGACACTTCATCGACCGTGGCGACCGTCTCCGTTACCGCAGCCATGGACTCGTTCGTTCCCGCGGCCTGCTGCGCCGTTGCCGCTACGATCTCTGCTGCACTAGATGCGATCACCGAGCTCGTGTCCTGGAGGGGAATCCGCACTCCTCTGTACAACAGGTAGGCCGAGAGCAAACCGACCAGAAGGACGATGATCGTCCCAACCGTGAGAGCCGACCGCATGCCGCGCTCCGTGGCCGCACCTGACGCCGCCGCACTGTCACTGCGTTCCTGCGCCAGCCGTAAGCCGCGACCGAGGATGTTTTCCAGATTGTTCAGCAGCGGCAGCGACCGGGTAAACTGCAGGCGTATGGCCTCCGCTTCGTTTGCCGTGCGCCGGGCGTTGATGGACAATTCGACCTCGCGATCCCAGGTCGCCAAAATGGCCAGAGCGTCGCCCCAGACTTCCTTGAGCTCCGAACGAGTGCTGGCGTCACGTGCTCTTTCCAGGTGTTGCCGGGCTTCACTGACGGCACTGGCGCGCCTGCTGATGTAGTCTTCTTCGGGTCGCAACAAGTACTGCAGATACCATATCGCGGCGCTACCAGCCGCAACGTTACCTTTCAGCGCTTCCCCGGTGACACTTCGCTGCTGGCGTAGCGCCTCGCGGTGTGCAGCCGACGTGCGATTGACCGCAAAGACGCCGAGAATCGCCACCACGAGCATCAGTACCAGGATGACCCCGAATCCCAGTCCGATACGCTGTCCGACGGTTCCTTTCATTGCATTCCTCCCTGAAGTATCCTCACAGTCTCACCCTCTTATCGCTAGCAGCGTTCATTCCCGCTGCCTTTCTTCCTCCAGCAGCACGGCCGCGTCCAACACCAACTGAGCCTCTCGCGTCACGCCGCGCATGAATCGCCCGTTTGCCGCCTCAGTGTAAGGCAACTGGCTGATCTGGGATGTTGACAGTGTCAACATATCCGCTACCAAGTCGGCAAGGATCCCAAAAACCGGCTGTTCCTTCCCCAGAACCAGCACGAACTTCTGGTCATCGAGGGACTTGCTTGGTTGTCCCAGCATCTGGCGAAGATCGACTATTACAAGCAGCCGGCCGCGCCAGCCGGTGAGCCCCAAGACCGGCGACTCGGCGCCCGGCAAGTAAGCAAGATCCGTCAAAGGAAAAACCTCTACAACGTACCGCGATTCGACGGCGTAAGCCTGGCCGGCTAGGCTGAAGGTTATCAGCTCCACGATCTCTTCCGTCCGCTCAACCGTGACTGGAACAGCGAGATCGCGCGCCCGCTCTTCCAGAACTTTGGTCGCCTGCTCGGGGCTCAGCTGTCCTGCCTCGCGCACTGCTTCACCCGCCTCCTCCACTCGGCGCCGCAGCTCGCTCCAGTCGAACGCGCCCCATTCCACGTTCCTGGGTCCCGATCCGCGGGTTCTGTTGCTCAAGCAGCGGTTCCCACCAGAAAGTCGCTTTGTGCGCGAGCTATCTCAGCAAGACGGAATGCCGTCTCACCATCCGAGTACGGTACGGTCGTCTCCGGCGGCATTTCCGCCAGAAGCTCGAGCGCGTTCTCAAATGCGCGGCGCGCATCGTCCGATCTCTCAAGCCGGGTCAGAGCTCCACCAAGCGCGAGATAGGCAACGATCATCGTACGGTCCAGATAGAGCGCCCGCTTGGCCACTATCACGGCGTCGGCTGGATGGCCTGCTTCGTTGAGAAGCAGAGAGTGTAGGTAGATCAGCTCGACCGACGTACCGTAAGTGTCGAGTGATGTCAGACAAGCTGCTTGTGCCTCGTCCAGCCGGCCGGTGTTCGCAAGGGCACGAATCAGCAGCGCCCACACGCTCGCGTCCAGAACGGAGAGCTCGGCCCGAGCGAGCTCGATGGTACGTTCGTAGTCGTGAGCGGCGTAGCTCGCCGCGATCAGCGCCGCTGACTGCGTCGTGCCCTCGTCGATGGCTGACACCAGCTCCGGCGTGCGCGGCGCGCGCGGCTCTGGCGGCGATACCTTTGATGTCTCGGTACGCCCTCTCGCTGCCGCGCCACTAACCGGCAGCCAGTCCACATCGATGTGAGCGACGTGAGTTA
This sequence comes from Gemmatimonadaceae bacterium, assembly GCA_046261975.1. Classification (GTDB taxonomy): domain Bacteria; phylum Gemmatimonadota; class Gemmatimonadetes; order Gemmatimonadales; family Gemmatimonadaceae; genus JBHENQ01. The sequence continues at coordinate 4,851 of JBHENQ010000052.1, read as the reverse complement.
CCTTGCCGCTGCGACGCGATGGGCGGCGGTACGCGGCGCCGGCTCCGGTGAGCACGGTCTCGCATGGAACCATGTGCTGGATGAGCGGGTCGGATGCACCCAGAATGAGCCAGCCATTCTCACTCAGAGAATCGATGAGCCGCTCAGCCACTTTCTGGATGGTCTCCATATCAAAATAGATCAGCACATTTCGGCAGAGTATCAGGTCCATGCCCCAGATTGCAGTGCTGCCTGCCGGGTACACATCCTCGGCAAGATTCAGATAGCGAAACTCGACTGCACGGCGAATAGCCGCGTCGAGAACGTATTTCCGGTCGCGCAACACGAAATATTTCTTGACAACATCTTCCGGAACGCCGCGCAGCGACCACTTGCCGTAAGTACCGGCACGAGCGGTTGCGAGCCGTGGGCGCGATATCTCGGTCCCGATCACCCGTGATCGGTCCGCGAGACCTTCTTCCTTCAGGATGATTGCCAGGGTGTACGGCTCCTCACCCGAAGCACACCCGGCGCTCCAGACACGTAGCGGCTGGTCCCTGCTTGGTGCTTTGAGCCGTGTGATCTTCGGCAGCACAGTGTTTCTGACGAACTCGAGTTGCTTGGGCTCACGGAAAAAATATGTCTCTCCGATCGTGAGCTCAGCCACCAGGTCGTCAAGCGCGGCTCCGCCTGCGCGCACGACCTTCTGATACTGATCAAAGTCGGATATTCCGACGCGTTTCATCGCGCGCCGCATGCCGGCCTCTGCTACCCCTTGGCGGTTGGCTGGAAAGACGAGACCCGTCCGATCATGGAGTAATTCCGCGATTGCGGCCACTTCAAGGTTCGCCCACACTTCATGCGTCACAGCGTAACCGCTCCTACAGACTTCATCCCCGAGAGTCTACTATCCGTCATCGCAGCCTCGAGCCTGGTGGATTCGGCGTCTGAAAGAAACGCATCCAGGTCATGAATCAGCACGAGGCCATCCGGAAGCTTAGCGGCGCCAGTCACGAGCTCGACGCCGGGCACCACGGTGCGTGCATCTGAGATATCCGGCCTGGGAACAGACGCCAGGCCGTCGGCGCGATCAACCCTGAGCGCTGCAAGCCTGCACCTGGATTCAGCGATGACGAGATGCTCGCGCGGATCCAGCTGCTTCAATGGTAGGCCGAAGCGGCCCCGAAGGTTAAAGACAGGCACCAAGTCGCCCCGAAGATTGATCACCCCCATGACCGATTCCGGTGAGTTGGGAAGCGGCGCCACCGCAACCGCCCGGATGATTTCCCGGACTCTCGCCATCTCCAGACCGTAGCGCTGCTCCCCAAGAGTGAAGATCAGAATATCCAGGGTCTCGGGAGTCGGAAGTCGGGAGTCGTGAGTCGGGCGGGCCCCCGATTGCGGGCTGATGGGGTCAGAAGTCACGCGTGCAAATAGTGCAAGGATTGTGACAGGGAACATGTGACAGCTAACAGGGGACAGCTAACAGGGGACAGCTAACAGGTAGAATGAACCACATGGCATGAATTCGATGTCGTCTTACTCGCTTCGTCAAGCCAATCTAGACGCATGAATCAGAAGGGCTATCGTGCCTTGCAGGTTTGGTCTAAGGCCATGGATCTGGCAGTCGAGGCTAATCGTCTTGCAGCCTTGATTCCTACGAGGAGTGGTTTCTCGGTCGCAGATCACTTGCGCGGTTCAGCGGTGTCGGTACCGGCAAACATCGCAGAAGGCAACGGGCGAATTCACCGACGGGAGTATGCTCACCACATTTCCATCGCCCGTGGCTCTCTGGCCGAGGTCGAAACCTGCCTCGAGCTTGCTGTCCGCTCGGGATACCTGCGGGACGCGGATGTGACCCAGGCAGCCGCACTGGCAGTTCATGTTGGAAGGATGCTGAACGGCCTGCTCGCCACGCTTCGAGCCTGATTCCGCCGCTCGGCCCCACTCATGACCTGTCCCCTGTGACCTGTCACCTGTGACCTGTCACCTGTGACCTGTCACCTGTCACCTGTGACCTGTCACCTGTGACCTGAGACGTTCGTCATTGAGAGGAATCCACTAATCGTACCCTCAACAGGATTGATTTGATGCGTTCTCATAGCTCGGTTTCCACCTTATTCGCGGCGGTATGTATGCTTGCAGCCGGTCTCGCGATCACCGGTTGCAGCGATTCCTCCGGACCACAGCGGCCTCTCACGCCGGAACAAACTGCCGACATCGGCCTGGCCGTGTCCTCCCAGATCGGCTTGTCGGTCAGCTCGCTGCTCGCAAGCAATGTCGCAAACGGTGTTGGCGGTGGACTTCCCCTCGCTTCGATGGCATACGCGCGGCCCTTGCGCGCGAGTCCGGGAATGGCCCGCGGCAGCGTGGCATGCGGAACTCCCTCACAGGATCCAATCGTGGATACCGATGGCGACGTCGTACCAGACGATGTCACCATCACCTTCGCACTTCCGGAATGTCACTTTGGTCAAGGCACCGAGTCTCTGGAAATCACAGGCGCGTTGCGACTCTCCGATCCAACGCCACAGAGTGCGGGTTTCTCGTTCAACCTGTCTCTCGCCGGCATGCGTCTGGTCTTCTCGGGTGCCGAGGGCTCGGGTTCGATCACACACAACGGAACGCAGTCCGTGAACGCCAGCTCCACAGGGCTCTCGCAGAACCACAGCATGACGTTCACTGCCGCGGTGACCGGAGAACCAGCCGCATCCTTCTCCAGCACGTGGGGCGCGACCTTCGTGCCCGCTGTCGGCTCCAGCATCTCCTATGACCAACCGTTGCCCGATGGTGCCTATTCTGCCATCGGCACGGTGTCGTACGCACGAGGCCCTGAGCATTTCTCCTTCGCTCTCGTAACATCCACGGCGCTTCAATATGACGCGAGCTGCACCGGTGACCACCCTTTCCGTTCTGGCGAGGTGCGCGCCGTTCTCACTGGCAATGACGGCAGTGGTTACGTGCGCGTCCAGTTTCAGAATTGTGCCGAGCCGAGCGTAACTTTTGTGGCCGAGAACAACTGAGCGAAGGTCACAGGTCACAGGTCACAGGTCAAAGGTCAAAGGTCAAAGGAACAGCGAAGTCACCTGTCACCTGTCACCTGTCCCCTGTTACCTGTTACCTGTTACCTGTTACCTGTTACCTGTTACCTGTCCCCTGCACGTGTTACATAGACCCTATCGCCGTAACCTCGCCAGCTCAAACGGCGACGTCACTCCCGCTGCGAGCTCCTTCAGCAGCCCATCCCGCAGCCCATAGATCCAGCCGTGCACAGCCAGCAGCTGGCCCCGCGCCCATGCGTCCTGCACGATAGAGGTCTGGGCCGTGTTTAACACCTGCTCGATGACGTTGAGCTCACAGAGGCGGTCGAGCTGATTGTCGGAAGCCAGCGCCTTGAGCTCCAGGGAATGCCGCTTCTTGACATCTCGCACATGCTTCACCCAGTTGTCCACCAGTCCCAGCACTTCATCGAAGAGGGCAGCCTTCACGCCGCCGCAGCCGTAGTGGCCGCAAACTATGATGTGCTCGACGCCCAACACATCCACGGCGTACTGAATGACACTGAGGCAGTTCAGGTCGCCGCGAACAACCACGTTCGCCACGTTCCGGTGCACGAATAGCTCGCCCGGCAGGAGCCCCACGATTTCATTCGCTGGTACGCGACTATCCGAGCAGAGATATCTCGGCTTCTGCTGGCGAGACAGACGATCGAAGAATCCGGGATCCCTGCGCGTTACCGCGGCGGCCCACGCTCGGTTGTTCGCGAATAAGTGCTCCAGTGAGGCCACTATCCCGCCTTGATGTTAGCCGCGCTATTACGACGCTCTCAGCCATTGGCCGAGTTCCCTGAGCGTGGCCTTCTTGCCCGTACTCAGAATGCCTACGCGATAAATCTTACCGGCCAACCAGGCGACCAGCGCGACTCCCGCTATCAGTAGAAGCATCGACAGGAGTATCTGCGTGACGGGAATCGCCGTCGCCGCCATACGCATGGGCATGGCGATTGGCGCCGTCAGTGGGATCAGGCCGAGCGTCGTGGCGATGGTCCCGAGAGGCTCCGTGGTAACCGGAAGCAGAAACATGAGCGGGACGATGAGCGGCAGCATGACTACCATCTGAAGTGACTGTCCTTCCTGATCCGTGGTGACGGCTGCGCCCAGCGCGGCGAAGAGCGCCGCATACATGAGAAAACCAAGGACGAAAAAGCCCAGTAGCGCGAGCCCAACCCAGGGCTCGATGGAGAGCGCACTAAGGGTCGATGCTGAAACGCCCAGCTTATCAGTGATGAAGCTGGACTGCGTCGCGGCCGCGACCGCGGCAATCCAGATGAGTACCTGCAACAGCGCAGCGGAGCTGACGCCGATTATCTTGCCCGCCATGAGGTGCGATGGCCTCACGGATCTGACCATCACTTCGGCGATCCGGTTAGTCTTCTCCTCGAGTACGCTGCGCAACACGGTCGTCCCGTAGAACACTGTCATGAAGTAGATCAGAAACGCGACGATATACGCGAAGAAGAAGGTGGAAAGTGCGTCACCACCTTCCTCACCGCGCTGGGTGATTCGGGCTCCTTTTACCTCCACCGGGCGGATGAGAGAGGCAACCTCACCACCGCTCAGACCCGCTCTGCGCAAGCGCTCGGTCTGAACCGCCCTCGACGCCGCTTGCCGCAGGTCGCGGATCACGGTCATGCTGGCAATGCTCCGAGCCCGGTATTGCACTTCGTTGCTGTCGAGAACGTTCGCGGGCAACACCACATATCCGTCCAGCTCCTCCGCTTCGACGCGCGCATTGAGCCGAGCACGGAGACTGTCGATCTGTCCCCCCCCCCCCCCCCCCCCCCCCCCCCCCCCCCCCCCCCCCCCCCCCCCC
>JBHENQ010000051.1:0-3212 GCA_046261975.1 Gemmatimonadaceae bacterium | reverse complement strand
CACTGGCCTGCCTGAAAGGAATCGTGTCCGAAGCGGTTGAGCAGGACGGCTCCCGCCGTCTCCTCAGATACCGCAGATGGCTCCATGAGGGCAGGCTCCGCAGTTTCCGTTCCCTTCATGACAAGCTCGCCCAGCGCTGTGGAAGATGGCCTCGCATTTTCTACTCGTCGCCTTCTGGCCGGCCGAACAGGAATGTGTTCATCGGTCGAGGGCGCAGTTCCAGTGGCATGTCGTGCAAGCTGTAGCGCCTGAATTGCAGTGTGCAGCCACTCTATGGTCGCATAGCGCTTAGATAAAACATCATTTGGAGGAACGGCTCGTCCTCCTCCCGGGAGAACACATATACATGGTCGCCAGGCAGCATGGAAACCCCGCCTTTTGCGGCGACCAGCTACTGGCCCCGAATGATGAGCGTCGCTGCGGACCCCTCAGGAGGGGCGTTTCGAAGTGGATCGACCAGATCCCGTCGTCGGTCTCGTCCACACCGATGTGATGTTGTTTGAGCGCGTCGGCAATGAAGAGTAGCTGTGATAGGCTTCGCCCTGGCTTGCACGCACCCGGACTCTCATATTGTGGCGTTCAGTTTGTAAGGACGGCCGGCATGACCGCTGATCGCCGCGAGCAGCTCCAGACCACGCTAGGTAGCGCGTACGCCATGGAGCGCGAACTCGGCGGCGGCGGAATGTCGCGTATCTGCCACGCCACAGAGACCGCGCTCGAACGCAACGTGGTCGTCAAGTCCTCCCGCCCCAGTGGGCGGCTGAAGTCAACGCCGAGCGATTCCGCCGCGAGGTCCAGCTTGCCGCGCGGCTCAGCATCCGCACATCGTGCCACCCTGAGTGCCGGTGAAGCGGTCGGCCTGCTCTACTACACGATGCCGTTCGTGCAGGAGAGTCACTGCGGGCCAGTCTCTCGCGCGACCGGAGAGTTCCCGGTGACACATGCGGTGCGCGTCCTGCGCGAAGTGGTGACGCGTTGGCCTCCGCGCATAGTGAGGGGATTGTTCATCGAGATCTCAAGCCGGAGAATAGCCTGCTCTCGCGCGGGCACGCAGTCGTAGCCGACTTTGGTGTGGCCAAGGCACTCTCGGCTGCCGGCACTGATGTGGGCTCCCTAACTTCGGCGGGGTTGGCGCTCGGCACCGCCGCCTACATGGCCCCGGAGCTAGCGGTAGCCGACCCGCAGGTCGACCGCCGAGCCGACCTGTGCGCGCCCGGATTGGTTGCCTACGAGATGCTCGGTTGGCGTTCGGCCGCCAGCTGGAAGTGTCCATCGAGATACGGGGCCAGCAACCCGCGGACGCCTGCGCCAAGCGCGAAGGATCGGGCACCGCCGCCACGCTGCCAGCCGTATGTAAGCCGAGGTCGCTACCAACCGCATGGGATTGCAGCCCACCACAGCGGCCGCCCTGGTAGTAATCCCCCAGCGACTCGCCCGGCAGCGAGGAAGCAGGTCCGTGCAGCGGCGTCTCCGCGTCGCGGGCACGGTCGCCCAGGGCACGAAGGATTGACGGTTGGCCATTCTTTCGTCAAGATGAGCGATGCTTATCGGACCACTTGCTGCGTCTCCCGTTCTGACTGTCGGTCAGAACGAGACGCTCGCCGAAGCGGCGCGCATTATCTGGGGGCACCACACGGGCTCCGCGGTGATCGTCGCCCAGGGACAGCCGCCCGGAATCATCACGGAGCGAGACCTGCTTCGCGCCGTCGCGGAGGGTGCCGACGTCTCAGCCATCAAAGTGTCGGACTACATGACGCCCAATGCGGTGACGATCACCGCGTCCTGGGACGTCGTCGACGCCGCGCGATTGATGATCGAGAAGGGATTCCGCCACCTCGTTGTGGTGAATGACAGCGGAAAGCTCATGGGAATCGTTTCGATACGAGACATGGTGAAGGCGCTCGTGGAAGAGCGCCAAAGAACCCTGGCGGGATAGGACGATGCCGACAGCACGCGAAGCGGGACTCGACTCGTCGGCAGACAACCCTGCAGTTCAGTTCCGTGTGCGTATGTAGATCGAGGTAGGTGAGTCAGCCGCAAGGCGGAACCCGCGCATTCGAGGCGCCCGATCCGACCGAATCCGAACGTGGACCCCAGCGGAGGAGAAATGGCCACGAACAGAGACGCTCCAACCGGCGGAATTCCTGGTCCCGTGCCGAAGGACTGGCTCCCCGGTCTCGCGGAAAACTGGAAGAGCGACGTCGTCTCAGGCGCCATCATCTTCCTGATTGCCCTGCCGCTGAGTCTCGGGATAGCGCTCGCATCCGGCGCACCACCCATAGCCGGAATCATCACCGCCATCATCGGCGGGATGCTGGTCTCACTGCTGAGCGGGTCACACGTGACGATCAACGGCCCCGCGGCGGGACTCATTGTCATCGTGCTGGGAGCTATCGAATCGCTGGGCGCGGGCGATCCGATCGCCGGATACCGGTACGCATTGGCCGTCGGTGTCGCCTGCGGGATCATTCAGATCGCGCTCGGATTGCTCCGCGCAGGCGCGATGACGGGTTTCTTTCCTCTCTCCGTCGTGCACGGCATGCTCGCCGGCATCGGCGTGATCATCATGTTCCGGCAGATCCACGTGGCCCTCGGCGCAGTGCCCGAGTTTCACATCGACTTTCCGCTCTTTCACGGCCTCAATCCCATCCTCTCCGTTCCCGGGAGTGTGGCCCACTTCAATCCCTACGTCACGATCATCGGCATCGTAAGCATGCTGATTATGCTGACCTGGCCCGCGTTGAAGAAAGTGGCGAAGATCATACCGGCGCCGCTGGTTGCCGCCGTAGTCGGCGTAGTCCTGGCGATAGTCTTCGGCGTAGGGGTCGAACGCACGTACTCCGCGTTCGGCAAGGAAGCGCAGCTCGGCCCCAACCTGCTGCTCAATCTACCCGAAGGAGGGCTCATCGCCGGCCTGACCAGCCCCGATTTCGGCAAGATCTTCACCGGCACCTCCATCCGTTGGATTGTTGCCTACGTGTTCGTAGCCAGCCTTGAATCGCTCCTGACCGCGGCGGCCATTGACAAGATGGACCCCTGGAAGCGCCGCTCCAACATGAACCGGGAGTTTCTGGGCAAGGGCATCGGCAACACGTTGTCGAGCATGCTCGGCGGCCTCCCCATGATCGCCGAGGTGGTGCGCAGCTCGGCCAACGTGTTCAACGGCGCGAGGACGCGCTGGTCCAACTTCTTCCACGGTCTTCTCATCCTGC
>JBHENQ010000050.1:0-28214 GCA_046261975.1 Gemmatimonadaceae bacterium | reverse complement strand
CCCCCCCCCGCGCCACATCCCCGGACGGGAGCTTTGCGTCGTGCTTCGGTTTCCCGAAGCGCGTACCGGCGCCGGCTGCGAGGACGATGCACGCGAACGGGTTCTGACGAGCCGCGGGAGTCACGCGTCCCCCGCTTCCGCACTCAACATGGCGGATATGGCGCGCCGGAGCAACGTCGCTGCCAGGGTCACCTTGTAGCGATTGCCCGCAAGCGGGCTGCAATCATACAACGCGCGATCGGCGAGGGTTGCAGCGTCGTCGAGGTCGAGGAGGCCGGAAGCAGCATCTTCTTCTATGGACTGGGTCACCCGCCACGGTTTCGGGGCTACGCCCCCCAGGACAAGGCGAACGTCTCCATCAACCCGGCGAGCCGCAGCCAGACTCACTAGCGCGAAATCCCAGCTGCCACGCTGCATGAGCTTGTCGTAGCGCTGCCAGCCGCGCGCGCCTCGTCCCGGAACACGGATCGCGATGACGATCTCGCCCGTTTCCAGCACCGTTTCCCGGTCCAGCCTTGCTGACGGGAGAGTGTAGAACTCGCCAATCGCCACGGATCTGATTCCGCTCGGCCCCGCTATTTCCACTTCAGCGTCGAGAGCAGTGAGAGCGACGGCAGGGTCGGACGGATGCACGATGTAACATGGTCCCCCGCCCAGAATCGCGTGGTACTGGTTCTCGCCTTCCTTCGCGGGGCATCGGTCTCCCCCGTTCTTGAGACACGGAATGTCGCGGCGGAAGTACCAGCAGCGGGGCCGCTGACAAAGGTTTCCTGCGAGTGTGCCCATGTGCCGGAGGGCAACAGTACCAACGGAGGCGCATGAGCGTGCCAGCATCGGAAAGAGTTTCCCAACCAAGTCGCTTCGAGCGATGTCCTGAATTCGAACAGAGGCGCCCAGGCGAAGGCCGCCCTCGTGCTCGGAGATGCTTCCGGATCCGGGCAGGCCCCGCAGGTCCACGAGCTCATCAGGCGCCGCCAGTCCTTCCCTGATGAAGACCAGCAGATCCGTCCCTCCTCCCAGCGGCAGTGAGTTGGGGTTCGCAAGGTGGCCTACGGCGTCGCCGACGGTGCTGGCGCGGTGATATTCGAATGGGCGCAGGGCGATACCAGATCTTGTAACTTTGGGAAAGAACGGTGCCAACCGTTGAGCTTAGTGTGTAGTCCCACCAATTTCCAGAGCGGCTCTTGTCAACGTTGAGACTGATTTCTGCGTCGCGCTCTCGCCGGACTCAGATGAACATATTTCAGTGTTGCTGGCTATTTGCTCTTGCCCTCACGATCAGTTGCGGTGTGCGGGACACGTCATCCGCGACCGAGCTGGCTCACGTCGATTCGCTGCGCCGAGCGGCACTCGACTCCGAGATCACAGCGCTGGCGAGGGCGAACGCCTCGGACAGCAGCCGAGCCAGCGCCGTGCGACCGTTCGCGCCTGCGCGATCGCTCAGCCCCGCCGCAGCGGGACTTGCCATGAAGATGGTCTTCATGGTGCACGGCCAGACCGCGTTCACGGCGGCATCCAGGAAGGGCCGGCTGCTCGTGGACCTTGGCAGGATCGATACGGCCATCGCGTCGCCGGAGGCGTTGCAGACATATCGGCAGGCGGTCGCGGTGCACTCCGCTGTGAAAAAGGGTGATCGCTTCCGTCTGAGAGGCCCCTGGGGATCGGAAGACGCGACGGTTGTTGAGTTCGACGTGTGGGCCGGCCGAATGGTCGCAGTGCTGGAGACATCGCCGGCCGTGGATGCGCTCGTGCAGAAACCAGCTCCGCTGACCGCGGTTGCAGTTCGCGTTGACTCGGCAATGCCAGCTTCACCTTCGCCGTGTGTTCGTGACAGTGTCGGTGCTGACGGCGTTGAGCGCGTGACGCGAGTGCGAGACTCGATAACAGCTCGTCTTCGGGCAGACACGGCGGATGTGCCCCATCGTCTGGCAGGCTCAGTTCGAGTTCGTTCTTCCCGGTCAGTGGGATGCTTTGCCGGTGCGCGCGTGTTGCTCATCGTAACGCGCACCGCCGGCCAGTTCGAGCGGGTGCGAGAGATTGCGGTCCTTATCGGAGAGGGTGCTAACGGCGCGGTCACGCCGGTGCGACTGGGCGATTTCAGGTTCCGTGCGCACGAGGCACTGCACGCGCTGGACGCGGATGGCGATGGCGTGGACGATCTGGCCGCGCGCGGCCGCGCCATGCGGGTAGGAGGAACTGTAATCCTCAAGCTCACTGTCTCTCCCAAAGCAAGGCTGGACCACTACGCGAGCGGGTTTTCCTGGGAATCCTGACAGTGGATTTCGCGGCCAACTCCAACAGGGACGGTCTTGACGACGAGTTTCCGCTCGGCGACGGAACGGCGGACACGTCGGCAACCGTCCAGTGCCCCTACTGCGGCCAAGTGAACGAGATCGCGTTGGACCCGGGCGGCGGCGCAGCTCAGGACTATGTCGAGGACTGCCAGGTCTGCTGCCGCCCGTGGCGAGTGCTCGTAACGTATCGCGACGACGGCTTGGCGAACGTGAGCGTGGAAGCCGCGGACGGCGACTAGCGGTCTGAGAACATCGCGTGCGCGCCCGTACCTGCCTCGAGCTCGATAGATCGGTCGGCTACGCACTGAGTACCTTCTTCGCACTGCGCAGTGACCTCGCGTTTCGCAACGAGCACCCAAGGCTGCGCGACAAGCACTAACGCCTGTGCGCTGCTAAGTGTTCCTTACGCGGCCGTGTGCGCGAGCTATCCGTGAAATCTGTGGCCTTTTGCAGTCCCGATTCAAAGTGTTCCTTCCTCCGAAACCATTAGCCACGGATTGCGCAGCTTACACTGCTAAGACAGGCGCTGACTTTGGGCTGAACAACGCTTCAGGAAGTATCCCTGGCTGCGAAGTGCGCAATTCGTGGCCGGAGGCCCAGTAGCTCACACATAGTCTGCGTAGCGGTTCACTTGTTGCACTCCAGGAGAGGAAAACCAGGGAGTGGAGGTCTCGGGACCGACACCCGACACCCGACACCCGACACCCTTTTTTCTCTCGTCATGTCCACCAATAACGAATTCATCGGCTCGCACGACATTCCGCTCCGCCCTCTGGGACGTACGGGAGAGATGGTCTCCGCGATCGGGCTAGGAGGATATCATCTCGGCCTGCTGTCCTCGGAACGCGAGGCAGTACGAATAACTCGCGAGGCGATCGATGCTGGTGTCACATTCATGGACAACGCGTGGGAGTATCACGACGGAAAGAGCGAAAAGCGAATGGGAAGGGCGCTCGAAGGTGGCTGGCGTGAGCGGGTGTTCCTCATGACCAAGGTCTGCACGCACGGGCGCGATGCCAGAACTGCTATGCGCCAGCTCGATGAGTCACTCCGCCGCCTCAAGACCGACTACCTGGACCTCTGGCAGATTCATGAGTGCGTCTACTACAACGATGCCGAGCGTCACTTCATGAATGGCGGTGTGACGGACGCACTTCTAAGAGCCAAGGAGGAAGGGAAGGTTCGTTTCGTCGGGTTCACCGGTCACAAGGATCCAGCGATCCACATGGAGATGCTATCGCACGAATTTCCGTTCGATACCTGTCAGCTACCGCTCAACTGCTTCGATGCCACTTTCAGAAGCTTCGAGCGGCGAGTGTTGCGTCAGCTCATTCGGCGCGGGATAGCACCGATAGGAATGAAGAGCATGGGGGGTGAAGGAGACGCGGTGAAGAAACGAATCGTGTCTCCAAAGGAAGCTCTGCGCTACGCGATGAGCCTCCCGGTGGCGACGACGGTGAGTGGCATAGATTCCATGAAAGTGCTGAAGCAGAACCTGAAGACGGCAAGCCGCTTCAAGCCAATGACCGAGGCGCAGATGGACAGGCTTCGCTCACGGGTATCAGCCCAGGCCGCCGACGGACGCTTCGAGACCTACAAGACGACCGCCAAACATGAGGGTCGCGTCGGTCGCGAGCAGCATGGATTCCCGTCCGAGGAGGAACTAGCAGCATAGATCCCGCGCGATTGTCAGTGCTCGTCGGTGGTGCTTGTCGCACCCTCCCGGGCCGTATATGATCATCGGCAATGGCGGACATACCTGCTCGGCTCGAATCGGCGCTCGCCGGCCGCTACGTTATTGAACGGGAGCTCGGACGTGGCGGCATGTCTACGGTCTTCCTCGCGCGCGACGTGCGGCATGACCGCGAGGTAGCTCTAAAAGTACTCCGCGAGCCCATAGCCCAGGCGGTTGGCGCCCAGCGTTTCCTTCAGGAAATCCGAGTCATTTCGCGGCTGCAGCATCCGCACATCCTGCCGCTGTTCGACTCGGGAGAGGCTGATGGTCAGCTCTTCTACGTAATGCCGCAAGTCGCGGGAGAGTCGCTCCGGAACCGTCTTTCGCGCGAAAAGCAACTTCCAGTGGAAGACGCGCTGCGCATCACCAGGGAGGTCGCTGACGCGCTGAACTACGCGCACGCGCGCGGAGTGGTCCACCGGGACATCAAGCCGGAGAACATTCTGCTTTCGCCCACGCACGCCATGGTGGCCGACTTCGGCATCGCGCGGGCCGTCGACATTGCCGGCGCCGAGCGCATCACCGACAAGGGCCTCGCCGTCGGCACACCGGCATACATGAGTCCGGAGCAGGCGAGCGGCGAGGCGGACATAGACGGTCGGAGCGACATCTACAGCCTGGGTTGCGTGCTGTACGAGATGCTTACGGGCCAGACGCCGTTCACCGGTCCGACGTCCCAGGCGGTGATCGCGAGACGGTTCGTCCTGCCGCCGCCGAACCCGACGCTTGACCGGCCGGCGGTGCCAGAGTCAGCGGCACGCAGTGTCGTGAAGGCGCTGTCTCTCATACCTGCGGACAGATTCCAGACTGGGGCAGAGTTCATCGCGGCATTGAGCGGTGGGGGTGGAGGCGGAGGGGAAGGGAAAGGCGATGAGAAACCGTCGCTGCCACCGTCGGCCATCTCGCCGAGAAAGGGCCGCACGGCGATCATCACCTCCGGTGTTACGGCGTTCATGCTTCTCGCCGGGTACGGTGTGATTTCCCGCTACCAGGCCGTGAACGCTCCGGGGTTCGCGACCGCTCCGGTCGCTCTCAATTCCATCGTGGTGCTTCCTTTCGTGAATCTGAGCGGCGACCTGGAGAACGAGTACTTCAGCGACGGAATGACCGAGGAACTGATCGCTGCTCTCACTAAAGTGGACGGTTTGCGCGTTGTGTCGCGCACGTCCTCCTTCGCACTCAAGGGCCAGAGAGCGGACGTCAAGAAGCTGGGTGGTCAACTGGGCGTGGGTGCCGTTCTCGATGGCAGCGTGCGCAAGGATCGGGAACGGCTACGGATAACGGTTCAGCTTACCAAAGTCGCGGATGGCTTCCAGCTCTGGTCCGAGAGCTACAACCGGCAGATCAAGGATGTCTTCACCGTGCAGGAGGAGATCTCGCGGGCCATAGCGAGTGCTCTGAAGATCCAGCTAGGCAGCCAGCAACCAGGGATGCCTGTTACGACGCAAACTGAAAATATCGAGGCGTACGACCTGTACCTGAAGGGCCGCTACTTCTGGAACAAGCGAACAGAGGCGGGGATGAACAGCGCGATACAGTACTTCGAGGCCGCTATCAAGGTCGATTCCAAATATGCGCGCGCGTACGCAGGTCTGGCCGACGCCTACGCGGTCAGTGGGTTCTACGACTACCGCGCTCCGAGGAATGCGTTTCCCCGTGCGCAAGAGGCAGCAGAACGAGCTCTCGCTCTGGACGAGTCACTTGTGGAGCCGCACGCCACGCTGGCGTACGTCACCTTCTACTACGCCTGGGACTGGGCAGAAGCCGAGCGCAAGTTCCGCGAGGCTATCGAGCGCGGACCACGTTATGCAACCGCTCACCAGTTCTTTGGAAACCTGTTAGTGGCAATGGGCCGCTTCGATGAGGCGGCAAGTGAGCTGTACAAGGCTCGCCAGCTGGAGCCGGCGTCGCTCATCATCAACGCTGCAGAGGCATGGGTCGCCTACCACGCACGAAACTACGATGATGCCATCGCGCACGCACGGCGCGCGATCGTTTTCGACTCCACTTTTGCACTGGCGCATCTCTGGATGGGTATGGTCCAGGAGCAGCGTCACGATTCGGCTGCGGCCAGCGCATCCCTGCAACGAGCTCTCACGCTGTCACGCGCGCCGAGCATGCTCGGCGCGCTCGGCCATTTCCACGCGGCCCACGGCAACCGCGAAGCAGCCACTCGACTCAGATCTGAACTGCAGACTGCGCGTTCGCACGTTTCGGGTTACGAGATCGCCATAATTGAAACGGGCTTGGGGAACCGGGACGTCGCTTTCGATTGGCTTGAGCGGGCCTACGCGCAACGCGAGCACTCCATGGTCTTCATCGGGGTTGACCCTCGACTGGATCCCCTGCGTTCCGACCGCCGGTTCGCTAGCCTGCTGAGGGAGATGCGCCTTCCGCCCTGATCGCCCTGATTCCGATTCCCGATTCCCGATTCCCGATTCCCGACACCCTACACCCTACACCCCACACCCTACACCCGTTATTTTCCCGATCGACAGGGGTGCCGGCCACACGTCCGTGAGCAGGCTGAGAAAGTCCCTTTGAACCTGATCCGGCTCGTACCGGCGTAGGGAGTCACGAAGATGAAAGCTGAGATCCTGGAAGTCCCGCCATTCGGCCCACCGACGCGCGCACGGCCATCCTCTTCAGCGCGCACCCAGATGCGCTTCGCTCGTGGAGGCGAGATCACCGATGCAATGCGTTTCGTCGCCGAACGCGAGGCGCTGGATGCAGAGCTTGTTCGCAGTGAGGTCGCGCGCGGCCGGCTGATCATTCCCGCCAATAGACATCACCTCGCGGGCGCACTGGAGCCCATGTGCATCGGCCAGGTCTCACGCGTCAAGATAAACGCCAACATCGGCAACTCTGCCGTGACGTCAAGTCTCGCGGAGGAGGTCGACAAACTGCGGTTGGCGGTTAGATATGGCGCCGACACCGTTATGGACTTGTCCACGGGTCGTGACATAGACGCGGTGCGCGAGGCGATAATCGAAGCGTCCACGGTTCCCATCGGAACCGTCCCCATCTACCAGGCCGTGCTCATGGGGAAGGAGCTCGAGGAGCTGACGGCCGAAGATCTTCTCGGTGTGATAGAGCATCAGGCTCGCCAGGGTGTGGACTACATGACTATACACGCCGGCATTCTGCTGGAACATCTGCCGCTCGTGTACGGTCGAGTGACGGGAATTGTGAGCCGCGGAGGTTCGCTGCACGCCGTGTGGATGATGCATCATCGCAAACAGAATCCATTGTACGAGCGCTACGAAGACGTGCTCGACATCCTTCGCCAGCACGATGTGACGATCTCGCTCGGTGATTCGCTGAGACCCGGCTCTATACACGACGCCAGCGATCGCGCGCAGTTTGCCGAGCTCGAGACTCTGGGTGAGCTCACGAGGCGGGCGTGGGAGAGAGATGTGCAGGTCATGGTAGAGGGGCCCGGGCACATTCCCATGCAACAGATAGAGATGAACGTGCGGAAGCAGAAGGAGATATGCGGTGAGGCGCCGTTCTACACGCTGGGGCCGCTCGTCACCGACATCGCGCCAGGCTACGATCACATCACCAGCGCGATAGGCGCGGCGATGATCGGCTGGTACGGCGCGGACATGCTGTGCTATGTGACGCCCAAGGAGCACCTGGGTCTTCCGAACGCGGAGGACGTGAGGCAGGGTGTGATCGCCTACAAGATCGCCGCGCACGCAGCCGACATAGCTCGAGGGCGGCCTGGAGCAACGGACCGTGACGACGCGTTGTCGCGGGCGCGTTACGCATTCGACTGGAACGAACAGTTCAGGTTGTCACTCGACCCCGAGCGCGCGAGGGAGTTTCACGACGAGTCGTTGCCTGCGGAGTACTTTAAGAGCGCCGAATTCTGCGCCATGTGCGGGCCAAAGTTCTGCTCGATGCACCACTCGCGTACGATAGACGAGGGCATCGCGGCGCTGGCGGCGGAGAGGGGCCTCGCCTGAACGGGTCTTTGCCGCGGCCTGTCAGTGCGGTAAGTTCGCGAACAGAATGCCGAGGTCGATGAGCAGCTCAGGCGGCTTCTGGTGCGCGCGCCAGCGCAGCTCATCAGTGACGACCTGCGGGCGGTCGGCCTCAGGATGCCAGACTTCAACGATGCGCGAATCCGGATCGACCACCCAATACGTTGGCACCAATTGCTCCTGGTAGAGTCTCCGCTTTACGACGCGATCGGCTCGGGCGGAGCTCGGAGAGATGATCTCGACCGCCAGTGTGAGCTTTTTGAAAGTGTTCCATGTAGCGCTCACCTCAGCCTTGGGCACAACGAAGAGATCTGGTTGGACGAGCGTCTCATCGTTCCAGGAGATGTCGGCTGGCGAGAACCAGAGCGTGAGATCGGGCGCATAGCTCCGTAAGTAAGGGAGCAGCAGCTCAAACAGGCGCGCCGCGAGCAGCTGGTGAATTGGCGCGGGAGCCGGCGTCACGAGTAGCTCCCCGTGGACCACTTCGTAACGCGGCCAACTGCGCCCTTCCTGAATGTGAGCGCGCACCATTCGCGCTGTGTATCGGGCCGTCGGCATGAACATAGCCATAGTATCGCGTCCTCGCGGCAGATTGGGCAAGTGGAAAGCACGCCCAACGCTTGTGTGATACGCGCGCGCACATGGCATCATCTCATTGCGCTACGCAACGAAAGCTGACCCGATCCGGCACTGAGCGCCGCCCGACACCGACTTGCTTAGCAGTGACGGTGCAGCAACGTATGGCTCCAGCGGGACTAGTGTCTCTGTTCTGTGTTGTGGTGATTGACCGCGAAAAGGATAGTCTGCAGGTTACCTTGTACGTCGGCTGTAACCGTCGAATGGGAGGTGAACGCGTGCGCAGATCGTGGTCTGTTCTTTGGAGTATCGGTGCTTCAGCCTTGGTGGCCCACGCTGCCTGTGCTCAGCAGCGGGCGACGCCGGGAGTCCGCTTTCGAGACAAGATTGTAGTCACTGCTTATGTGACACTCTCAGACGATCAAACCGCCTACTATCCTCTTGTTGGCTATCGTGTGATCATCTATCGCTCTGCGAGCGACAGCGTTGTTTTGATCACCGACGCATCAGGCGTTGCGACAACTTTGCTGCAGCCGGGTGATTACCGGATCGTGTCCGCTGTTCCAGCCGAGTGGCGAGGCGGCTCGTACTCCTGGAACCTGCCCTTGTCCGTATTCGAGGGAATGGGTGTAGCGGACTTATCTCGACAGAACGCGATAGCCCAGCCTGTCGTTGATCAAGCGGTGGCGCGTGGACCGGCGCCTTTCTCCCCAACGGGCTCGGTGGCCAAACCACAGCTGCGCCGCGTGGTTGGATACAAAGATCCGACAACAGCAACCCTGTTTGCATTCTTGCTTACTGGTGCGGGGCACATGTATGCTGGGGAAGGCGCGAAGGGAGGCGTCATGCTTGCGACATCAGTCGGCGCTCTGGTTCTCGGGGTCGCATTGTCAGGGAGCAGTTGCGACGCATCCGGAGACTGTTCCGTAGACACTGCCCCCTTCGTAGCGGGTGCACTAACCAGTCTAGGCATCTGGATCTATGGGATGGCAGACGCAGGACCTGCCGCGCAGAGACAGAATGTCAAGAATGGTTTAACGGTCGGTCAGGGGCTGACTCTTTCACCTGTGGCGAAAACCGGCCGTGACCGTTCAATGTTACTCGGCGTAAACTTTTCCGGCGTTCGAATGGTGCCTTGAGCCTCGGTGTCCTGAGCATATATTCGACTCCCGACTCCCGACTCCCGACTCCCGACTCCCGACTCCCGACCCTTACTTCCGCTCGATGACGATGTACTTCACGTCGTCCTTGGAGACTTCCTTGAGCCAGCCGATCAACGCACCGATCTTCTCTGGCGGTTCCGTACCGCTGCGGCCCGACAGTCTGCGAGCAACGACAACCTCGCGGCCCGACTGCGAATAGTCTGCCGAGTAAGACCCGAATTCGCTGACGGCGTTCACCTTCTCGGGGAGTCGGGCGCGCCAACCCGCTGGCAAGGTGACGCGAAACTCCGATACCGTCTCAACAGGCCCGATCACTTCCCCAACATCGATTGGAAATCGCCGCTTCTCCCGGGATTCGAGGTTGGCCACGAGTCCCTGCGAGGCGTAGTTGCGAATAGGAAGCGTGAGTATCATGGTGCCGCCAGCGTCGGAAATCGCGCGCGCGGCGCGAACTCGCATGGTGACTCTCGGCTCGGCGGCCAGATCCCGTCCATCGAAGAGTACCAGGCTGTCGCCTGAGGCACCCTCGAACACTCCATTGGCGATGCTCAGCGCAAGACGCTCCTGCTCCTTCACGCTCATCTTTTCCGTGAACGCGCCGCGGAGACTGTACTGCTCGGTTCCCGACGCCGTCTCCTCGTAGCGTCCCGTGAAGGCTCCAGTACTCGAAAGCTCACCTACGATCCGCAGCACGCTTCGGTTGGCGGTAAGAGGCTCCGCTGGGAACGTTACTTCCTCGCCACGGCCGTCCTCGTGAACCAGGAGGCCGAATTCGCCCTGCAACGATGGTGGGAGAGTGTTGAAAGGAGTGAGCTCGGCCGTGAGATCCAGGAACAAGTAACTCTTGCCGCGCTCGACCGCCGCGATCATGTGATCGAACTGGCTGATCGAGGGAAATCGGCGGTCGATCCCGCCGCCCGAGCTGAGCAGCACGGGGTGCGCCTTTAGGCCCATGCGGCGCGCCAGCGCGATGAAGAGCGTAGCCTTGTCCTTGCAATCGCCGTACTTGGTCTCGAGCACGATCGCCGGATAGCGAGGCTGGTACCCGTCGATGCCAAGCGAGAGCGAGACGTAGCGAAAATCCTGCGCCACCCAGCGGTACGTCGCGCGAAGAGAATCATCCTGCGTTTTCGCGTTCTTGACGATGAATGACAATTCCTTCTCGATGGCGGGCGTGAGCGCATAGCGGTCCGCCGATAGGCCAGCGTACCACTTTGCGATAGTCGCCCATTCCACCGGCGCGTAGATGGATATTCCCTGATAGACGCTGTTTGAGTCCGCGGCGAACGGCTCGCCCTCCTCCTTCTGGACGTCGGACGCGGTCCATGTGTACACGCGCCGCCCGTTTTTCTCGATGGTTCGGCGCCGGATTGTAAGGTTTCGCTCCTCGAGTCGCGGCGTCAGCGCAGCTGGGACATCCAGAATGAGACGCGATCGCCGCGTGAGACGTCCGGTAGTTACGCTCCAGCTGGACGCGAAGTCGCCGGCCATCACCGGGTCGACGATCTCCGTCGTGTAGCTGAAGTCGAGGATGGTTCCCGGCTCGATCCCACCCATCGACACTCTACGCATTCGCTGGTCGGTGTAGACGGGCGCGGATTGCCCCACGGGCGCCAGTGATTCCTGCTCGTGCTCCGGCTTGTCCCTCACGAGCTCGCCGTTGGGTTTGACGACGCGCATCCAGTTCAGCGTGAGCTTCTCTCGCTTTGCGGAGAAATAGAACGTTTGCTCTCCCCACTGTTCCGCAGCTTCGCGCGTCAGAATCTGGACTACCTGCCGGTAGGTGCGACTTGCGCGGCCGTCGGCCTCGAATCGGACAACACCGTCGTCGAGAAGATAGACGAACGGCTCTTCAGGATGATCCTGTGGATTGACGGCGAGCCTGTAGATCGTGTCGCTCTTGATCGATGGATCTCCCGCGGGTGTTATCTTCGGTGCCTGTGCGAATGCGGCTGACGCGACAGTGGGGATGAGCAGCAGGGCTAGACGCATGTACGGCCGCGTGAGGGTAGGAGGTAGTTGGATGGGGGGGAAGCCGCGATCGGGTTCGCGGCTAAACATTCAATACCAGGGCCATTGAGTCCGTTCGATTTGGCGGGAGGAACGTAACGAAAGATGGCAATTTCGTCCAAGTTTCGTGCGTCGTTGCGTGCGCGAGCGCATCACCTGTCGGCGACAGTCCACGTCGGCAAGCATGGATTTACGCCGGAGCTCGTTCGATCTCTCGACGACGCTCTACGTGCCAACGAGCTGGTAAAGGTTCAGCTTCCGAAACAGAGTGACACAAAGGCGCGTAACGAGGCTGTGGAGCTCGCCAGGGCTGTAGCCGCCGAGGTGATTCAGGTGATTGGTAAGACCGTCACGCTATACCGCGCAAAGCCGGAGGTTCCGAGAGACATCGCGTATTGACTATGGTCGTCGACTATGGTATAGTTGTGGATGAGCCCGGCTCGCGAAACCATAGCCATATCGAAGTTCAAGGCGACCTGCCTGGCCGTTCTGGAGCGTGTACGGCGCACCGGGCGGCCAATAGTGGTAACCCGCTTCGGCAGTCCCATGGCCGAGGTGATCCCACCTTCCCCGCCGCCAAGGAAAGGCGGTTGGCTGGGCTCCATGAGGCACCGCGGCCGTATCGTCGGAGATATCGTTGCTCCCGTCGCTGATGAGCGAGACTGGGAAGTACTTCGGTAGTGAAGCTGCTCCTCGACACACACATCTGGCTCTGGAGCCTACTGGCGCCCAACAAGCTGAAACGGCGGGTTTCGAAGGCTCTGGACGACGATGAGAACGAGCTCTGGCTCTCTCCTATATCCGTCTGGGAATCCCTGATTATTTTCGAGAGGGGGCGAGTCGAGATTAGCGGCGATCCAACCATCTTCCTGAGAGACGCTCTGAGCGCATCCAGAGTGATCGAAGCACCGCTCACGCAGGAGGTAGCGATTCAGTCACGGTCCATTAGCCTGCCGCACCGCGATCCAGCCGATCGCTTCATCGCCGCCACCGCCCAGGTGTATGAATTGACCCTCGTTACCGCGGACTCGAGACTCGTTCGTCGAACTGAATACTCCAGCCTCTCTAATTGAAGCGAAGCATCAGCGGCTGCTGCCACCAATGGCTTCCAGCACTCGCCACGGTGCAAGGGGAATCTCGGTAATGTCTGCGCCGATCGCGTCCGCGACTGCGTTCGCTATTGCTGGCGCAGTGGGGATGATCGGCGGCTCGGCGAGGCCTTTGGCGCCGGTATGATTCGCTCGCGTGTCCACACTGGCCACAAAAAACGCATCTATCTCCGGTACGTCGCTCATCGTCGGAATCTTGTAGTCATGCATCGTCGGATTCACGGGCACGCCGAGCGATCTGTCCATGACGCGCTCTTCGAAAAGCGCGTACCCGATTCCCTGGATGATGCCGCCGTGAAGCTGGCTCTCGGCAAGCTCCGGGTTCACGATGCGACCGGCGTCATGGGCCGCGACGATACGAATCACCCGCACGATCCCGGTCTCCATGTCGACTTCCACCTCGGCGAATTGCGCGCCAAAAGACGCGATCGCCATACTGTTCGCATTGGGTGCGCGGCTGCCCCGCCCAATGATCATCACGTCTCCAAGTGCTTCCGTGACGTCGCGAATGCTCATGCGCTTGCGGCCGCGTGACACTCGCACGACGCCGTCGCTGACCGCCACGCGCGACGGTGCCACTTCCATCAGGCCTGCGGCGGCCGCGATCAACGCGGATCGAGCATCCTCGGCCGCCATGCGCACGGCAGGGCCGACAGACGGTATAGTCATCGAGCCCCAGGAGTTCGGCGCATAAGGAAGTCGCTCGGTGTCGCCAAGCACGACGCGCACATTCTCCAGTTTCGCCCCAAGCGCTTCCGCCGCGATCTGCGCGAGCACCGTGCGCGATCCAGTACCAAGGTCCTGCGTTCCAGCCAGGACGTCCGCGCTTCCATCCGTGTTGAGCCGGACTATCGCGTAGGCGGGCGGGCCGCCACCGGTGCCCCAAACCTGGGAAGCCATTCCAAACCCCCGCCTGACCGCAACTCCACGTGTGCTCGTTGCGGCACCGTGGCGCGTACGCGTCGGCTCTCGCAGCTTCCAGCCGAATCGCTTCGCTCCCTGAGAGTAACAATCGTCAAGCCGTTTGGCCGAGTACACTCGATCCTTTCGCTGGTCGCGACGAGCGTAGTTGGCTAACCTGAGATCGAGCGGATCCATGCCAAGCTCACGGGCCAGTTCGTCCATCGCTCGCTCGAGGCCGAAGGCGCCCTCCGCATGACCAGGAGCACGAAACGAGGTCATGGCCGCTGCGTTTATGTACGCGAACGTTTCGGAGGAACGAACGTTCTTGCAAGCGTACATCTCGTGATAGATCTGGGCTGGACCGCCCTGCCATCCACCGACGCCGAGAGGAATGTCTGCATCCAGGACTATCGCCGTGAGCTTGCCGTCCTGCTTTGCGCCAAGCGTGACGCGCTGGATCGTTGCGGGGCGGTTGCCCGTGTCGAGCTGTTCCGATTCGCGATCGTTCACGCAACGCACGGGGCGACGCGTGATGCGGGAGAGCGCGATCGCAGCGAACGTATGCGGGCCGGCTTCGTTCTTGGCGCCGAACCCGCCGCCCATGTACTCGGATATCACGCGCACGTTCGACAGCGGCAGGCCAAACCCGTTCGCCACTTCGGAACGAACTGCGAAGACCGCCTGTGTCGACTCCCAAACGGTGACGTGGTCACCCGTCCACCTGGCAACGGCTCCGTGCGGTTCGAGCGCGGTGTGGATGGCGACAGGCGTGCGATACTCGCGCGACACGATGATCTCGGCTGCGGAGAGCCCCTTCTCAACATCCCCGCGCTCGACCACATCTGGAGAGTTGTCGGTGCGGTTCTTCCTTCCGTGTACGAACGGCGCTCCGGGTGAGAGCGCTTCCTCAGCCGTAACAGCGTGGGCACGAATTGTCGTCTCGACGACGATGGAGGCGAGTGCGCGAAACGCCTCGTCGAGCGACTCTGCGCAGACCGCTGCAATCGGCTGGCCGGCGTAGCGTATGACGCGGTCGAAAAGCGGAAATCCGCCGATCGTTATACCGGGAACATCAGCCTGAGTTATGGCGCCCCGCACTCCCGGCATCGCGAGCGCATCGGAAAGATCAAGCCGAGTGACGCCGCCACTGGCGATCGGTGCGCGAAGTATCGCGGCGTGAAGCATGCCGGGCAGCGCGATGTCGGCAGTGTAGTGCGCCGCTCCAGTCACTTTCTCGAGTGCGTCTCGCCTGGTAGCCCTCTTGCCAACGACCTTCAGGCCCGCGTCCTCGCGCCATGGAGCGGGAGAGAACTCCGGCATCTCGACTATCTTGGTTTCTTCCCGTCCCTCCACCTCGATCTTGGTGACTACGAAACGCGGCTTTCCGGGCTTACGTGCCATGCGCTGTCCGGAGCTCGCGCGCGGCTTCCTGAATCGCCGCCACGATCTTGGGATACGTGCCGCATCTGCAAAGGTTGCCGCTCATCCAATCCACGATCTCCGGTTCGGTGGGATCCGGATTGCGATGAAGCAGCGCGATCGCCGCTAGAATCTGTCCGGGCGTGCAGAAGCCACACTGCGAAGCGTCGTGCTTGATGAACGCCTGCTGCATCCGGCCGAGGCCCTTATCGGAGTCTGACCCCACGCCCTCTATGGTGAGTATGTGGCGGCCCTCGCAAGCGGCGGCAAGCGTGAGACACGAGTACACGGGATCACCGTCGAGCAATACCGTACAGGCGCCGCACTCGCCCCTGTCGCACACGAGCTTGGTGCCGGT
The DNA here is from genome assembly GCA_046261975.1 of Gemmatimonadaceae bacterium. Classification (GTDB taxonomy): domain Bacteria; phylum Gemmatimonadota; class Gemmatimonadetes; order Gemmatimonadales; family Gemmatimonadaceae; genus JBHENQ01. Next base: position 12,658 of record JBHENQ010000050.1, on the reverse strand, counting down.
GAGACGCAAATCATCACGCAGCACGCTGAGCAAAGTGGCGTGGAGGGGCACATTCAGATCGTGCCTCGTGGTATTGACCGAGAGGAACATCGAAGGCCGTCAGTGACCTTGTTTGTGGGAAAAGATTTCGGTTATCTTCCTTTGCGTAGCGCACAAGACATCGCGCGCGCCGGACGAACATCTTCGAGGCCTGCCATGCCGTACATCATCACCGAAGCTTGCATCGACGTCAAGGACAAGGCATGCGTCGACGTATGTCCCGTGGACTGCATATATGAGATTGAAAAGCAGCTCGTAATCCACCCCGACGAATGCATCGATTGTGGTGCGTGCGAGCCGGAGTGCCCGGTAACAGCGATCTTTCCCGAGGAGGACACGCCGGCGAACATGAAGCACATGATTCAATTCAACGCCGAAGTGTTCAAGAGCGAGACGCCGCCCCAGAAACCGACGAGATAGGGACTAGGGATTAGGGATTAGGGATTAGGGACTCATCACGACTCCCGACTCCCGACGGCCGACTCCCGGCAGTTAGGATGTTGCGCGCTCTGACCTTTGACTACTGGGACACGCTCTACGACGGCGCTGCGGAACCGGCGCGTGTGACGCTGCGGCAGGCCGCGCTCCGCCGTCTCCTGGACGAAATAGGCTCACCTGCCGTGCCTGACGATGAGTTCGTCGAGCTTTACAAAGCATCGGGAAAGGAAGCTCACCGCTGGTGGAGCGACGAGCACCGCGGCTATAAGACCGGAGAGCGCATCCGCTGGCTGCTCTCGCGTCTCAACATCGAGAGGCCCGAGGACTGCCAACACGTAGCGCGTGCGTGTGAAGCCGTCGACGACGCGCTGCTGCACCATCCGCCTTTGCCGCTTCCGGGAGCGGTGGATTGTGTACGGGCTCTTGCCAGGCGCTATAAGCTGGCGATTGTAAGCGACACTGGATTCGCTTCCGGGTCGGCGCAGGATCGGTTACTCGAGAAGGATGGGTTACTGGACCTCTTCCCGGTGCGCGTGTACTCGATGGACATAGGGCATGCGAAGCCGCGTCGTGAACCCTTCGCGGCAGCCATCGAGGCTCTCGAAGTGAAGCCCATCGAGGCTTTGCATATCGGAGACATAGAGCGGACCGACATCCGGGGCGCGCTGGATGCTGGAATGCGTGCCATCAGATGCGACATAGTTCGTCCGGGCGGGCCCAGCGCCGCGGAGTTCATCGCCAGAACTTTCGGCGATCTTGTTCGCTATCTGACTGACCCAGAGGACGAAGTGGAGGCACCCGAAGCAGGCGCCCTCTAGCGGTGATCCGGTGTGTCCCCTCCTCCTTGAGCGACCGACAATAAAAACCAATCATATTGCCACAACACTCCTGGCGATGCTAGCGCCAGCATCGAGCCAGTGAGGAGAAACAGCAGAATCCGCGATCAGTTCTTGACTTTGCGCGTCGCGCGCAACCAATTCGGTGTCCACAGTAGACAAATAGAACCATGAACATCCCCCACGTCGTCCTCGCGCTGCTTAGCCTTGTTCTCATTCTGACTGGTGTTGCCGGAATGATCGAAGGCAATCGAATCGTTGCAATTATCGAGTTGGCACTGGGCGGATGCCTGATGTACATCGTGATGTCCAGCCACGCGAACCATCCCCGATTTTAGAAATGTTCGGGCATAAGACGGTCACGGACCACACAGACAATTTGAGGACTGGCGTCCGTGTTACTCCGTGCCGCTTCCGCGGCACGGGCGCTAGCGCGCGGTTGCGGTAAACGTCAGGGGTGAACCGCTCACGGCTGGCGCACTCGCCGTTGCGGTGTTCGCACCGGCCGTCGGACCCAACGCCCATGTAGCGCGAGCCAAACCCAGAGAGTCCGTTGGACCGCTGGATGGTGCGATGAAACCGCCACCCGCGATCACCGTCCACGTGACAGTCGTATTGATGCTGGGCGAGCCGTTCGCGTTCGTGATGCGGACCATGAGCGTATCGCGTAGCGCAGTGCCTGCCGGCGCACTCTGCCCGTCGCCTTGCACCTTCTGAATAGTCGCAGTCCCCCCTCCTGGGCCGCCGCTCACTGCCAGAATTCTTTCCTCCCGACCGTCGCATGCCGCCAAGAGCGCGACGAGGAACGCCGCGGTTGCGAGGGGCGTGGTCTTGCAATTTGCGATACTCATCTCCACCTCCTGCTTGCGACTGAAAGGAGCAAAGGTTGGGCCGCGCGGCCGACCTCAGAGCTCGAGTACGCGCAGGAAATCGTTCACCACAAAGTTGAAGGCGGATGGCCGTTCGATATTGCTTACATGTCCCGCACCTGGTATCAGCTCGAGCCGGCTGTCGTGTATCTTGTTCTTCAGAAGCTGTGATTCCTTTGGCGGCGTAAGCGTGTCTTCCTCCCCAACCACCACGAGCACCGGGACGTCGATTGTCGCCAGCGTGGGGGTTGAATCCGGACGTGTTATCATTGCCTCGAGCGCACCGACAACACCAGCCACAGGCGCGCTCGCAAGCATCGCGCGAACGGAGATCAACAGGCCCGGTTGCCGCTCTCGCGTGGTCTTCCCGGTCATTCCAGTCAACATCGCGTCCGCCACGGCTTCGCTACCCCTGGACCGGGCCATCTCGATCATCTCCAGACGCCTGAGCTTCCCATCCTCCTGATCCGCACCGGCGCGAGTGTCGGCCAACACGAGCGCGCGGACTCGGGAGCGATGCCGCCGCCAGAACGCGAACGCTATGTAGCCGCCCATGGAGAGGCCGATCACGACGGTGCGATCTGCGCCCACCGCGTCCAGAAACGAAGCCAGGTCGTCAGCGTACTGATCCATCGAATACGGAGGCTCCACGCTCGACTCCCCGAAACCGCGAAGATCGGGAGCGAGGCACCGACATCCCGCGGAAGTAGCCAGGGCGCCAAGCTGCGGCGCCCAGAGCTTCCGGTTGTGCGGAAAGCCGTGCAGGAAAACCACCGCCGGGCTCTCCGCATCACCGCGCTCGTCGTACCCGATGTCCAGGGTGCCTGTTCGAACCTTCATGGATTCATAATTGGCTCGCGCTATCGCCCAGCCAGCGTGCGTCGAAGGTGTGCCAGAAGAGAATAACGGTTTTTTCTTCGCTCGTCATTCGCGCTGTGTCGAATGCTGCCGCGAATGCTTTCGCACTGTACGTGTCGTCGAGCCTCACACCATGCGCGGAGAGAAGGGCTGCCGCTGCGCCGGAGGCCAGCCGGTGCGGCCGCCCGTAGGCTCCACCGTAGTAGCTGTGCACCACCTGCAGGCTTCCGCTCCGGAACCCCGGAATACGCTCGCCAGTGTAGCGCTCGATGAGGCGAGACGCTGAACGCACCAATCGTAGTACCCGCCGCTCGTTGCCCGCAATCCGCGGGACCACGCGCACTCCCACGACCACCGTTTCCAGACCCGCGATCTGAAATCCAAGCAGAAGGCCGGCGCACGTTCCGCCCGTACCGAGTGGTACGAACACTCGTGCGGGCGCCGGCATCTCCCCGCGTGCCACCTGATCAGCGAGCTCCAGAGCCGCATTTACATGGCCGAGCACGCCCAGTGCTGAGCTGCCACCTGGCGGGATCCATCGCACTCGGGCATTTCCGGAAAGCTGGATACGCGTCATGAGAGCTCGCGCAATACCGGAGACAGGCCCACGGGTCGTGTCGACGCGCTCGCACTCCACGCACGAACGTTCCTCCACTGCAGTGGCTATCGGATGCATGTCGTGTCGCCAGAGCACGGCACGAGACCTGATCCCAAGCGCGCGCGCGTGCGCGGCTGTTGCCAAAACATGCGTCGAGCCCTTGCCGCCCGCGGTCAGGACAAGATCTCCTCGTCTGAGGCCGCCAAGCAGGAACTCAAGGGACCTTACCTTGTTCCCGCCCAGGTGTGCTGCGCTCAGATCGTCACGCTTGATCCAGAGCGGTCTGCTCAACCCAGGGAGGGACAATCGCTGCACCGGCGTTGGGAACGTACCCAACGGCGCTCGTGGCAGATTCTCGAGAGCAGGGAATCTGTGGAACAGGGAATAGGGAATAGGGAATGGGGAATGGGGAATGGGTGACAGGGGACAGGGGACAGGGGACAGGGGACAGGGGACAGGAACAGGGACAGGCTTGGTCAGTCGTCTTCGCCTTCCTCCACCACGACACTCACGGCATCACCCACAACGTCCTGCACGTAAAGCATCTTCATGGGCACCATGATCGCCGCGAGCATCGGTACCGCCACCATGAGACCGAGAAATCCGAAGACCAGCGCCATGACGGCCTGGGAAACGATCGTCATGGCCGGCGGAAGATCAACACCTCCTTTCATCAGCATCGGAATCAGAATGTGGTTCTCGAGAAACTGAACTCCCACATATAGCAGAGTCACGTAAAGCGCTTTTTCGGGCGAGTCGAGAAAGCCCATGGCGATCGCGGGTATGGCGCTGAGTATCGGGCCTACTGTAGGAATGAACTCCATCAGACCGGCTATGAGACCGAGAGCATAGGCTGCCTTCACGTCGAGAATCAGGAGGCCTACCGTCGTTACCACGCCGATCACAAGCATCGCGATGAGTTGGGTTACGAGCCACCTTCGCAGCACTGCTGCTATCGCGGTAAACACCTCTCCCGCGCGAGATCGCCCCCGATGCGGGAACAGGTGCATCAGTCCGCGATGGTAGACATGGGGCTCCGCGGCTATGTAGATGGCGAGAAACGTGATCAGCAGTAGCCCCGCGAATACCGTGAGTGTCGACGATAGAAACGGGAAGAGATACCGCGTAGCGCCGCTGAACTGTTGCGTGATGCGCTCGCGCAGCGAGGAGATTCTCGCGCTGTCTCCTTCAATGGTTGCCGCAGCCGGCGGCGCGGCAGCTTCGCGCGGCGGTGTCGGCGACGGACGTTGTCCCAGCGTCGTGGTTGCGCTGTCCATGCTCTGAACTGCATCGGAGCTGCCCAGAATCATCGCCATGAGCCCGGGCCGATCGTTGAGCCAGCTCTCCACCCGGTCTATTGCCTCGGGCAGCCGCTGGCGTAGTTCCGAACCTTGTTCGCGAATGGTTGGAGCCATCCAGGCGCCAAGCCCCGACAGGAGTCCGAAGAATGCCAGAACGATGACGGCGGCACCTATGCCGCGTGGGATTCGCCAACGCTGAAGACGATCGACGCCCGCCGACACGGCGAGCCCAAACAGAACGCCCAGAAAAATCGCGAGTACGACCTCACGTGCGAACCAGAGTAGCTTGAGCCCCACGTAGAGCGCGAAAATCAGTGCTACCGCCCGCATGATGTCGCGAGTTCGCCAACCCATCGCCCGGTTCCTGCGCTCACCTCCGGGTGGCGGGCCCGGCGGGCCGTGCACCGCGTTCGATTTGGCCGAGGCCTGCGCGACCACGCCGGGAGACGCTTCGGCCGTGGTACTCTCGGAACTACCAGACAGCGATTTGGTCATTTGTTGTCGGAGAGAAGGGCCTTCAATCTAACTGGTCCTCATGAGAACTTTTTCAACCTCAGGCGTCTTTCGCCATCGACGGAGCATCAGCGTGGAGTCTCAGCACAAGCCACTCTATCTGGATCAGCCTGAAGCCACTAGTCGCTTTCTGGCCACAATTGCTGACGTTCCCGCGATCGCACTGGATACCGAAGGCGCGAGCTTCCATCGGTTCGTCGACCGCATCTATCTCCTGCAGTTATCGACTCGTGACGTTTCCGCGATAATAGACCCACTCGCGGTGACATCTCTGACCGAGCTAGGCAGGCTCCTGGTGAGCCCGGCCACTGAAATCGTATTTCACGACGCTGACTACGATCTACGGCTTCTGCATCAGGACTACGGCTGGCACGTCACCAATATTTTCGATACTCGAATCGCGGCACAACTGCTCGGGCTGAAATCCATCGGGCTGGCTGCGCTGCTCGAACAATACTTCGGAGTCAAGCTGGACAAGAAGCACCAGCGAGCCGACTGGTCGGTGCGGCCGCTCACTCGATCGATGCTCGATTACGCTGCTCAGGACACTATGTATCTGCTCCAGCTCCGCGAGATACTCAAGGGCGCACTCGAGCGGCTGGGCAGGTGGGAGTGGGTAACGGAGGAGTTTCAGCGACTCGAGGGCACGAGATGGGAGCCGGATACCGGCGGAGAAGCGACCGACGACGACGCCAATGCCTTCATGCGCGTGAAGGGTGCGCGCGACCTCAGCCGGCGAGCGCTTGCGATATTTCGCGAGCTGATCCTTTGGCGGGAGGCCAAGGCCCGCGAGCTGGACCGGGCTACTTTTCGCGTGGTGGGCAACGAACCTCTGCTCGCGGCTGCCCAGCGCACGCCCGGCACCGTCGCCGAGCTGGAATCAATCAAGGGAATGCCACGCGCTCTGCTTGAACGACGCGGCAATGAGATTCTCGACGCGATACGGCGCGGTCAGGCAGTGGCAGAAGACAGCTTGCCGCGCTTCCCGAAATCGCAGCGCTGGGAACGTGACCCCGATTTCGAACCCAGGGTCAATGCGTTGCGTTCCGCACGCGAGAAGGCCGCTCAGCGGCTCAACCTGGATCCTGGAGTGCTCTGCTCGCGCGAAAAACTCGAAGCTATTGCGCGAAAGAAGCCAGCCACACTGGAAGAACTTTCGGCGATCGAAGGGTTGCGGCGATGGCAGGTAACGGAGCTTGGAACAGAATTTCTTAAAGCGGGGAATAGGGAATAGGGAATGGGGAATAGGAAAAAGGTCCCCCAGATCGATGACGTGATCCGCTTCACGGATGGTCTCTTCGTCGTGCCGACTTCGACGAGAACGGGCGGCGCTCGTGCACTCCCTTGAGAATCGATCCTTCTAGGTAGGAGCAGGCTCGCTCTGAGGTGCTCAGGAGGTGAGCTGGAGTGTGAGCACCGCCTCCTGTTGAAGGCGGTGAGGTGATTGGGCGCGGGGCAGGGATATCGCCAGCGTTTGGAACTATGTTGGTTGCGCAGGCATAGGAGATGAGACCTCGGTCGTCGAGTCTCCTACGCTTCGAGAAATCTGTGCAGCCTAAATCGAAACTGCGCCGGACGTTGCGCGCGAAACTTCGCCTCGGCCATTTCAGTCCTCGCACCGAATCAGCGTACGTCGACGCAGGCTCAAGCGCTGGTGGCACTTTCTTGTATCGTCACGTCATCGACCGTCCCCTCATGGGGTTGGGCACCGCGGTCCCACGCGCACGTGATCCCACGCGTTTACCCATAGTACTCGGTGACCGGATGCGCTGCGAAGGAAGTACCCCTCCGCCGCTGCGTGCTATGACAGTGGGGGACGCGCGAGCTGCCGCCAAAACCTTACGGCACTCGTTCGCGACGTACCTGCTCGAGGCTGGGACATTCACATAGTCCAGGGCTTGCTCGGCCACCGGGATGTGACGGCGACGATGGGTGTACACGCACGTGTTGATTGGCCGAGGCTTGGGCCTCAAGAGTCAATGCGCCGGTTGCCAGAGTCAACGTTGCTACGTTGCGGGATTAGGCCGCTCGGGGTAGCATAGGGGCGAACGGACCGGAGGAACACGCGGTGTATATAGAACTTATGCGGACCATCATCGACCGGGCTTATGGGCGTTTCACCGTCTGACATTCTGCGGATTCCATGGGTCCAGGCGTTGCGACCTCGCGGCGAACCCTACTGTGCGGGGCTCTCCAGGTATTCAGAATTCCTTGCATGGCACGTCGACATCGGATTTACGCTTTGGCCGATCACTCCTGAACAACAGCTGAAATGGAAGGTAGACAAGGCAAATAATGATGAAACGTGGCGAAAGCGACCTCTCGTCGTTGGAGAGGACAGCGGATGTGGGCCTTTTTCCTGCGGTGAAGTTGAAGTTGCTGCGCGATTAAAGAAAGCTGGCTTCAATGCCAAGTGGGTTAGCGAGTGGTCCGGCTATCAACATGTCGAATGCTGGCGCAGGTACTGTGTAAAGCGTAGCGACCTAGAAGATGAGGAGCCGGAACTTTGGGCCGCTGACTACAACCTTCGTATGAAGGCCGGAGTTATTGGCGACCAGCTTGGGAAGCGTGGCGGACACCCGGACGTCGCTGCCTGGCGGTCTCAGGACGACATTGTGTATGTGGAGTACAAAGGACCGACTGACAGCATCAACGAGAAGCAGGATATCTGGGCTCGGGAGTTGATTCGGCAAAATCCAAAACGGTTTTGTTATCTCGCCGCCCATGGCGTGATCAACCCGGCCGGCTAACACACGCTGAAGCTGACAAGCGATCTAATGAAGCTCGCTTTGCTCGCATTTTATTCTATTCGCTTGCAGCTTAGCTCAAGGCGGTTAGCCTGACATGAATCGAGCAGACGTACTACCGGAGGAGTTGACATACGCATCGTAAATGACCGCTGTGCGATGCAAGGTGCCCTGGCGATTGCGGCAACTTGGGCTGCGTTCACCCTCGCGTTCGTCGTCGAGACCCCTGCTGATGGCGTCGCTACTTCTGATCTCAGCGACCTCATCATTGGTGCTATCTTGGGCGCGGTGCTCGTCGTCGTCGGATTCGCCGCCACATCGCGCGTTCGCCCAAGACCTCTCCGGCATCGCGCAAAGGTCGCCGCCCTCGCTGGGTTCTCCGTCCTGATCGGCATACTCGTCGGAACGATGGTCGCGGGCGAGCTGCTTCTTTTCGCAAAACTCGATCCCAAAGTGCACGCGGAACTGGCGAGGTTCGTCGGAGAGCCAGCGTGGCGGCCGGTGGGCCGCGCGGTCAACGCTTCAGTGATCGAGGAGGTCACTATGCGTCTCGCTGGCATGGGCGTCATTGCTTGGACGGCGATGCGATGGGGCAAGACCCAACACGCCGCCTTCCTTATTGCCCTTGTACTCACCGCGATCGTGTTCGGCCTCGCCCACCTCCACGCGATCTCCTTGGTTGGATTCCTGCGCGTGGCCGCGAACGCGGCGGTGGGCGTCCTGTATGGCTGGATGTTCTGGAAATGGGGCCTTCCCCATGCGATTCTCGCGCACCTCGCGGGTGGCCTTGTGCACGGAACGTTGGTGCCGCGGTTACTCTGATAGCCGTACGCTTGCATCGTGCGCAAAACGGATAGTCTGGCATCGAGACCCACGCAAGGCTGGAACGTATCCTTACCCATGTAGCTCTGATTGCAGAGGAAACCCGTCGCTGCGAGACGCAAGCACCGCGCGCCCTAATTGAAGGGTAGGCAGGCTAACAGTGAGGGTGAAGCAGACGCGCAGCAGACGCGACCTCAACGACGCTGGCAAGAGCATCACAGCACAGCGGTAGACGCTGGTCGGGCGCGCAGCTTACCTCTAATCCGTTTAGGCATCCAGACTAGCTCGGGAGGTGGGTGGTGCTGTGAATGAGAATGACCCTAAGCTGAAGCGGGTTTGGAACCAAACCGCAATACCTGTTGTCCTGCGCGGTGGTAAGCTCGCACCTCTCGTTGTTCGACTTCCTTTCGCCAGTGGCAACCGCCACTGGCTGCGCGATGGTCGCAGAACGAAGCCCGATTGGATCGCCCAGTACAAAGTGTGGAGCATTCCAAAGACTTGGTTCGAGGACACAATTCGACGGAGTCTTGAGCGCTACGGCCGCGTATACGTCATTCAGCCGTTTCGAATCACCGAGAAATGCGCTCCAGCATGCTGGAACGCCACAGGTGCACTATGCGAGTGTTCTTGTATGGGAGCGAACCATGGCTCTGGGGATCCGATTGGCAAATGGCATGTCGTGTCAGAGACATTCGCGGTGAAGGTAGGACCCAAGGAGTACTCGTGCCGGCTTCTACGACCAAGGCAATGACGCCGGTTGTCTGTGGCGAGGTTCTGGATGCCTCCTAAGAAACTGCTCCCTGGACCAGTTCACCGGTTGAGAGATCGATGAGGCCGAAGCCCAGATGGGCGGCGTGTTTGCGGAGCCGCTGCAGGATGCGAGTGCGATGTTGCAGATCGTAGGCGTCAGCGCCGGGATCGCGGTAGACGATCTGGCCTTTCAGCAGGCGATACACGAGGATGGCCAGTTTGCGGGTGGTGGCAGTAATCGCTTTGGCTTTGCGGACGCGGTAGGCGAGCCGGCGATAGAAGGCCCCAAGGGCCGTTTGGGTGCGGCCGAGACTAATGGCCGTGAGGCGGAGGATCGCCGCCGCGCGATTGGCGGACGGTTGCGTGCGGGAGCTGAGGAGCCGCCCGCCGGAGATCTTGTTCCGCGGCGCGAGGGTGAGCCACGAGGTAAAGTGCTGCGCGGTCGGCCAGCGGCGCATATCGGTCCCGATTTCGGCGACCAAGCGCAGGGCCGTGTAGGGGCCGATGCCATCGACCTGCGAGAGATCGACGCCGGTGAGGTGGTGCAAGGGCGTCCGGACGTCGAAGCGCGGTTCGTTGTCGCGCGGCTTCTGCCGGGGCCGGGCTTGCGGCAGGGGTGAGGTGGGCGGTGCCGTTCGGCAACGAGCGTGGCCAGATGCGCTTCGATCGCCTGGTCGCAGGCGGCGAGCTGCTGCTCATAGGTGTCGAAGAGCGTGATGTGTTGCTGGAGGACGAAGACATGCTCTGGCCGATAGTTGCCCGTGAGGGCGGCGACGATCTCCGCTTCGGAGGCGCGGCAGCGATAGTCGCAATGCTGGGCGAGCCGGTGGGGATCGCGCTGCCCGGCGACAATGTCGCGGAGGATCCGCAACCCCGTGACCCCGGTGATGTCGCTGACCACGAGCGGTAACTGCACATTCATCTGCAGGAGGGCTTTCTGCATCCGTTGGACGTGCGCGCTCGCGTTCTCCACGAGCGACGCTCGGTGGCGGAGATAGGCGCGGAGCGCGACGATGGCATCCGCGGGACGGAAGCTGCCGCGCAGCAGGCCCACGATGTGGAGGTCGCGGAGCCACTCGCAGTCGGAGACATCGCTCTTGCGGCCAGGCACGTTCTTCACGTGGCGCGCATTGACGAGGAGGACGGCGAAGCCGCGGGCTTCCAGAATCTCGAACACCGGAATCCAGTAGACACCGGTGGCTTCCATCGCCACGCTCGTGATGCGGCAGGCGGTGAGCCAGTCGGCCAGACGACAGAGATCACCCGTGAAGGTCGCAAAGGAGCGGACCGGCGTCGGGTCGCGATCCGGCGGCACCGCGACGAAGTGCTGGGCCGATCCGCAGTCGATGCCGGCAGCGTTGGGATTGATGCGTTAGAGCACGGCGGGAGAACGGCGAGGCTTGGGTGGCGGATGATGGCGGTGGCGATTCATTGGAAGGCTCCCGTACATTCCTGTACATTGACGAGGGCCTCCGGGAACAGGGATGCGGATGGAAGGCAATCTCCTAAACGGGATCACGCCGTCGCCCGGCGTGTCACCAGTGATGACGCCGCAAATCCCCGGACCACGCTAACCGACGGACTCAGAGTACCAGTGGCGGTTCGGTCTCGGTTCCCGGAGGTTCCCTCATACTACGCGCCTCCAGTTTCTGGTGCGATGAGTCGCGATCACATCGCGTGGGACGCTAACAAGCGCATGCAGCTGCCGGGCGCTTCAGTTTCAAGGAACGTAGGATGTGCGCAGTTAAGAAGTCGCAGCAGCTGATGCGCGGTCCGTTAGCTGTCCAACGCAAGGCCTCGCGTTGACAACGGACGCCGTGGGAGCGATCTTACTGGTAAGACTACGGGAGACCCCATGAGTGAGGCTGCCACCACCACCCTGTCCTCGAAAGGACAAGTCGTCATTCCTGAAGAGATTCGTGCGCGCTTGGGTCTCAAGACAGGTGCCCAGTTTGTAGTCGTTGCGGATCGTGATGTCGTGATCTTCAAGGTTCTCGACCCACCCAGTCTTACCGAGTTTGCGCGGCTGGCAGGCCATGCGCGCCGTATCGCGAAGCGGTCCGGGCTTCGTCAAGCCGACATTGCGAAGGCTGTGGCCAAGGTGCGTCGCGCCCGGTGAAAGTCGTCCTCGATACGAATGTCGTCGTTTCGGGGATCTTCTTCGGCGGTGTACCCGGACAGATCATGGCCGCGTGGGCCGCCGGCCGGGTTTTCATTGGTCCTTTCGCCGGACATCCTCGTAGAGTACCAGCACGTGGGTAGCGAGCTCGCGACGCAGTATCCGGACCTCGCCGCCGTGTGGGAGCCGGTTCTTGCACTCATCGCGATGAACGCCACAGTCGTCGACGCGCCGCCACTCGCCGAATCCGTGAGCGGGGACCCCGCTGATGAGATGTTCTTGGCCGCCGCGATCGCCTCAGACACCCGCATCATTGTCTCGGGCGACAAAGACCTATTGCGGGTTTCCGGGTGGCGCGGCATCCTCATCTGTACGCCACGCCGATTCCACGATGAGCATCTTGCCACCGTTGACAGCTAACGGGGCAATGAAGCTGTCGGCGCGACTGTCGGAAGCGGCTGGCTCGCGACGCTCGCCAGCCGCTACTTTCGTAATGCGCCGCAGCTTATTGCCAGGGCGTTTAGGCCGCGCATGTGAAACGCCCGGAAACCTGTTGACCTGGACATGGTCCCGTTGATAGATGACTCGCCCGTCTATCGACGGATATTGTTACGGGCGAGACCCCACTGAGGAGGAATCGACATGGCCCACCACGGGAAGATTCAGCTCACGTACGTGATCGTTGCCCCTCCAGAGGACGTGGCGGAAGGCGACCGCATTTTTCAAAGCCACGGTCCCTGGATGGAAGGGACGCATCACCGCAGTGGG
>JBHENQ010000049.1:0-19630 GCA_046261975.1 Gemmatimonadaceae bacterium | reverse complement strand
ACCATCTATCTGGGCGGGGGCACGCCGTCGCTGCTGGGCGCAGATGGGCTTGTGCGCACCCTGGACGCTCTTCTCGAGCGTTTCTCCCCAGCATTGGGCGCTGAGATAACGGTCGAAGCCAATCCGGATGACGTGTCACTGAAGGCCGCGCGGGCATGGCGCGCAGCCGGCGTCAATCGCGTGTCTATTGGAGCCCAATCGTTTGACGACGAGTCGCTTGCATGGATGCACCGCACTCACACGTCGGATCAGATCGCGATGGCGGTCGAGCACGCTCGCGCAGGGGGGATAGGTAATGTGTCGCTGGACCTGATCTTCGCGCTCCCCGAATCGCTTCACCGCTGCTGGGAGCTGGACCTACAGCGTGCGGTGGAATTGTCTCCCGATCATCTGTCAGTGTACGGACTGACGGTCGAGTCTCAGACGCCGTTGGGTAAGTGGCGAGCGCGGGGCGAGGTCGCCGAAGCCTCAGACGAAACGTACGAGACCGAGTTTCTAACGGCGCACGCAGCTCTCACTGCATTCGGTTACTCGCACTACGAGGTATCCAACTACGCCCGCGCCGGCCAGGTCGCCCGCCACAACTCGAGCTATTGGGAGCGAAAGCCGTATCTGGGGCTCGGCCCGGCAGCACATGGCTTCGACGGGGATGTTCGGCGCTGGAATCTTGCACCATATGTTGCTTGGCAGCGGCAGTGCAGGCAGGCATTTGACCCGATGGGCGGCCAGGAAGTCATTGATGGCGCGAACCGCGTGGCCGAAATTGTGTATCTTGGCCTACGAACCTCGTCTGGCCTTCCATGTACTTGGCTAAGTCCGAACAGGGTCGAGCTCTGGAAAGCAGCCGGATGGGCCTCCGTGGATGCTGGGCGTCTCCGTTTGACCCCCGAGGGATGGCTCAGACTGGATTCGCTTGCCCTAGACTTGACATCCGAGGCGAGGTGTGATACTTTAACTTATGATGCAACAACAGCTTAGCGAACGCGAGAGACGCGTCCTCGAGGCCGTTATCCAGTCGTATGTCGAGACAGCGGAGCCGGCAGGTTCGCGCACGATATCTCGGCGTTTTGGGCTCAACGTCTCCCCCGCCACTATCCGCAACACGATGAGTGATCTGGAGGAGAAGGGCTACCTGACGCATCCCCATACCTCGGCTGGACGCATCCCGACCGACATGGCGTATCGGCTCTACGTGGATTCGCTGATGGGGATTACTCCAATTGACGCTCAGGCCCATGGGCGGCTCTTGAAGCAGCTCACCACTGGGGGCACTGCGATCGAATCCATCCTGAGGCGTGCCGCCCAGATGCTGAGCGTCCTGACTCAGGAGTTAGGCGTGGCCTTGGGGCCACGGCTCGAGCAGGCTGTTCTGGAGAGGCTCGAGCTCATTCGGGTTTCCAGCGAGCGGATACTTCTTGTACTCAGACTGCGTGGCGGTACAGCACACAGTCTGTTTGTGGAGGTGCCTGGCGAGATAGCCGAGAAGGCGCTCGCTGAAGTGTCCCTGGTGCTCAACGACCGCCTCAGCGGTCTAACCTTGCGTGAGATACGCTCGACTCTTTCGCGTCGGCTGCGCGACACGAAAACCGATTCAGAGTCGCAAGAGCTGCTCAACATTTTTCTGCAGAGCGGCGATCAGATTTTTGACGTCGCCCACCCGCTCACCGACTCTCACGTCGTGTTCGGGCAGACATCCATCCTGGTGGAACAACCCGAGTTCGCCACCAGTCAGAATATGCGCAAGATTCTTGCGCTCACCGATCAGCCGGACGCGGTGACTGCCCTGCTGCGAAGCCGCGGTACCAAGCCCGGAATAACGATCACTATCGGGAACGAGCATGCGGATCCGCAGCTGGCGGAGTTTACGGTTGTGACCACAGAGTACCACGCCGGCTCACTGGCAGGTGTGATCGGAGTCATCGGGCCCACTCGTATGCCGTACGAGAAGGTCATATCTCTAGTCACTCATACGTCACGCCTGATAGGAGTCTTGCTGGAGTAACGGTTCGTTATATTCGACTCCCGACTCCCGACTCCCGACTCCCGACTCCCGACTCCCGACGATGGCCGATTTCTATACCGCTCTGAACGTTCCACGCGATGCGTCCGACGAAGACATCAAGCGAGCCTATCGCAAGCTAGCGATGCAGTACCATCCGGACCGTAACAACGGATCCAAGGACGCGGAGGAACGCTTCAAAATCATAACTGAAGCCTACGACGTATTGCGGGATCCGCAGAAGCGCGCGGCGTACGATCGTTATGGGGAGGCGGGCCTGCGGGGCGCAGGCGGCTTCGGGGGCGGCGGATTCCACCACGTGGATCTCTCGGAAGCGCTCGGAATCTTCATGCGCGACTTCGGTGGGTTCGCGGGCTTCGAAGACATGTTCGGCGCGCGCGGAGGTGGGGGGGGGGGGCGATCGGCTTCGGGCGCGGATGTAAAGGTCACGGTCAAGCTGGGTCTCTCGGAAGTCGCGTCCGGAGTGGAGAAGTCCTTCACACTCAAGCTGCTGGATCCCTGCGACAAGTGTCAGGGCACCGGTGCCGAACCGGGTACGGAACCGGTGCGCTGCTCAACGTGCAGCGGCAGCGGCGAAGTTCGCCGGGCTCAGCGCTCCTTCTTTGGACAATTCGTGAGTGTGGCACCATGCCCCACATGCTCGGGGCAGGGGCGCGTTATCCAGTCTCCGTGCAGAAAGTGCAAGGGAGAGGGCCGTGTGCGGGGCGAGCATACGATCGCCGTGAATGTGCCGGCGGGAGTTTCTACCGGGCAATACATGACGCTTCGCGGTCAGGGAAGCGTGGGCTCGCACGGCGGGCCGCGCGGAGACGTTCTGGTGGAGTTCGATGTGGAAGACGATTCGCGCTTCGAGCGAGATGGTGCCGATCTCTACACCGAAGCGCTGGTGACGTATGCGCAGTTGGTATTCGGAGCAGACATCCAGGTTGCAGGAATCACCTCCCCTATCTCTTTACGGATACCTGCCGCAACGCAGAGCGGACAGGTATTCAAATTGCGCGGACGAGGACTGCCGAGAGTGAACGCCACGGGCAGCGGTGACATGCATGTTCGCGTGCAACTCTGGACGCCGGAGGAGCTCACAGCGACCCAAAAGTCGCTAATCGAGCAACTTGCAGCCGCTGAAGGTAGTCCACCTGAGTCACGCGCCCGTGGTTTCTGGTCGCGGATGAAGGATGCGTTGGGGGCTTGAAATGCCAACAGCGGGTCTAGGGTCTGAAGTCTGGGGTCTGGGGTCTGAAGGGCCCCTACCCCAGACCCCAGACCCGCATTTTCCTCTCTATCACGTTGAAGTTCGAGCTCCTTCCCAGGTGACTCGCGATTTCGCTTCGGCAATTCTCATTCAAGCCGGCGCGGGCGCCACTGTGGAAACGACGGACGGCGTGACTACGATGCTTCGTATCCGCGACCTCCGAGCGCTTCACGCGAGCCTTGAATCGCTCGAGGGCACGCTCTCGGTCGACGCCGATCTCGCCGATGAGAGCGCCTTCGGCAAGACGTGGATTCCTGCGGTGCGTATTCAACGGGTGGGTGCGCTCGTTATAGCACCGCCGTGGCTTGTCGAGGAGATCGGCCCGGCTGACCCCGCGATTTGCATCGTCATCGAGCCGGCGATGGCGTTCGGGACAGGCGACCACGAGACGACGCGCGGAATATTGCGCCTGATGCAGCAGGTCATCAGCGAAGACGATCTGGTGGCCGATCTGGGTGCGGGCAGTGGAATTCTATCGATCGCGGCCGCCAAGCTCGGCGCCAGAGGCGTCGCCGCGATTGAGATCGACCCGGACGCGATCGGAAATCTGGAGGCAAACGTTCAGCAGAACAGCGTTTCGGACCGCGTGAAGGTCCTGCAAGGCGATGCAGCCGTGTTGCTTCCGTTGGTCGCGCCTGTACATCTGGTGCTCGCGAATATCGTCTCCTCCGTACTGTTGCAACTCCTGCCATGCATTCGGGCGGCGATCACTGCCGATGGAAGAGCTGTTCTGAGCGGAATGCTCCTGGCTGAACACGCCGAGATGTGCGCCGCCATGGGGGCAGAGGGGACGGGCTGGTCCATCGACGCTGAGGACGTGGAAGGCGAGTGGTGGAGCGCAACGACCAGACCTCGCTAGCTACCTTCATGGTATCAGGGCATATCGTTGCCGGACGAACGATAGCGCTGGGCGAGGGTGAAGCACGGCACGTGCTGGTTAGGCGAATAGCGGTTGGCCAACGCGTGCGGCTCACAAACGGCGTGGGAGGCGTTGGAAGCGGAACGCTCGTGCGCCTTACCAAGACCCAGGCTTGCGTGGATGTGGACACGAGCCAGGACGTCGCACAGGGCGATGATATTCACCTGATGGTTCCAGTCGCCGATCGTGATCGAATGCTATGGTTGGCGGAAAAGGCCACGGAGCTTGGCATCACGAGCTGGAGGCCCGTAGTTTGGCGTCGCTCGAAGAGCGTTTCTCCACGAGGTGAGGGGCTGGGATTCCAGGACAAAGTGCGCGGCCGTATGACTGCCGCCCTCACGCAGTCGGGACACGCCTGGATGCCCACGCTCTTTCCGGATGCTTCGCTGGAACGGGCCTTGGCAGCGGTGCCTTCGGGATCCCGGTATGTTCTGGACCCTGAGGGAGCATCGCTCCTCTTACACCCGATCACTGCCCCGCTCACGATCGCGGTGGGACCTGAAGGTGGAGTCGAGGAGTCGGAGCTTAGATTACTCATGGAGTCGGATTTCATTCCTGTGAGCCTCGCTCGGCAAACACTGCGCTTCGAGACTGCGGCCATTGTGGCCGTAGGTGCCGTTCAGGCCGCGCTGACCGCGCGCAAGACAAAGGGAAATCCAAATGGCTGACGACTGTTTGTTCTGCCGCATAGTACGCAAGGAAATTCCGGCGAAACTGATAGCCGAGACTGCGGATTGCATCGCGTTCAGCGACGTCAATCCTCAGGCGCCAGTCCACGTC
This sequence comes from Gemmatimonadaceae bacterium, assembly GCA_046261975.1. Classification (GTDB taxonomy): domain Bacteria; phylum Gemmatimonadota; class Gemmatimonadetes; order Gemmatimonadales; family Gemmatimonadaceae; genus JBHENQ01. The sequence continues at coordinate 14,659 of JBHENQ010000049.1, read as the reverse complement.
CTCATCATTCCCCGCCTGCACGTGGCGTCCCTGAACAGCGCAGACAAGCCGGCATTGCTTGGCAACATGCTGGAGCTCGCGGCCGATATCGCCGAATCCCAAGGGGTGGCGGAATCGGGTTATCGCACCGTCATAAACACCAATTCCGATGGAGGGCAATCGGTTTATCATCTCCACGCGCACCTGCTCGGAGGACGACGCCTCTCGTGGCCGCCAGGTTAACCCCAGGTGACAGGTCCCAGTCCCAGGTCCCAGGTCACGGCTGACAGGTCACAGCTGACAGGCGACACCAAACCGCGGGTGCGTAGTCGGCGCCTGTTCCCTGTAATCGGTACCTTGCTCCATTATTAACTGCGACCTGTTCCCTGTGACCTGTTTCCTGAGACCTGTTTCCTGTGACCTGTTCCCTGTGACCTGTGACCAGTTCTGAACTTCTCACGCGGCTGCAGCGGGACATGAACGCGTCTCGAAAGGCGCAGGACAAGCCGGCCACGCTTCTGCTTGGTACGGTGCTCGCGGACGCCAAGAATCGTCGAATCGAGCTTCAGCGCGATCTCACGGACGATGATGTGCTGGAAGTTCTGCGCAAAGGTGTCAAGCGGAGACGCGAGTCCATCGAGATGTACGACAAGGGCGGCCGGAAGGATCTTTCCGATCGCGAGAGCGCCGAGGTTGCGATTATCGAGCGTTATCTTCCTGCCCAAACCAGTGACGATGACATCCGGGCTGCCGTGAAGTCAGCAATTGCGGAGGGATCTGTTAACATCGGGGCGGTTATGGGTCGCGTTCTTCCGCAGCTCAAGGGTAAGGCTGAGGGTTCCAGGATCAGCGCCATCGCACGTGAGGAGCTCAGCAAGCAGGCTTGAGGATGAAACAGCAGAGAAGCGAACCAGCCCGAACGAGCCAAGCTCAGCGCCGTTCGGGCTTTTGCTTGGTTGGGCCGGGCAAGTGAACCGACACGCGCTCGCGGTACTGGAGATGGACCAGGTCCTGGAGATAATAGCCGGGCGAGCAGCGTCTGAGCTCGGTGCTCGGCTGGTGCGCGAACTCAGACCCTCGAATACGCCTGCGTGGATCCATCTGGCGCACGAGCGTGTCTCGGCTATGCGATCCATGGTCGCGGGCGACATTGGATGGCGGCCCGAGCGCATTCCGGATATCGCTGAACCGCTCGAGCGTCTCCGCATCGCTGCGAGCAGCTGGAACGGTTCCGAGCTTCTTGATGGCGCCGGACTGCTTCGGTCATCGCGGATCACACGAGCGGCCCTGATTGATTCGAGACAACCTGAGGCAGCGCGCCGCATCCTGGAACCGTTCGCGCGACGCCTTTTCGAGCAGCCCGGTATCGAGCGTGCCATCGAGACGTCGATCGATGATGAGGGCCGGGTCCGAGACGGCGCGTCGCCTGCGCTGCGGCGCGTGCGGCGCGAATTGCGAGGGGCGGCAGCTGCGCTCGTGCAACTGCTCGAGAAGTTGATGGCTCGACTGGATGAGCGGCAGCGCGTGGCCGATATGTCGGTTACAATGCGCGGTGGACGCTATGTAATCCCGGTGCGACGCGAAGCACGCACATCTATCGGCGGGATCGTGCATGGCGAATCCGACACGGGCGGCACGCTCTTTGTCGAACCGCCGGCTGCAGTAGAATTCGGCAACAGAATCCGTGAGCTCGAGGCTCAGGAACAGCGCGAGGAAGAGCGCATTCTCCGTGAGCTTACGGAGTCGCTGCGTCCGCTGGCACCACAGATGATCGACGCCCTCGATTCGCTTGGCGAGCTCGACTCGCTGTACGCGCGCGCCAGGTTCGCTGAAGAGTTTGCATGCATGCCCTCATCGTTCACGGAGCCTTCCGCTGGGTTCAGGATATTCAGTGGCAAGCATCCACTATTGCTCGCCGCGGGAGGCGAAGTTGTCCCGTTCGATCTGGAGATGGCGCCGAATGAGCGTACGCTGCTTCTCTCCGGCCCGAACACTGGTGGAAAGACCGTGCTCCTCAAGGCGATGGGATTGCTCTCCATGATGGCGCAGGCTGGAATCCCACCCACTGTAGGAGAGGGAAGTCGTATCGCTATTTTCGATGACGTTTTCGCGGACATCGGTGACGAGCAATCCATCCAGGCAAGCCTGTCAACTTTCAGCGCGCACTTGAAGAACCTCGCAGAGATACTGACAGGCGCCACGGCTCGGTGTTTGGTGCTGGTAGATGAACTGGGCTCGGGCACGGATCCGGTGGAAGGGGCGGCGCTGGGTGGCGCAATCCTCGAGGAACTGACAGCCAGAGGAGCCTTGACGATCGCCACGACTCACCTTGGCGCCCTGAAGATGATCGCGACCGAAACTCCTGCTGTTGTTAACGCCTCTCTTCAGTTCGATGATGTGCAACTGGCGCCTACCTTTAGGTTGATCAAGGGTATCCCAGGTAGGTCTTACGGGCTCGCCATAGCGGCGCGACTGAAAATCCCTCCTGCCATCATCCACAGCGCCGAGGCACGCCTGCCTCACGGTGAGCGTGACGTAACGTCGCTGCTAGCCGACCTGGAGCAACGAGTGGCTGAGCTGGCGGGACGCGAACAAGAGGTCGCGGCCGTCAGGGAATCTCTCTCTGAGCGGCAGGCGGAGCTTCAGCGCCGGGAGAGCGCCGTTCGTGACGCCGCTCGGTCACTCGAGAAACAATCGCGGCTGGAAGCGCGCCAATTTCTACTGGAATCGCGCAATGAGGTGGAGCGCATAATCCGCGGACTGAAGGCTGCAGAGTCCACAGTCGGCGAAGTACGGGAAGCCCGCCGGCAAATCGAGACGCTGGCAGCCGAGCAGGCAGACGCTTTGAAAGAGCTGGAACACCCGGAAATGTTCGGTGAGACCACTTCCTCCGGCGGAGCGCTCACCGTTGGGGACTCAGTCTCAGTGCCTAGTTTGGGAGGTCGCACTGGGCGTCTGCTGGAGCTCCGTGGAAACGAAGCGGTAGTCGGCCTGGGAGCGATTAAACTGACAGTGTCTGCGTCGAGCGTGTCGCGCGTCGGCGAGGAAGCGCGGCCCGCCGAAACCGTGCATCTTGCGGGCGACTTCCCAGACATCGAGGCTCCGAGCGAGATTGATTTGCGGGGAATGCGAGTTGATGAGACTGAGCGAATTCTGCTTCACACGATAGATTCAGCTGTGCGCGCCGATCTCAAAATGCTTCGAATCATACATGGTAAGGGGACGGGTGCTCTGCGCGAGCGAGTCGCGGAATTGCTGCAGTCGGACGCGCGAGTCCGGTCTTACCGGTTGGGCGCGTGGAACGAAGGCGGGTCAGGAGTGACCATCGCGGAGCTGTCGTGATGACATGATAACCGACGACACTGTCGAGCGCGTTCGAGAATCTGCCGACATCGTTCAGATCATAGGCGAGCACGTGAACCTGAAACGCGCCGGTGCTGACTTTCGCGGTCCTTGCCCGTTCCATCAGGGCACCCACCGCAATTTCTCAGTCTCCGCGCGGAAGGGCATGTACTATTGCTTCGTCTGCCACGAGAGCGGTGATGTCTTCACCTTCCTGCAAAAGCGACTCGGCCTGGATTGGCCTTCCGCAGTGAGATACGTCGCTGCGAAGGCCGGCGTAGAAGTGCGGGAAGTCGAGACGCGCCGCGATGCGCCGGATGCGCGTGAGCCACTATGGGAAATAAACGCGGCCGCCGCGGAATTCTTTCACGAGCAGCTCTGGGAGAATGAGGTGGGGGGGCAGCAGGCGCGCGAGTATCTCACCTTGCGTCACATAACGCGGGATGAAGCTGACCGTTTTGGCACTGGCTTCGCACCTCGAGATCCACAGTCCATGCGAGGCCACTTGAACGCCCTTGGTTTCAAGGACGCGCTAATCCTGGAGGCCGGGGTCCTGTATGTCAGAGAGGACACCGAAGAGCTGCGGCCACGGTTTCGCAATCGCCTCATGTTTCCGATCCAGGACGCGGTCGGCCGGCATGTGGGCTTCGGGGGACGATTGCTCGGACCAGGCGAACCCAAGTATCTGAACTCTGCCGAGAGCTCTGTGTTCTCCAAGGCCCGTCTTCTGTACGGAATGCACCTCGCCAAGCACAGCATCCGCCGTGACGATCATGTGATCGTGGTGGAAGGGTATCTCGATGTGATGAGGTTGGTATCGCTTGGTATCGAGCCGGTGGTGGCTCCGCTTGGCACCTCCTTGACCGAGGCGCAGGCTTCTCTTCTCAAGCGCTATTCGCACAATGCATCTCTTCTTTACGACAGCGATCGCGCTGGCCTGAAGGCAACATTCCGTGCGGGCGATGAGCTTCTGAGGCACGGTTTCTCGGTGCAGGTTGTGACGCTCCCTGAAGGCGAGGATCCCGACACCTTCGGCGACAGGTTCGGCACGGAAGGCGTGCGTGAGATCATGGGCGCAGCCATGGATGTGTTCGAGCGTAAGATCCAGGAGCTGGAAAGAGCAGGATACTTCGCCGACCTGCGCAAGAAGCGCCAGGCGATAGATAGACTGCTGCCGACGATTCGCGCCGCCTCTGATTCGATTACCCGAGACATGTATCTGGGCCGAGCAAGCGAAGTGACGGGAATTTCCAGGGATGTGCTCGAACGGGAGGCACGCGCCATCGGGCCGGAGAGTATCCCGGATCCACCGGCGGCACCACGTCGGGAGATCAGGGCCCCGGATGCGGGAGGGCCACGACCTGTGCAGCCTCGCCGAAAAGCCGTCAGCGGGGAGGCCGCGGAACGGGAGCTAATCCGAGTGATGCTCCACAGCAGGATGGAGATAGACGGCGTGGCCGAACGCATAGGAGCCGATGATTTCCGCGATCCTCGCTACCGCGAGATCTACGAAGCCCTTGTGGCCTCCGGAGGCGAGCGAGCAATTGAGGAGGTGGCGTCGGGCCTGTCCGCGGACACTTCGCATGTCCTCCAGGGTCTGCTCGCCGAGCCGGATGCGATCGTCGACGCACGGCGTACGATAGAAGGGAGCATCAGCGCACTGCGCGTTCGCGAGTTGAGCGAGGGAATGAAGGACATTGACCGAACTCTGCCGCTTGCGGTAGGCGCCGACAAGGATGAGCTGATCGGCGACAAGGTAAGGTTGCTCAAGCAGGTTCAGGAGCTTGGAGCTGTTGGGTTCCGGCACTTCGGCAAATCACGAGCATGAGGAGGACAAGTGCATCCTGATCTACAGGCATTGTTGGAACTGCAGGCGGAGGACATTGTGGTAGCGGAGTTGGAAGCTCGGGTGGCAGTGCTGGACAGTAGACAACAAGCTCTCGAGCGCGAGATGGAAGCGGCCAAGCAAACAGTGACATCGGTCCGCACTGAGATCGAGGCGGAGGAGAAGAAGCGTCGTGACTTGCAGGGAAAGTTTGACCAGCACAGGCAGCTCCAGGATCACAACCTTGCTCAGCTCGACAAGGTGCGGAAGGCCAAGGAGGGCACTGCCGCTCTCGCTCAGATCGACATGGCCCGGAAGGTCCTGGCTCAGGAGGAATCGGAGCTCAATACTCTGAGCGGACGCGTGACCACATTGCGCCAGGACGCGGATTTTCGGGACCTCGAGCTGACGGAGCTTAGCGATAGCCAACGCGCGATCAGGGCGGAAATCGATGCAGAGCGCCGAGAGGTGCAGATCGCGCTTCAGGCGGCACGAGTCAAGCGCGAGGCATGCGCTCAGCGGGTTTCGCGGGCTATTCTCTCAAAATACGACCGGATTCGCGGCCGTGATTCGCGAGGTGCTTTGTGGATCATGCAAGGCGCAGCATGCGGTCGATGCAATACGGCCGTCCCCATGCAGCGCCGCAATCTCATAGCCGCTGGCCGGGCCATCGAGGTGTGCGAAGCATGTGGCGTGCTCCTGTACTCCACCGCCTGAGATGCGTCCGCCGCCTCGCTTGTTGCGATAGCGGGGCCCCGATAGGTTTCAGTTTGTGATCCTTCCTGCAATTCGACTAAAGCCGCAGGCGCGGTGGAGATTGCCCCCGTCTCCGGATCCGGCCAGGATAGCGGCCCTGTCTGAGGGGCTTCATCTCCCGGAGATCGTCGCGCGCCTGATGTGCCAGCGCGGCTTTTCGGACACTGAGCGAGCCAAGCAGTATCTGCGCCCCCGGCTCGAGCACTTGCACGACCCCTTGTTGATGCTGGACATGGACTTGGCGATCGGGCGCCTCGGTCGAGCCATAGGTGCAGGCGAGCTGATCTTTATCCACGGCGATTACGATGTGGATGGGATCTGCTCTACCGCTCTACTGGTGCGCACCATTCGCGCTTTTGGCGGCCGAGCGGAACCGTTCATACCGCAGAGACTGCGCGACGGCTACGACCTCACGATGGCGGGCGTTAATGCCGCCGTGGCAGCTGGTGCCGCGGTACTTGTCACGTGTGACTGCGGTACCAACGCTGTTCAGCCCGTGTCGGCCGCCCGTGCCGCTGGCATGGACGTGATCATCTCCGACCACCACCTACCGGGCGGACCGTTGCCCGAGTGCCTGGCGGTTCTGAATGCCAAACGTCCGGGCTGTCCCTATCCCGACAAGGACCTGGCGGCGGTCGGCGTAGCCTTCAAGATGGCGCTCGCGCTCTCTCGCTCGTTGGGGGGCAGCGACGATGACATCTACCGCATGCTGGACCTCGTCGCCCTTGCGACGATCGCCGATGTGGCGCCATTGCGGGGCGAGAATCGCGTGCTCGCACGTTACGGATTGCGAATGATCTCCCAGACTAGCAATCTCGGACTTCGCGCACTCCTGCGTGCCACCGGTCTGGATGGGAAGCGCCTCACCACCGGCCAGATCGGCTACATTTTGGCTCCGCGACTCAACGCGGTCGGCCGTCTGGACCATGCAATTAAGGGTGTACAGCTGCTTCTCACCGAAACGGAGCACGAAGCCAACGCTCTGGCGCGAGAGTTTGAGGAGTTGAACCGGAAACGGCAGGAGATAGACCGCGAAACGCTCGTAGCTGCGCGAAAGCGTGTGGAAGTGTTGGATCTGGATGAAACTTTCGGAATTGTTCTGGCCGAGGCGGGTTGGCATCCGGGCGTCATTGGGATTGTGGCAGCACGCCTGGTGGAGGATTACTGCCGTCCCGTCGTGCTTGTCGCATTGCAGGGCGACGAAGGAAAGGGATCAGGGCGGTCTATCCCAGCGTTCGATCTTCACGGCGGTCTGACGGAGTGCAGCGATCTGCTGATCAGGTTCGGGGGACACCGTGCTGCCGCAGGCGTGACCATCCAGGCTGGGCGTGTGTCGGAATTCGCCGACAGATTCAACGAGGTCGCGCGCTCGAGACTGACGCCGGAGGATCTTACGCCCGAGATCCGAGTCGATCTCGAGATGCCACTCACGGCATGCGACGCCGCTCTCGAATCGTTGCTCCGGCACTGCGAGCCTTGCGGACCTGGCAACCCGGCACCCGTGCTTGTGGCTCGGGGTGTACGATTGGCTGGACACCCTCGCGTGGTTTCGCAAACTGCGGACGGACCGCCCGGGCATCTAAAGATCAGACTCTGTGCGGACGGAGCCGAGCTAGACGCAATCGGATGGGGAATGGGCAACCTGGCTTCCGAGCTGGACTCCGCGGTCCCATTCGATGTGGTCTTCCGGTTGGAACGCGATGAATGGAACGGCCAAAATCGGCTTCAGGCCAAGCTGGCCGACCTGCGGCGCTAAACCACTAGAGTGCGGATCGTCAGCGGCCGATGGAAGGGACGCGCCATAAAGGCGCCTTCCGGCGTACGCGTCCGACCGACCGCCGATCGCGTTCGCGAAGCATGGCTAAGCATCCTGCAGAATGAGATTCCGGGCGCGCGCGTGCTCGATCTATGCGCCGGCTCGGGAGCGCTCGGTCTGGAGGCTCTATCTCGCGGGGCGGCCAGCGTCCATTTCGTCGAAACGAGCGCAATGAGCCTGGATGCTCTCAGAGCCAATATCGATGCGCTAGGAGCAGGGGGAGGCGCCACCGTGCATCGCGCCGACGCCCTCCGATTCGCGAGCCGTCTCGTCAGCGACGAATACGACGTAGCCTTCGCTGATCCACCATACAAGTCGCGGATCGCCGAGGCCATAGCGCTACGCTGGCTCGAAGTTCCTTTCGCGCGGACTCTGGGGGTGGAGCATTCATCGAGAGAGATTCTGCCAGGGGGCGCTGAGACACGACGCTACGGTGACACCGCGATCACGTTCTACAAACACAATTCACTCGAGGGCTCTGAATGATGGCAAGGATCGCCGTCTACGCCGGAAGCTTCGACCCGATAACTCGCGGACACGAGGATCTCATTCGGCGTAGTCTCGCGTTCGTCGACAGCATAGTCGTTGCCGTGACAAACAATGTCTCCAAGCAACCACTGTTTCCAGTGGAAGAACGCATGGAGTTCATCAGGCAGTCCTTCGGCAACGATGAGCCTGTCGACGTGAGGCAGTTCCAGGGCCTACTCGTCGATTTCGCACGGAGCGTCGGAGCCAGAGTGGCCATCCGGGGCCTGCGAGCTGTGAGTGACTTCGAGTACGAGTATCAAATGGCGCTCATGAATCGGCATCTGTATTCCGAGTTCGAAACCATCTTCATGGTGCCCTCCATCGATTTGACCTACGTCAGTTCCAGCCTCGTGCGCGAAGTGGCGCGCTTCGGTGGTGATACTTCCGATCTCGTGCATCCGCAGGTCGATCGAGCGCTCAGGCAGGCATTCGCTTCGAAGTGAGCTTCCAGGCGTCCGTGCGTGAGCGGGCTCGCGCAGACCCGCGGCGAATCGTTTTCGCGGAAGCTTCCGATGAGCGTATTCTCGCCGCTGTGGCTCATCTGGCTCGTGAGGACATAGTTGCGCCCATGCTGGTATGCGACCCGACGCGACCCACGACTGGCCTGCAAGGAGTGGAGGTTGTCGAGCCCCGAACAGACGAGCGCCTGGCGGCCATAGCCGAACAGCTGTTCAAGCGAAGAGAGTCGAAAGGCCTCAGCCTTCAATCGGCCGAGGAGTTGGCGATTCTTCCGCTGTATTTTGCGGACGGCCTTGTGGCACTGGGGTACGCGGATGGATGTGTAGCGGGAGCACTCCACACTACCGCCGAGGTAATTCGTGCGGCGCTGTGGACCGTTGGCATCGCACCGCCGGTACGCACCGTTTCGAGCGCGTTCTATATGGTTTTCCCACCAGTGTCGTTTCGCGGCACGATCGACGCGGTCCTGACGTTTGCCGACTGCGCCGTCATTCCTGAGCCCACGGCGGCGCAGCTTGCGGATATCGCGCTGGCTGCAGCTGCCGACCGGAGATTTGTAGTCGGCGACGAGCCAAAAGTAGCTCTCCTGAGCTTTAGCACTCTCGGGAGTTCCGGCGGAGACTCGGTATCGCGAGTCCGCGAGGCCCTGGCACTGGTAAAGAGGCGAGCTCCGGATCTCGCTGTGGACGGAGAATTGCAAGGTGATGCCGCACTGATTCCGGAGGTCGCAAGCCGTAAAGCTCCGCTTAGCTCCGTCGCAGGCGGTGCGAACGTGCTGGTCTTCCCCTCGCTCGATGCTGGTAATATCGCCTATAAACTGGTGGAGCGGCTTGCAGGCGCACAGGCGGTAGGACCGATAGTGCAAGGCTTGGCGAAACCCTGCAACGATCTCTCGCGCGGAGCGTCGCCCGATGACATTATCAATGTGGCGGCGATAACTGCGCTCCAAGCCGCGGGCAGGGCTGGACCGTCAGACAAAGTTGGTGAATTCCGACTGGAGAATTGAGTCATGAGTTTTTCGATCGAAAAGAACGGAGACGTCGTGGTGGTGGATGTCGAAGGGCAGCTCATCGTCGGAAACCGCCAGGAGCTCAAGCAGAAGGTGCTCGACGAGCTGGAGCGCGGCGAGAAGAAGTTCCTGATCGATTTCAGCCAGACAGGCTACATCGACAGCTCGGGACTCGGCGTGCTGGTGTCGCTGTCGAAGAAAATCCGCGAGCAGGGCGGGGAACTGCGCCTCGCCAATCTCAACGATGATCTCAAGACGCTCTTCGAGCTCACCAAGCTCGATACACTCTTCCAGATTTCAGACAACACGGAGAGAGCGCTGGAAACGTTTTAGTGCAACGCAACCCCTCCAACGCCCGCGCTAGCAGCGGGGCAGCGATGCCGCGTATGCGTGTGGCCATGGAGTTCGAAATTCCGAGCGACGTGCGTTACATCGAGCGCGTTGTCGAATTTGTCACCCGGCAATGCCAGGAATTGGCATACAACCCTCGACAGGTTGCTCTGAACGTTCCAGTCGCATTGACCGAAGCGCTGTCGAACGCCATTCTGCGCGGCAACCGGGAAAACGCAGGCAAAGCAGTGCAGGTCCGCGCCGACATGGATCGAGACAGGCTCGTTCTCGAAGTGGTAGATGAAGGCGCGGGCTTCGACATAGACGCCTGCCGCATTGATCCCACCAGTCCAGACAATATCACGCGCGAGGACGGACGAGGTCTTTTCCTCATGACGCAGCTCATGGACCACATCGAGCGGTTCAGCAATCGCGGCAACGTCGTGCGAATGACCCTCCGCAGGCATGACTGACCTGGAGATCGTTCTCTCCGCCTTTCACGAAGCCACAAACTGCCACGCGCACGTCTGGGTCGCCGAAGCGGGTCGGAATCCCGAAGTTGAGGTAACCACCTTGCTCAGCGCTGTAGACGGCAAGCCGATATGGCTACCGCCCCCCCTCCTTATCGACGGATTCTCCGGCACGCTGGAGTCCCCGCATGGCTCGGTCACGGTGTCGCGGATATCGGGCCCCCGCAACGCCTGGCTCGGCGTGGGGCCATGCGCACAACAGGCGGCAATCGAAAGCTATTCCAAGTTCCTTATTCCCGTTGTGACGCAACAGCTTCAGGCCTCACTCGAGGTTGAACACGCAGCCAACGAGCTGGCTGAACGATACGAAGAAATAAATCTTCTCTACACAATAACGGAGATCCTGGGCCGAAGCGTTGCGCTCGAGGAGACCGCGGCCATAATCCTGAAGGAGGTATCCGAGACCGTAGGTGCTCGGCGAGGCTCCATACTCGCCCACGATCGAGTGACCGACACGCTTCAGGCTATTGCGACTCTGGGAGTCGATTCTGAAACGGTGAGACCCATAGCGATCGCCGATGCCAGCAGCGTCTCCGCCAGAGTGTTTCGGGAACAGTCCGCCACTATCGCGGAGGACGGCGAGCAACCTTGCGACGCGGAGTCAGCGTACAGACTCGGGGCTATGCTGTCGGTACCGATAATGTGGACGTCGCCCGCCGGCGGCAGCGAGCCGCTTGGGGTTGTGAATCTCTCTGATCGCCGGTCGGGGCAACCCTTCTCGGCCGGTGATCAGAAATTGATCACGGCCATTGCCACCCAGATAGGCACGGCAATTCAGAACAGCCGCCTCGTCCGCTCTTCACTCGATCAGCAGCAGCTTGTGCAGGAGCTGGCGCTGGCTCACGACCTGCAAATGAAGCTCCTGCCCAAAGTCGAACTAGTGGCACCCGAGGCACAAGTGGCCGCTCGGGTAGTGCCGGCCGAAAGCGTTGGAGGAGATTTCTACAATCTTTTCCGGTTCGCTCACGGCTGCACGGGAGTCATGATTGGCGATGTGTCGAGCCACGGTTACCGGGCGGCGCTGATCATGGCACTCGCCATGAGCGCCTCGGCCATCCACGCCGAGTCATCGACTGATCCGGAGGTAACCCTTACGGCCCTCCTGGACACCCTCCGGGATGAGCTGGCGTCGACCGAGATGTTCATCTCCACGTTCTACGGCGTAGTCGATCCCGGCAAGGGGCTTCTGAAGTACGTCAACGCGGGCCATCCGCACGCGTACATCATAACGGCCTCCGGTCTGGTAGAACGTCTTGGTGCCATCGATCCACCCCTGGGCATGATCGAGGGTGCTCCAACAGCGCTGACCCGGTCATGGAGCCGCGGTGAGGATGTGTTACTGCTGTTTACTGACGGGGTAAGCGATGCCACGAATCGCTTTGGCGCCCGGATGGGTGAACAGCGGGTTACCGATATCGTGGCTGCCCACCGTCGCGAGACCCCACGCGCAATCGCCGATCGTGTCTTTGAAGAGCTGGCTGAATACACGGGCGACACGCCGCAGCGCGACGACCTCGCTCTCGTAGTACTGCGCAGCTAGCTCGTGCCTGGAGCGGGCACAAGCGGCGGCGATTCTCTCTCCCACGCAGGCGGAAAGCACCCGCCCGTCCGCAAGAGTCTCGGTCAGCATTTTCTCAGTGACCCTCGCATCCTCGCGCGAATCGCGGACGCAGTGATGCTGAAGGAAGGTGAGACGGTAATCGAGATCGGTCCGGGACGCGGAGCTCTCACGGCGCAATTGGCGGCGCGAGCAGGAAGAGTGATCGCCATAGAGATCGACGCGGCCTTGGCTGCCGCACTTCGGGTGCGTTTCGCCGGCGATTCTCGAGTCACGGTTATCGAGCGCGACGCGTTGAGAGTAAACCTGGCGGAGGCCGCCGCCGCCGATTTCGCACTGGTCGGAAACATCCCGTACTACATCACAACTCCGATAGTCTTCCATGCGCTCGAAAGGCCGCGACCGTCTCGCGCCGTCTTCCTCGTACAGCTGGAAGTTGCCGAACGCATGTCGGCGATGCCGGGCACGCGCCAGTTTGGCGCTCTGTCAGTGAACGTGCAGGGGTTTGCTACCTGCGAAACTCTCTTTCGCGTCGCACCAGGATCGTTCCAGCCGCCGCCCAGCGTGTACTCTGCAGTCGTCCGTATCACACCGCTGTCGAATCCGGTAGTGCCGCCTCATCTGGAAGAGGGCTTTCGCGCATTCGTTATCTCTGCTTTCGGAATGCGGCGCAAACAGATCTCCAGGGTCTGGCGAAATCTCCGGGACGTGGATGCTGCTGAAGCCATCGCTACGATGCATGCGTGCGGCATTGACCCAACCGCGCGGCCAGAAACCCTGACGCCCGAGCAATTCGCTCGGCTCGCAGCGCTCGCTAGTGGACCGATTATGAATCATTGATAGCACCGGCAGGACGCGCCGAGGTTGCATCCAGGACGAAGGGTTACACGGATTCGACGGAAAACAACAGATCGAACGGATCGCTCCTCGGTAACCCTTCGTTTTAGATGTCACCCCAGCGCAGTTCGTCGTTCGCCGAGGCTCCATCACGATCTGAGAATCGGTTCGCTACTCCCGGTTGACCAGCGCGAAGGACAGTCCCTCGAGCTCCATTGCCATGTTCACGGTCTTTACGGTGACGTTGTCGGGCGCCTGCAACTGAACTGGAGCGAAATTGAGAACGGCCTGAATACCCGCCTTCGCTAATGCGTCCATCGCCCTCTGCGCTTCTTCGGCCGGCACCGCCACGATGGCTATCTGTGCGCCGCTGGCGGCTACGCTCTGTTCGAGATCTTTCACGTCCTGGATGATGAAGCCATCCAGCGCTTTGCCGAATTTCGCGGGGTCAGAGTCGAACACGTGTGAAATCTGAAATCCCCGCTGGCGGAATCCCCGGTAATGTCCAAGAGCGGCACCTATCTTACCGGCTCCTATGATGATCACGCGCCACTCCCGGTCCAGTCCTAGAATCTGCCGGAGCCGACATGCCAGTTCGGGTACAGAGTATCCGAGTCCCCGCTTACCGAATGAGCCAAAAAAGGACAGATCCTTCCGAACCTGGGCGGATGTCGTTCCGCCTCGCGAAGCCAACTCCGCGCTGGATATAGTAGCCATATTGCGGCTCTCGAATTCTTCAAGAAATCGAAGATAGATCGAGAGACGGCGGACTGTGGAATCTGCGACTTTTTTCACGACGTCAAGTTCGAGGTGCTTGTGAAATTGTTCACAAGCTAATGCCGTAACGGGTATTTCGCCAAGAGTTCAGTACCGAGGAGACTGACGCGCCGCCGACGCACGAGGCACGCACTCAGCCTCGCCATTATCTTGGTGCTGCCCGATTCCCGACTCCCGACTCCCGATTCCCGATTCCCGACACTGATGCCTGTTAGAATCACGTCCGAGGTTGGTCTCCTGCAAGCAGTCCTGGTTCACACGCCTGGGCCCGAACTGCTGGCTGTGACTCCCAGCACGCGCGAGGACTATCTCTACGACGATATCATCGACGTTGAGAGCGCTCAGAGCGAGCACCGCCGGTTCGTGGCTATTCTGGAGCGGTTCACTCGAGTGCACTACGTGCGCGATCTACTGGCGGAAATCGCCCAGTCCGGTGAGGCCCGAGACCTCCTCGTCCGCGAGACCTCGGACGTGGTGCCATCCGGTCCTCTCGTGCGAGAGATCGTCGAACGGCCGCCTGAGGAACTGGTTCAGATGTTGATCGAAGGCCGAGAGGAAGAGCCTGGCCCTCTCGCTGCGGCGCTGAATGAGTTCGGTTACACGCTCCCGCCCCTTCCCAATCTATTTTTCACGCGCGACACTGCGATGGTGTTGGGTGAGCACGTGATGATAGGTTCCATGCGATACGGAGTACGGTGGTCGGAAGAGCTCATCATGAAGGCGTTGTTCCTGCACCACCCGAGCCTCTCCAACAGAGGCATTCTCTACGACGGCGCTGCCGAACGCAGGTATAATTACACGCTGGAAGGAGGCGACGTTCATCCGCTTCGTGAAGACACTGTAATGGTAGGCTTCAGCGAGCGCTCGAGTCCGGCGGCGATCGACAACCTCACCAATCTCCTTTTCGAGAACA
>JBHENQ010000048.1:0-10299 GCA_046261975.1 Gemmatimonadaceae bacterium | reverse complement strand
CGTCCAGTCGAGCGCCTGAAGCTTGGGCAGCAGATCCAGCCCTTCCTGTCCGGACGTGGTATCGCGAGTGTAGTTGAGATCCATGAGCACCGCGTCGATGTCCTCTATCTGCACGGCCTCCAGAAGGCCGGCCGGCGAGCGCGCGGTCTGCGTCGCATAGCCTGCGCCCTTGAGCAGCAGGCGTAACGCCTCCACTACGTCGGGCTGGTCGTCCGCAATAAGTATTCGCTGATGTTCGCGAAGGTGCGGGCTAGTCATGCCTCAGCGCCACGAGTGGATCCACGCCCGTCGCACGCCGCGCCGGCGCCCAGCTTGCAACGGCCGCCACGCCCGCAAGCAAGAGCGCGATTCCAACGAATACGACCGGGTCCGTGGGCTTGACGTTGTACAGAACGTCCGCTAACAGCCGTGTCATCGCGAAGGAGCCTGCGAGGCCGACCACTATGCCGGCAAGGGTGAGCGCGAGTCCACGTCCAACCACCATCCTGAAAACATCGCCAGCCTGCGCGCCGAGCGCCATGCGCACTCCGATCTCATGCGTGCGCTGGGCAACCGCGTAGGCGATGACGCCATACACGCCTACCGCGGCCAACAACAAGGCTACAACCGCGAAAGCTCCGAACATCTTCCCGTACAATCCGTTCTCCCAGAACGAAAGGTCCACTACTTCCTGCAGCGACTTGACCTCGATGAGCGGCAGGGTTGGATCCACCGCGCCAACCTCGCTACGCACGGGGCGGATAAGACCTGTGGGGTCGTCCCCACCCGCGGTGCGTATGACGAACGACATCGTGCGGCTGGGCATGAAGGGATACGTGAGATAGAGCTGAGGCTCGGGTGGCGTGTCGATCTCTCGCATCTGGATGTCGGGTGCCACGCCTACCACGGTCAACCATGGTCGAGTGGAGTCGTTGCCCAGCCGGATGCGTTTCCCGATAGCGTCCTGTCCGGGCCAGTATCGAGTCGCGAAGGTCCGGCTGATTATCACGACCGGCGTGCTATCGCGAGTTTCACGCTCTTCGAACGCGCGGCCGGCGACGAGCGGAATCTTCATCGTCTCGAAGTAGGTAGCCGTCGCTGATCTAGTCGCGGCCGATGGTTCCTGGCCGAAGACCACCGGCTGTCCCTCGACCTGGAACGAGTTGTAGTTGTTGTTGCCGCTGAGCGGAATGCTGTTGACAGCCGCCACGCTCGTCACTCCGGGGAGGGACCCCACGCGCTCCAGAATCTGCCCGAAGATCGCCATCCGGGTTGTTATCGACTCGTACTTGTCCCCTCCAAGATAGACTCGCATCGTGAGCGCGCCCTTCGGATCGAATCCGGGATTGGCGCCGCGCATCCTGAGGAAGCTCTTCACCATTAGCGATGCGCCGATGAGCAGTACGAGCGAGAGCGCGACCTCGGCGATCACAAGCCCGCTGCGCAGCCGGCTCTTGTGCGCGCTGGCTCCGGAGCCTCTTCCTCCTTCCTTGAGCGACGTCTGGAGATTGGTGTTGGACGCTTGGATGGCCGGCGCGAGGCCGAAGATCACACCGGTCAGCAGAGCCACCGCCATCGTGAATGCGAGCACCCGAAGGTCGATGTCGAATACCATCCAGAAGGGAAGCGTGAGCGGGATGTTCGCGATCATTGCCTTGAGCCCAGCGTAGGCGACGCCAATCCCGAGAATGCCGCCCATCAGCCCCACCAGTACGCTCTCGGTGAGAAGCTGCCGGACGATCCGTGCACGACCGGCTCCGAGCGCGGTGCGCACGGCGATCTCCCGTTCTCGGGCGCTTGCGCGGGCGAGCAGAAGGTTGGCGACATTGGCGCACGCTATGAGCAGCACGAAGCAAACCGCCCCGAACATCACCCACACAACCAGGCGCACCTCTCCCGGCAAGAGCTCCTCTCGCAGCGGGCGCGCCGTGGCGCCGAGGCCGGTGTTTGTCTGCGGATACAATCCCTCGAGCCGCTGCGCGATGCTGTTCACATCCTTCGAAGCGTGCTCCAGCGTCGTTCCCGGCTTGAGACGCGCGACCACATCCATGTAATGGCTGCCGCGGTGTTCCTCGAGCGGATTGAGAGCCATCGGTACCCAGAGCTCTTCCTCATCCATCGTGAACCTGGGTGGCATCACACCTATCACCGTGTAAGGTGTGCCGTTGAGCTCGAGCGTTTTTCCAACGATCGTCGTGTCGCTCGCGAAGCGACGCTCCCAGAAGCCGTGTCCCAGCAAGGCCACGTGCTCCTTGCCCAGCTGATCCTCATCTCCCGAGAAATCGCGTCCTAAAACGGGCCTCATGCCCAGCAGCCGGAAGATGGTCGGCGTCACTACTTCACCCTCGACGCCCTCCGGCTGATCGCCGCCGGTAACCGTGAAGAATCGGCTGTAATGCGCGGCCGCGTCCACGAACGCGGAGTTTTGCTCCCGTACATCATGGAAATTGGGGAAGGCCCAGTTGTTGTCGAAGACACCTGCCTTGGGTCGCGTCTCATAGAGCGCCACAAGCCCCTCCGGCTCCTTGTACGGCAGCGGGCGCAACATGAGCGCATTCACAACGCTGAACATGGTCGTGTTGACGCCGATACCAAGAGCCAGACAGATGACCGCGATCGCGGTGAAGCCACGATTCTTGGCGAGCGTTCGGAGGGCGTAGCCAACGTCTTGTCGGAAGGTGTCCATGGGGGCCTGATATCTGATCGGTCTGTTACGCGACTCGATGCGACCGCATCGTTCCTATCACGGATTACGGATGTCCCTCACGAAGGATTCAGCATCCATCCGTCCTTCAGGTTGATCACGCGGTCGCTGTACGATGCATTCACCTCCGAGTGCGTGACCTGGACGATCGTGGTACCTTCGCTGTTCAACTTCTTGAAGAGATCCATGATCTCGCGGCCCTGCTCCGAGTGGAGATTCCCAGTGGGTTCATCGGCGAGGATCAGCTTGGGGCTGGCGACCACCGCGCGCGCGACAGCCACCAGTTGTTGCTGGCCGCCGGAAAGCTGTCGCGGGAAGAGGTCCTTCTTGCCCACGATGTTGAAGCGGTCCAGAAGATGGGCGACAGTGGCTTCGCGCTCGCTCTTCCTGACGTTCCGATAGGAGAGTGGAATCTCGAGGTTCTCGGCGACGGTCAGGTCGTCGAGCAGATGGTACTGCTGGAAGACGAATCCGATGTACTGCTTGTTGAGAGCGACGCGATCCTTGGTGTTCAACTTGTGCACGGGTTGATCGAGGAACTGGAATTCTCCGGTCCAGGCACCGTCGAGCATTCCGAGTATTGCAAGAAGCGTTGACTTGCCGGCGCCGGAAGGGCCCATGACCGACACGAACTCGCCGGGGTTGATGTCGAACGTGATGCGCCGCAACACGAAAGCCCGGCCCGCCGGCGTCTCGTAAGCCTTTTCGAGGTTGTGCAGTGAGATCATTCGTATCTCAGCGCGGCCATCGGATCAACGCTCGCAGCGCGTCGCGCGGGAAGATACGTCGCCACAAACGCGACTATGGCGAGCAATAGGGATGCTCCCAGGAACGTGACGGTGTCCGTGGCACTGACGCCGAGCAGGAGGTTCGACAGGAGACGCGTGAGCGCCCAGGACGCCGCAAGTCCGATCGCGAGGCCGGCGCCGACGAGACTGGCGCTTTGCCGCAGCACGAGACCCAGGACATCCCATGGCTTCGCTCCGAGCGCTACGCGAACGCCAATCTCCCGCGTACGCTGCGCCACAGCGTATGCGACCACCCCATAGAGTCCTACGGACGCGAGAAGGAGCGCGAGAGCGCCAAACACCCCTAGCGCCGCCGCTGCGATTCGCTGCGGTATGAGAGAACCGGCCAGTTGTTCTTCCATGGTGCGTGTGGTGCCGATGGTCCAGTCCGGCGCGGCCGCCTGCACCTCGCGCCGGATTGCCGGAAGCAGGCGCCACGGATCGCACGCACGAGCGGTTGGCGAGCATGCAGCACGCACGTGAAGCATCGTACCCCAGGAATCCTGGAGCGCTGGTAAATAGACGTAGAGGCGCGGCGGCTCGCCGAGCGATACGTACTTGGAAAGTCTGGCGACGCCGATAACCTCGTGGAAAGGGCCCGCCTCGCCTCGCATGCTGATCCGCTGTCCCACAGGATCAGCGGCCGGCCAGAAATGCTGCGCGAAAGCCTCGTTCACAACGACGACCTCGGGCGCACCACTTCTGTCCACCACCGTGAACCCACGACCCTTGATGATGGGAATCTCCATCGTCTCGAAATACCTGGGGCCCACCACGTTGGAGTGGAACTCCATCTCCTCTCCCGGTTGCGGAGTGTAGCCCACGACCATCATGCCTCTGCGTGAGAAGTAGAAGCCAAGCGGCGCGGCGTCCGCCCAGGTCGCCGCACTCACTCCAGGAATCGCCGCAATACGCTGTTGCATGTCAAACGCTATTCGCGCCCTCTGTTCCGAACTGATCTCGAGACCAGGGCGTGGCTCTACCGACGCGAGGAGGAGGTTTTCAACGCGAAAGCCGGGATCCATTGCGACGGCGCTCCGGAGAGTGCGGAGAAAGAGCAGTGCGCCCACGAGCAGAAGAAGCGACAGCGAGATCTGTCCCACCACGAGCGCGTTCCTGAGGGAAAAGCGCCGCTCTCGCCCCACCCCCCACTCCAGAGAAGCTGATTCGCTCTTGAGCACCGAGACCAGATCGAGCCGGCTCGCGCGAAGCGCCGGCGCAAGGCCGAAGAGGATACCAGTGCCGATGGTCACCGCGACGATGAAGGCTACCACGCGCACGTCGAGATCGAGGTTGAGCGCTAGGCGGACGGGAAGCGGTGGCTGGAATGCCATCAGGAGATCTGTGGTCCAGAGCGTGAGCAGCACGCCTACAATACCTCCGAGCGCGGCCAGCACCACGCTTTCGGTGAGCATCTGACGAATGATGTGCGCGCGACTAGCTCCCACCGACAGCCGTATCCCGATCTCGCGCGAGCGTCCCGCGGCGCGCGCGAGGAGCAAGCCCGCAACGTTTGCGCAGCAGATCAGCAGCACCACGCCGACGACCGCCATCAGGAGTCCCATGAAGCCGAGCACCGGACCGCGCATCTGTGGCGGCACGCGCGCGGCGAACTCCGAGACTAGCGTGATGCGGCGGCTCTGCTTGAACCGGTCGGTCCACTGCTCGGGATAGGCGGCAGCAAGCTGGCGGGCCACCACGTCCATCTGTGCCTGGGCTCGCGCCATCGTGGTGCCGGGGCCAAGCCTCCCTGTGATGAGCAATCCGCGGTTGCCGCGGTTGTTGAGGTCAGACTCTACGAGGCCCAGACGCGGAGCTCTGAACGGAACCCAGGCGTCGGAAGCGACGCCTCGCAACGCACCAGTGAAACCTTCGGGTGCTACTCCCACAATCGTGAACGGTTGGTCATTCATTCGCACTGAGGTGCCAACGATCGCTCTGTCACCGCCAAAGCGTCGCTGCCAAAGCTCGTGACTGATCACGGCCAATGCGTGCGTGCCACCGGAGCTTCCTTCCTCGGGGAGAAAGGCCCGGCCGAGCTGCGGCCGCACGCCGAGAACCTGGAATAAATTGTGCGAGACTGTCTCGACCCCGATGCGCTCGAGATCTTCTCCGTCGCCGATGCCGGCGCTGCCCATGCTGAAGGCTGCGACGCCCTGGAAGACGTCATTCTGCTGTCTGAATTCCTCGTAGTCAGGATAAGAAGACGTGCCGTACGCCGGGCCGCTGAAATCGCTGGTGTAAAGCGCGACCAGGCGGTTCGGCTCCGTGACGGCCGCCGGTGGTCGCAGAAGCACGGCGTTCACGACGCTGAAGATCGTGGCGTTCGCCCAGATCCCAACGCCGAGCGTGAGCACGACCGCGATCGTGAAGCCTGGACTGCGAAGGAGCCGGCGAAAAGCGTATCGAAGATTCATGGTTGATCAGTGGTGAATCGTAAATGATAAATGATTGGCTCTCACTCGTATCTCAGCGCCACCACGGGGTCCACGCTGCTCGCGCGGCGGGCCGGGATGACGCTTGCCGCGATCGCGACTACGGTGAGGAATACCGCGACAGAGATGAAGCTCAGGGGGTCTGTTGCGCTAACGTTGTAGAGAGTGCTGCTGATGACGCGCGTCACGGCGAACGCACCTGCCAGTCCGATAACGACGCCGATGGCTGCGAGGCGAAGGCCTTGTCCAGTGACCAGGCGGAGCACGTCACGGGGCTGAGCGCCGAGCGCTACGCGAACACCGATCTCGCGCGTTCGCTGAGTGACGCTATACGAGATCACGCCATACACTCCGACCGCGGCGAGCAGGAGCGCGATTCCACCGAATATCGAAAACATCCAGCCAAATAGACGATAGTGCCAGAATCCGCCAAGGCGGAGTTCCTCCATCGTTGCGACCTCGAAGACCGGAAGCTCCGGATCCGACGCGCGAATCTCGCGGCGCGCGGTGGCGGTGATGAGAGCGGGATCTCCGGTCGTGCGGATCGTCAACCCGGTGTTGCGCGCAGCGAGATAGGGGAACGGGAGATAGGCGCTTGGCTCAACCTCCTCGACGCCGCTGATGTCATCGTTCTTGATGGCCGGTGAAACGCCGATCACGGTAAGCCAGTGGCCGGATGAGTCGTCGGCAAATCGAAAACGGCGTCCCAGAGGATCGGCGCCTGGCCAGAATCGCTTCGCCATGGTTCGGTCGATGACGGCGACGGCGGAGCTGTCGCGCGCTTCGTCATCGGTAAAGTCGCGCCCTGCCAGGAGTGCAACGCCAAGAGTTCGGAACCAGTGGGATGTGACGCCGGTCCAGAAGATCCGAGGTTCTTCGCCCCTTGGCAGAGGACGACCTTCTATGACAACGTCGCCGCCGCTTCCACCACCGTCCAGCGCGATCGTGTTCGATGCCGTCGCCGCCTGCACTCCAGGCAGCGTCTCCAGGCGCCGGATAACGTCCTCCACGCGGCGGGTCTTGGCGCCGGCCGCCTCATACCGGTCGCCCGCAAGGTAGAAGCGCAACGTCATCAAAGGTGCGGTGTCGAAGCCGGCGCTTGCCTTCTGAAGGTTCATGAAGCTTCGGACGAAAAGCGAGGCGCCCACCAGCAGCACCAGCGAGAGCGACACCTCTGCGATCACGAGCGCACTCCGGAGCCTGTTGCGCTGCGAGTCGCCGCCAGTGCGGCCACCCTCTTTCAATCTCTGCTGTGGGTTTGCCGTCCACGCCTGTGCCGCGGGTACGAGGCCGAAAATAATACCTGTAAGCACAGAGGCGGCAAACGTGTACAGCAGCGTCGGGCGGTCAATCCCCCAATCGATGAACCAGGACGGTTTGTCGTCAATAGGGATGGCAAGGTCGATCAGGTCGAGTCCCCAACTCGCAATGAAGACACCCACGACGCCCGCGACCAGCGCGATCACGATACACTCGGTCAGTAGCTGGCGAACGATCCGCCAGCGGCCAGCGCCGAGCGCAACTCGAACTGCCACCTCACGCTCTCGGGCTGCGGCGCGCACGAGCATCAGGTTCGCAACGTTCGCGCACGCGATCAGCAGCACGAAGGTCACCGCGCCCATCATGGTGAGTACGATCAGTTCGGTATCCTCATCGATTATCTCTTCACGAAACGGGATAATGCGCGCGCCCCACCCCTGATTTGTGAGCGGGTATTCCGCCTCCAGGCGACTCGCGATTGCCGAGGCTTCGCTGCGCGATTCCGCGACGTCGACGCCAGGCTTGAGCCGCCCTACAACTCCCAAACCGCGGTCACTCCGCGGGCTTGCATGCTCGAGCGGCGCTATCGGCACCCAGAGCTTCTCCTCGAACAGCCCCTCGAAGCGCGGCGGCATCACTCCTACGATCGTGTGCGCGCTCCCATTCACCAGAATCGAGCGACCAATCACGGATGGGTCGCGCTGGTACCTGCGCTGCCATACGTCGTGGCTCAGGAGCACCGTTGCTGCGGCACCCGCGCGGTCCTCATCTTCGCGGAATCCCCGCCCGAGCATGGGCTGCGTGCCGAGCAAGGGGAAAAAGTTCCAGCTGACGGCGAAGCCCTGTAGCCGCTCCGACTCCTTGCCATCGGACAAGGTCACGCTGCGCATCTGCCAGGCCGCAATCTCCGTGAGCGTCGTGCTCTGCTCCCGCCAATCCCGGTAGTCCGCGAAGGATATGCTCTCGTTATCGAGGCCTGCCTTTGGGCGCGTCGCCTTGAGCGCGACCAGGCGCTCGGCATCTCTGAACGGAAGTGGCTCGATGATCACGGCGTTAACCACACTGAAGATCATTGTGTTGACGCCGATGCCTAGCGCCAGGCAGAGAACCGCGAGCGCCGTAAATCCGGGGCTCTTGAGCAAGGTACGAGCGGCGAAGCGAAGGTCCTGCAGCCAGGATTCCATGGAAGCCTCAATAGTTGCGAAGTGCTACTAATGGGTCGGGTCGCGAACGCCCCCACCCCTCACGAATTGAGATCAGGTCACCTCGAATCCCGCATGTCTGAGTTGCTGCTCGTCCTGCGTCTTGCGCGTGCCGGTCTCTTCCTCAACCACTCTACCGTCGAACAGAAGGATCGAACGCTCGGCATGCTCCGCGTACCGCGGATCGTGCGTGACCATGCAGATTGTCGCGCCTCCACGGTGCAGCTCTCGCAGAAGCTCCATCACCGATTCGCCGTTGGTGGAATCGAGGTTTCCCGTCGGCTCGTCCGCCAGAAGGATCAAGGGACTTCCCCCTACCGCTCGCGCGACCGCTACGCGCTGCTGCTGGCCGCCTGAGAGCTGCGCGGGATAGTGCTTCATGCGATGCGACATGCCCACTCGCTCCAGCGCCTCGGTGGCGCGCCGCTTCCTCTCGGCTGCATCCAGGCCACGATAGGTGAGCGGCAGCTCGACGTTTTCCTGGACGGTGAGGTCGCCGATGAGGTTGAACGCCTGAAAGATGAAACCGATCTGGCGGTTTCTCACACGCGCCCGCTCGCCCGCCGTCAGCTGCGATACGGGCTCACCATCGAGCAGATACGTTCCTCCCGTTGGTGTATCCAAGAGGCCGAGGATCGAGAGCAGCGTCGTCTTGCCGCACCCTGAAGGGCCAGCGATGGCGACGTACTCGCCGGGCTTGACCTCGAGGTGCACGTCCGCGAGAGCATGCGTCTCCACCTCGTCGGTGTAGAACACTTTCTTGACTCCCTCCAGTCGGATGAGCGGCTTGCTACCGTTGCCGGTGGGTTGAGCAGGTGTTCCAGTCATTTCATTCTCACGCGGTTGAAGTTGTCGTACTGCGACATGTCGGAGACGATGACGATGTCTCCGGGCGCTAGTCCTTGAATGATCTCGATCGTGTTCACCGAGCTGCGTCCGAGCTTGACGTTGACGCGCGTAGCGTTCTTTCCGTCCGGCTCCATCTTGAAGAGACCGACCGTGCTTTCCGCCTGGCCGTATGCCGGACGTGACACGTAGAGCACGTTGTCCAGCCGCTCGATCTCGATCGTGCCGTCCACGCTCAGATCCGGCCGAGCGCCGCGCGGCAATTCACCTTCCAACGCCACCTCGACGGTCACGGTGCCGTTCACAATCGCCGGGTCGATGCGCATGACCCGGCCGGCGATGATTCCGTTGCGCGTGTCGATGGAGGCGCGTTGGCCGATGGTGAGGTCCTTGTTCTGGGTTTCCGGGATGCGCAGCACGGCCTTGAGCCGGCCCGGCTCGGCGATTCGCGCTAGAACAGCGCCAGGATTCGCCCATTGTCCCATCTCCCAGCTCATCTCCTGCAGCACGCCGTCCGAGCCCGCTCTTACCTTCATTGAAGCGATGCGCTCCTGCTGGAACTGCGAGATCGCACGGAGTCGCTCGATGTTCGCCTTTTGAAGCGTGAGCTGTGTCTGAATGGAGGACTGGAATACCTCGAGCCGCTCCTCTTCGATGGCCACCCGCGCCTTGAGCTCGGCCGCGTTCTCGCGGGAGCGCTCGAGCTCCATCGTAGTTGCGAGATTCTTCTCACCGAGCGCCTTCATGAGGGTCGCGTTGCGAACCGCTTCCTGGTGCTGGGTTCGCGCGGTGTTGAGCGCGCCCTGCTGAGTGAGCCGCTGCGTCTGCAGGTTGGTCCGCAGGTTCACGTACTCGGCTTCCGCGCTCGCGAGTTGACGCTGCGCGTCTAGCGCCTCTAGCTGCACATCCGGATTGCTGAGCTCGAGAATCAGCGTTTCCTTCGTGACCTGAGCGCCTGGCCGAAAGTGAATCTGTTCGACGCGTCCCGCCGTCACGGCAGACACCCAGCGGATCTGCTCGGGAACCAGTGTTCCTGGGCCGCGTACCTGCCGCACCATGGGTCCCTTTTCCACGGTGTCTATCCA
>JBHENQ010000047.1:0-9901 GCA_046261975.1 Gemmatimonadaceae bacterium | reverse complement strand
ACTCCATCCGCCCGCAGGCGGGCACCCGCCCGACTCCCGAGCCCTTAGAACGCGGCCTGGGGCTTCTGGACTCGACCATGATCGTCGTCGGGTCGATGATAGGCTCGGGCATCTTCATCGTTTCGGCGGAATCCTCACGCCTCGTTGGCGCGCCCGGATGGCTGCTCATGGCGTGGGCGTTGGCCGGCCTGCTCACCATCACCGGCGCCCTCTGCTGCGCCGAGCTCGCGGCGATGCTGCCGCGGGCCGGCGGGCAGTATGTATTTCTTCGCGAGGCTTATGGCCGGTTTGTGGGGTTCCTGTTCGGGTGGTCTCTTCTTCTCGTGATTCAGACGGGAACAATCGCCGCAGTCGCCGTGGCATTCGCCAATTTCGCCGGCGTGCTTGTTCCGTGGATTTCATCGTCGGACTATCTCGTCTCGCCCGTGAATCTGGGCCGCTACGCTGTGAGCCTCTCTACGCAGCAGTTTGTGGCGGTAGCGATGATCGTTACCCTCACCGTCATCAACACACGGGGTCTCAAGCCGGGCAAGCTCATCCAGAATACCTTCACCTTCACGAAGACAGCCGCACTCGCCGGCCTGATTGCCGCCGGTTTCTTGTTTGGCGCGAACCGCGGTAGCGCGGCGTTCACGTCATCATGGTGGAACTCCACGGCGAATGGCTGGAATCCAGAATCAGTGCAGCCGGGGCTCGGACTCGTAGGTGGTTTGGCCCTCGCGATGCTGCTGGGACGCGCGATGGTTGGGCCACTCTTCGCGCAGTCCGCGTGGAACAACGTGACCTTCACTGCGGGCGAGATCCGTGATCCCGGAAGAACGTTACCCCGAGCGCTCCTCACCGGCTGCCTGCTGGTTGTGTCGCTGTACCTGCTCGCGAACCTGTCTTACGTCGTGACCCTCCCACTCTCGGCGATTCAGAACGCGCCCCAGAATCGCGTCGCGACTGCGGCGATGCAGGCAGTGTTTGGCGGGCCTGGTACGGTGCTCATGGCAGCGGCCATCGTCATCTCGACGTTTGGCTGCAACAACGGCCTCATCCTGGCCGGAGCGCGCGTTTACTTTGCGATGGCGCGCGACTCGCTGTTCTTCCGGCGAGTGGGCGCAGTGAACTCGCGCCACGTTCCGGCGGCTGCACTCGCAGTGCAAGGCGTCTGGGCATCGTTACTCGTCCTTCCGCGGACGGTTACGACGGATCGCACAACGGGCGCGGTGTCCTACGGCAACGTCTACACACAATTGCTCGAGTATATAATCTCTGTCGATCTGGTGTTCTATGCGCTCATGGTCGGAGCCGTTATTGTGATGCGCCGGAAGGCCGCAGCCATGCCGCGACCATACAGGACGCCGGGCTACCCGCTAGTCCCACTGGTTTATATAAGCCTCGCGCTACTGCTCGTGGTTGATCTGGCCTATCTGGCGCCATCAACTTCGGGCGTAGGTTACCTGATCGCGCTCTCAGGAATACCGGTATACTTCCTTTGGCGCAGAAATCAGCGAACAGGGAACAGGGAACAGGGAACAGGTAACAGGTAACAGGTAACAGGTAAGCAGAACCTGTCGACTCCCGACTCCCGATTCCCGATTCCCGATTCCCGATTCCCGATGAACTTCCCTGCCTTACTGCTGATAGCTCTCGCGGCGCCACCCACGCCCCTGGCTGCACAACGCCAGCAGCGCGACACGCTTCTTTCTGCGCGCATCGCGCGTGTCGAGCAAGGGCTTCTTCCCGGCGTTTTTTCTATTTCCGGAACGCCGGATTCAGGATACGCGATCACCGATCGCATGCGGTATCATCATGTGCCCGGCGTCAGTATCGCTGTGGTGGACAGGGGGAAGATCGCCTGGGCGCGCGGCTACGGCGTGAGGGAATTCGGCGCCATGATCCCTGTGGACACTTCGACCCTCTTTCAGGCCGGCTCAATATCCAAACCTGTCGCCGCGATGGGTGCACTGGCGCTTGTCGAGAAAGGAAAGCTGGAGCTTGATCGGCCGGTCAACAGCGTACTCGTTTCCTGGAAAGTCCCCGAGAACGAATTCACGAAGAAGAAACCTGTGACACTTCGTGGCATTCTCACTCACAGCGCGGGACTCACCGTGCATGGCTTCCCTGGTTACGCCGCGGGTTCGGATGTGCCAACTCTCATGCAGGTGCTCGACGGAACGAAACCGGCTAACACGGCACCTGTGCGAGTTGACATTCTACCAGGAAGTCAGTGGCGTTACTCGGGCGGCGGCATATCCATCATGCAGCTCCTGATGACCGACGTCACGGGCCGGCCGTTTCCTGACTTGATGCGCGAGCTGGTGCTCAGCCCGATTGGGATGAGACACTCAACCTTTGAGAACCCGCTTCCCTGGACACATGCGGCGCGCACGGCCTCCGGTCATGAGCGGGCGGACACGCCGGTACCCGGGAAATACCACACCTATCCTGAAATGGCCGCAGCCGGCCTGTGGACCACGCCCTCCGACCTCGCTCGCTGGATCATAGAGGTGCAGCGCTCCTACAAGGGCGAGTCGAGTCGTGTTCTCTCGCAGGCAATGACCCGGCAGATGCTGACTCGGCAGTTCGACAACTGGGGGCTCGGGGTCTCGCTTGGTGCTTCGGGCGACTCGGCGACTTTCAGTCACGGTGGCCGTGACGAAGGGTTTGTTGCTCAGCTTCTGGCGTTCACGGAGCGAGGCCAGGGCGTTGTCGTGATGACGAACAGTGTCAGCGGGCCACTCATTTCCGAGATCATGCGGAGCGTGGCACGCGAGTACCGTTGGCCAGAGCGCCGAAGGACTGTGAAGACCATCGTGAAGCTTCAGCCGGACTCCTACCAACAGCTGGAGGGCCGCTACCGGTTCGCCATAGACAGGGACACGTTCACGGTCACCATCTCATCGGGGCCCGACCGTCTCTTCATAGATGTGCCGGGTCAGTCTCGGGAAGAGCTGCTTCCCGAGTCTGATGTCGCGTTCTTTTCTCTTGGCGGCCTGCAGGCCACTTTCACGCGGGCGCAGGATGGGTCACCGGGCGAGTTGGTCATAAAACAGGGCGGCCGAGGCTTCAAGGGAAAGCGCTGGGACTAGGGACTAGGGATTTGGGATTTGGGATTCGGGATTTGGGATTAGGGATTAGGGATTTGGGATTAGGGATTAGGGGAACCCCGATTCCGATTCCCGATTCCCCAATCCCCAATCCCTAATCCCTAGCAGTAACGCATCCAGTTCCGCGCGCAAAACGCGGTAGCGAGCGACCGCGTCTCGCCCGATCTTCTGGTCTGCCTGCATGGTGAGCGCGTAGAGATAGGTGATGTGAGCCTGAAGTCCGGGCTTGCTGTAGCGCACCGGCGGTGTCACCAGCTTCGCGCGGAGATCGGCCAGCTTGGGTATCGTATCCGCACCCGTGGCCGAAAGCCGTTCTACCAGTCGGTTAACATCCGTCACCATGTCACGCACACGAATATTGTGCCGCAGCTGCTCGCGGAGATCGGCAAGCGTCACGCCGTCTCTCGCCACGCGCGGATCCATCCTGACCACCAGCGGCTGTGTCGCGCTCGAGTCGCCCGCTGTCAAGCGCACACGGTACGTTCCAGGCAATACCATTGGCCCGTAACGCCCGCTGCGATCGCGGTTCGAGTCCCATGGACCAGGTAGCGAGAAGTCCCATGTGAATCGGTTTGACCCCGCAGCCTTGGGAAGCTTCGGAGTGCCGGCGCGCTCCATCGCCGGTGCGCGCATGCCTGGCTCTTCGGCGGGGGGCACCTTCATGGTGTCCGCCGGCGCGTCGCTCGAGAACGTGCGCAACACCGTGCCGGCCGAATCCATAATCTCGAGTGTCAGCGCTCCTTCAGGGACCGTTGACAGCCAATAATCAATCGCTGCGCCGGCGGGCGGGTATTGAGGGTCCCCGGGAGCGCTTCGAGCCGACTCCGCGCCTCCGAACCCAATGGAATACCGGAATCGGTACGCATCGCGGGGCTTGAACAGATGATTCACCGCCTTCGCGACCCGATCCGTCAGCTGATGTAGTGGCGACAGGTTGTCCAGAATCCAGAACGATCTGCCCTGCGTCGAAATCACCAGGTCCTTCCGATGCACACGTATATCCGTCACCGGTGTATGCGGGAGATTAAGCTGGAAGGCCTGCCAGTTCCCGCCGTTGTCGAAGGAGATGAACATCCCGAACTCGGTGCCAGCGTACAGCAGCCCCGCGCGATCGGGGTCCTCACGCACCACGCGCGTCGGCTCGCCGGCTGGGATTCCATTGGTTCCGTCCGTCAGGAGCGTCCAGCTCTTTCCGTAGTCGTCTGTCCTGTAGAGGTATGGCCGGAAGTCTCCGAGGAGGTATCGCAGCACTGCGTAGTACGCGGATCCGCGCCGATGGGGTGACGGGTCTATGTTCTGCACACGTCCGCCGGGCGGCAGATCGGGCGGTGTGATGTTCCGCCACGTTTTTCCTCCATCCCTTGTGACATGGAAGGGGCCATCGTTCGCCCCTGTCCAGATCACGCCGGGCTCCAGCGCAGATTCGCGAATCGCGTAGAGCGTGCTGTAGTACTCCTCGCCAGTAACGTCCAGCGTGATCGGCTCGCCTGAAGGAGTCTGCTGCCGCTCCAGCGGGTTCCAGGTCAGATCGGGACTTATTCTCTCCCACGTGACGCCTTCGTCGCGCGTGCGATGCACGTGCTGCGATCCGTAGTACAACGTCCGCGGATCGTGCGGCGATATTTCCATCGGCGACACTCGCTGAAAGCGGAGAATCAGGTCCTTTCCGGGATTCCCATAGAGCGATTGTGCACCTACCCAGTACTGTTTCTCCTGTCCGCTGCGAAGGCTCATGCGGCTGTATTGCCCCTTGCACGAGCCATACACCGTGTCCGGATTCGCCGGATGCGGAATGATGGGGCCGGTCTCGCAGCCGGGTCCTGCGCGCCACTGCTGCATCGGATCGTCGGGCGGGCTCGCCGTCAACGGCAGGCTCGGCACTATCAACGTCGAGTTGTCCTGCTGCGCCCCGTACACGCGATACGGAACCTGGTTGTCTACCGCCACCTGATAGATTTCAGCGGTCGGCTGATTGTATTGGGTGGACCAGGTCCTTCCTCCGTCCAGTGTTACATTGGCCCCGCCGTCGTTTGATTGAACCCAGATGTCGGAGTTGTTCGGATTGATCCAGAGGTCGTGATTGTCGCCATGCGGTGTAGGCATCGTGCGGAAAGTCCTGCCGCCGTCCATGCTCTTGTAAAAACCTTCCGTGCCGACATAGACCACGTCTGCGTTCTTCGGGTCCGCCGTGATGTTGATGTAGTAGAAGGGACGCGTGATGAGACCGGGCAGGGAGCTCACCTGAGACCAAGACTCGCCGGCGTCATCGGAACGGTAAAGTCCGCCGCCCGGCGCGGCCTCCACGAGCGCGTAGACCCGGTTCGGATTGGCGGGCGTCACCGCGACGTTGCTCTTGCCGAACAATTCACTCGGCAATCCCCTGCCGAGCTTTCTCCACGTGGTGCCGGCGTCCGTACTCTTGTAGACTCCGCCTTCGCGCGCGCCGCTTATGATCGTCCACGGTTTGCGCTCCGCCCGCCACATTGACGCGAACACCACATTCGGATTGCTGGGCTGGAGCTCGACGTCGACAGCACCGGTGCTGTCCGACACGTGAAGAACTTTCTGCCACGAGGCGCCGCCATCGAGCGTGCGGAACACACCGCGCTCGGCGTTTGGCTTGAAGGCATTCCCGATGGCTGCGGCAAACGCGACGTCCGGATTCGACGGATGAACTGCTACCGCTCCGATGTGGCCGCTTTCGCGAAGCCCAACGAGTCTCCAGGTCTTGGCGCCATCAGTGGACTTGTAGACTCCAACTCCAGTGGAGACGTTGCTGCGAAGTCCATCAGAGCCAGTGCCGGCATATATGACATTGGGATCGGAATCGGCGACGTCAATCGCGCCCATGGACCCTGCGGCGAAGAACTCGTCGGACACGTTTCTCCAGGTAATACCGGCGTCCGTCGTCTTCCACACACCGCCGCCCGTGGAGCCCATGTAGAACGTGTGAGGCTCGCTCGCGATTCCGGTGACCGTGGTGACGCGGCCGCCGCGCGCCGGCCCGATCATCCGATATCTGAGCGCCTTGAAAAACGTGCTCTCGACGGCAGTGCTCCTTGTAAGTGCCGCTCCTCTCGCTCCACCGGTGTCCTGCGCGTGCACAAATGCTACTGGGCACGAAATCAGACATGCGCCGGCCGCGAGACGATAGATTCTCCTGACGAAGGGATCCACGTTGCGACTGCCGTCAGTGCGGCAGCCTCGGTCTGAGATAGCCATATACCCACGTTCCTCCTATCGCGCTCACGACGGCCAACAGCATCACGCCCCCACCACCTGCTGTGCCGCTTCCCACGAGAGCGAACAATGGACCCGGACACGCACCAGTGAGTGCCCAACCCAACCCGAAAATACTTCCGCCAATCCAGTACCGAGCGCCCGAACCCATGGCCTTCTGCGGAATGACGATGGATTCTCCGCTGAATGATTTCGCATGCAGGCGCTTGAGAAGCTGGATCGAAATAGCCGCAACCAACACGGCCGAGCCGATGATGCCGTACATGTGGAAAGACTGGAACCGGAACATCTCCTGAATCCGGAACCAGGAAACCACCTCCGACTTGGTGAGCATAAAGCCGAAGATGGTACCCAGAACGAAGTAGATCGTGAGGCCCACGGACTGGCTGAACTCAGATTTTTTCTGCACGTCAATTCAGAGAATGAATGGGAGAAGGAGGTGGGTCGCGATCAACCCACCCGCGAAGAACGCGACGGTTGCGACGAGAGACGGAAGTTGAAGGTCCGCGAGCCCGGAGATCGCGTGGCCGGATGTGCAGCCACCCGCGTACGCGGTGCCGAAGCCTACCAGTAATCCGCCGACCACCACAGGCACGAAAGTCCTCATTGAAGAAAGGCCGGCCCAGTTGAACACGTCCGCGGGAACGAGTCCGGCAAAGCTCCGCACACCAAGCGCCGTCAGATCCGCGCGCGTCTCCGGTGACAACGCTATCGGTGGTCCCGCAAGCAGCCAGCCCCCTATGAAGCCGCCCACGACGATGCCGGCGAGGAACGCCAGGTTCCAGCCTCCAGACTTACGCCAGTCGTACCGGAAGAATGCTATGTCTCGTGGAAGCAGTGCTGCGCACACATGCCGCAGATTGCTCGATATTCCGAACTGCTTGTTACCGGCGACGAGCAACGCCGGCACCATGAGACCAATCAGCGGGCCCGCAATCCACCATGGCCAGGGCCTCGAGAGCCATTCCAGCATCGAACCTCGCAGTCTGAGAACTCAATATATTCAATCCATGCCACCTGAACGAATCCGCGCACGCTTTCTGGTTATCGGCAGCGGAGTAGCCGGACTTCATAGCGCGTGGCGCGCGTCGGAGAGCGCCCAGGTCGTGTTGGTAACAAAACTTTCGCTTTTCGACAGCGCCACCGCGTACGCCCAGGGCGGCATCGCGGCTGCTCTGGGCGCCGGTGACTCGCCTTCGCTCCACCGCAAGGACACTCTTGCTGCGGGTGCCGCACTGTGCGATGCCGAAGCCGTCGAAGTCCTGGTGAAAGAAGGACCCGCGCGGGTGCGCGAGCTCCACGCGGCCGGCGCGGACTTCGACCTGGACCCCGGAGGCGACTTCAAGCTGGGGCGTGAGGCTGCGCATTCGCGAAGTCGCATAGTTCACGCGCACGGTGACCAGACCGGCGCAGAAGTCGCGCGCACGCTCATCGAAAAGGTGCAGGAGAGCAGCAACGTTCGCGTTCTGGAGACGACAAGAGTTCTGGACCTGATTGTTGACGGTGGCACGTGCTGTGGCGCGCGAGCCAGCGTGCGCGGGCGAGCTACTGAGATCATCGCGGACGCCACGGTTCTCGCAACCGGCGGCTGCGGCCAGCTGTACCGCTACACTACGAATCCCATGGTTGCCACTGGAGATGGCTTCGCTATCGCCCATCGCGCTGGCGTGCAACTTTCTGACATGGAATTCGTGCAGTTTCACCCCACCGCCCTCGAGACACCTGAGACGCCGCTGGCGTTGATCTCGGAGGCTGTGCGCGGAGAGGGTGCCATCCTCCGCAATGACGACGGGGTGCGCTTCATGCCGAAGCGACACAAGCTCGCAGAGCTGGCGCCCCGCGACGTGGTAGCGCGCGAAATCTTCAAGCAGCAGCGCGGCGGCCGGCGGGTATGGCTCGATGCCACAAAGCTTGGCGCGTCCTTCGAGAAGCGGTTTCCCGGCATCTTCGCCATCTGCATGGCACGTGGAATCGACCCGCGCACTCAGACAATACCGGTCACGCCAGCAGCGCACTACATGATGGGTGGCGTCGTCACCGACCTCGCCGGGCGATCCACTCTGTCCCGTCTGTACGCCTGCGGCGAGGTCTCGAGCACCGGCGTGCACGGTGCCAACCGTCTCGCGTCGAACTCGCTACTTGAAGGACTGGTTTTCGCGGAGCGAGTCGCGCGTGACATGGAGGAAACGCCCGAACTGGCGAGTATTCCGGCTCTCGGGCGCTGGCAGGTCCCGGCTCTGCGCGACCGCGGAGCTGCACAGGTGGCCGCGAACGAGATTCGCGAGGCCATGTGGGAATACGCCGGCATCCACCGCACCGCCAAAGGTCTTCGCCGGTGCCTGGATCGCCTGGTGGAGATCGAGCGACGCCTGCCCGCCGGCGCAACCGAGGAATCGAACATGGTGCAAACTGCTCGCCTGATTGCAGAGGCGGCCCTCTTGCGTAAAGAATCTCGCGGCGGCCATTTCCGAAGCGATTTTCCGCGGGCCAAACGAAAGTGGGAAGGGAAGCATATCGTATGGCAAGGTACTAGGGACTAGGGGACTAGGGACTAGGGATTAGGGATATGATCGCTCCGACTTCGAGTGCATCGACCGCGAGGCTGCAGGAGACCATACGCGCACTGGCGCAAGAGAAGAATGCTGTCATTCTCGCGCACAACTATCAGCGGGCCGAGGTTCAGGATACGGCGGATTTCGTCGGCGACTCGCTGGGTCTGTCACGCGAGGCCGCTAAGACGTCCGCCGAGGTCATAGTCTTCTGCGGTGTGCACTTCATGGCTGAGACAGCGGCTATCCTGTCGCCATCCAAGACCGTTCTCCTTCCCGACATGGCGGCCGGCTGCTCTCTGGCGGCAACCATAGACGCGGCTCAGCTTCGCGAGTGGAAGGAAGAGCATCCTGGCGCGGTGGTCGTGTCGTACGTCAACACCACGGCAGAAGTCAAAGCCGAGACTGACTACTGCTGCACGTCAGGTAACGCCGTAGAAGTGGTGAACTCGATTCCGGCGGATCGCGAGATACTGTTCCTTCCGGACTTCTTTCTGGGCGCGCATGTGCGGCGCGTTACCGGCAGGAAGAACATGCACGTGTGGATGGGGGAGTGTCACGTCCATGCCGGCATCGATCCGGAGCACATAGCCCTCAAGCGCGCCGAGCACGCGGACGCTGAATTCCTGATCCACCCGGAATGTGGATGCTCCACTAGCGTGATGGAGGCAATGTCGGCTGGCGATGTCGACCCGAGCGGTGTTCACATACTCTCCACCGAGGGAATGATCCGGCGGCCTGCGGTATCGAGTGCGGATGAGTTCATAGTGGCTACCGAGGTGGGCATCCTGCACAGGTTGCGCAAGGAGAACCCTGAAAAGAAGTTCTTCGCGGCGAACGACCGCGCGGTTTGCACGTACATGAAAGTGACCACGTTGCCTCAGGTGCAGCGGTCGCTCGAGCGAATGGAGCATCGCATAACCGTGCCGCCGGAAATTGCCGCGCGCGCGCGACTGGCCATCGAGCGAATGGTGTCCATCGGCGGCCCGGCTCCGGCGCCGCTGCTGCCGGGCGAGC
>JBHENQ010000046.1:0-20985 GCA_046261975.1 Gemmatimonadaceae bacterium | reverse complement strand
CGCTGGACGTGAAGATGCCGCGCGCGATACAATCCCGTTCGATCTTCGCGAACCAGAGCTCCACTTGATTGAGCCACGAGCTGTACGTCGGGGTGTAGTGGACATGAACCCGGGGGTGGGCGCCGAGCCACGCGGCGACCGCCTTGGTTTTGTGAGCCGAGAAGTTGTCGAGGATGAGATGGATGTCTCGGCGCTTCGGCTCTTTGGCGATCACACGATCGAGAAATGCGATGAAGTCCTGACTTGTGTGGCGCGCCGCCGTCATGCCTTCAACCTGGCCCGTCCCGACGTTGAGCGCGGCATACAAGGAGAGGGCGCCATGCCGGACGTACTCGAAACCGTGACGCTCCGCTCGCCCGGGCGACAAGGGGAGAACCGGATCGCGGCGGTCCAGAGCCTGGATCGTGGTTTTCTCGTCGATAGAGAGCACTACAGCGTGCTCCGGTGGGTTCAGATACAGGCCGATGATATCGGCCGCTTTCTGCTCGAAGTCGGGGTCGGAGCTGGCCACGTAGCGCTCGAGGCGGTGCGGCTTAAGTCCGGCACGCTGCCAGACACGATGCACCGTCATGTGATTTATGCCAAGGCGGCTTGCCAAGCGCCGCGTCGTCCAGTGCGTGTATGGCCTGGGCGGCGGCTGTTGGGTGAGGGCGAGAATCTTGGCTTCCAGTCTCGGCGCAAGACGATCGCCCCGTCCGCTCCGAGGGGCATCGTGAAGACCCGCCAACCGGTGTTGCTCGAACCGCTTCCGCCAACGCGTCAAGGTGGTAGTGCTGGCGTCGACTCGTGCGCAGAGAATGCCATAGGGCTCGCCATCAGCCATCCCAAGAATGACACGCGCCCGTTGGACCAATCCCGCAGCCAGGGTCCTGGAACGCGTCATCGCTTCGAGCTCGGCACGTTCAGCGCCCGAAAGCTCAAGCGGATAGGGAGAAGTAAACATGGCACAACATACAGCGTACTGTCCGTCAACGCAACTTTAGTTACGGCCCACTAGAATGAGAGACCGGGTGCACCGCTCTGACACTTGGGGCACTTGCGCTGAAAAATGTCCGATCCATTGGCCCCATACTCATGCGAACAATGTCCACAACGAAGAACATACACGTACTGCATGTGATCGTTGCCAGGTAGACGCGTGGGTCGCACCCCTGTCTGCTGATTTCGGTTGACGTAACCCGCCTGCGTAGTCTTCACCTTCCCTCCGATAGCCGGTTATAGCGGTCCAGTGGCGTTCGTGCAAGCGTCGGGTGGATCATACTCACGTTTCGTGATCGATGCTGGCGCGAAAGGGTAGTCGCGCTTGAGGATGCTCTTCGCTGTGTTGAGCGGGCCCCGGTTATGCGCCTAAAATGAAATATCATCGGGGATAGTAGTCCACTCGATGCGCGCGGCGGCTCGATCAATCGCCTTCTCGAGTAGCTCGAGTCGATGAGGGCCATAACGTCCGTAGTTATCCACCACTTTTTTGTATTCGCCCGCAGTGACCGTCGTGATGACAGAGGCGAGGTCCGTAACAGGCTTGAAGTACCTTTCGTCCAGCGCAAAGAAGCCATGGTTGAAGACCAGGGCCGCTAATCGCCGGAACTCTGCCTTAGGCATCACGCCCGCAAACTGACCTTCCCGCGGCACAAAGTAACGGCCGCAGTACAGGGCCGTGCCATCGCTGCGAAGCGTCATCGAATACACTGGGCATGGACCTAAACAGCCCTCCCGCTCCAGAGAGATTTCAGTAATCAGGTCCGGGGATTCTGGCGGCGCTGAGCGCGATTGCGATTCCTTCATACTTGAATGCGGCGTTGCGCCGCGGTACCAAGATTTCGATGGCTATCGCTACGTTCGTTGAACCCCAAAAGAATCATTCCGATTCACCGCCCCATGAAACCCGATGCGCCGTACAAGTTCAAAGCTCCGCTGCGGTCGACGCCACGCTAGCCGCCTTTGCCTCCGCCCGCACGGCGTCGAAGATCTCCCTCGCCAGAATAGGGAACGCTGATCCCTGGAACTCGTGGTCCCCCATGTACCGCGTCACGATCTTGTCGTTCTCGCCCATCCGCTCGATCATGAGATTTTCGATCAGCTTGCGAATACCCAGCTCGAACTTATCGAGCGGATTGGCGAGCGCTGTCTGCCGGACTTGCTCGTTGTTGCACGCCCGCTCCTTGATCTGCTGGAAGAAGAGCCGGTCCTCCTCCGTGAATTGCGTCCCGAAGCGCTCGTTCAGCACTTCGATGATCTCCGAGAGCGGCGCCTTCTCATCCTTCGCCTTGCCGGTGCCTACCTCCGATGGGCTCTTGATGTACTGGGAGTCGCCCTCCTTCACTGCGATGGCTCCCGAGAAAACGCGCTCCAATCGGTAGTAGTGAAGCTCCACCTCATCACCTATCGTGACGACTGAGGTGTCGCGACCCAGTGGCAGATGTGGAAGGAGGAGGCGCCCGTAACTGTAGAGCATTTCTAACTCCGGGTCCGCGTAGGGGATGATCTGGCTCAGGAAGGCATAGAGCCGCACGTACGCGCTCAGTCTGTCGTGGAACTCCTGGCGCTTGTCTTCTTCTACAATCCCCTTGAACCGGTCCACCGCCGGCTGGAGATGGCGCTGCATGTGCGCGTGATCCGCCGGGCTCTGCTGCTCCACGGGCTTGTAGAAGACCTGCGCGAACGCTTCCACTTCGCTCCAGTGGTAGACCTGTGCTTGGTCGAGGTCATGCTTCAGCGTCTCGAGCTGCGACGGATCGGAGACTTCGCGCAACCCGGTCTTGTCATAGTAGGGCTTGAAAGCGCGATAGATGTTCTCAGCGTCGTTGACAAAGTCGAGAACGAAGGGCGCGTCCTTCCCCGGAATCATTCGATTGAGCCGCGACAGGGTCTGCACCGCCTGCACGCCGTCGAGCCGCTTGTCCACGTACATCGTGTGCAGCAGAGGCTGATCGAAGCCGGTCTGGTACTTGTTGGCCACGAGTAGCACCTGGTAGTCGAACGACTCGAAGCGTTCGGGAAGCTGCGCCTCACCGATCGGCTTGCTCGTGACGACGTCGATGTTCATCCCCGGCTCCGTGTATTCCAGCCCGGTGTCCGGATCGCGCACCGTGCCGCTGAAGGCGACGAGCGGCCTGATATCGGTGTAGCCATTCTCGGCGATGTACTGGTCGAACGAAAGCTTGTAACGCACGGCGTGCAGGCGTGAGGACGTGACCACCATGGCCTTCGCTCTGCCGCCCAGCCGGTGCTTCACGCTGCGCCGGAAGTGTTCCACCATGACTTCCGTCTTCTGCTCGATGTTGTACGGGTGTAGGCTCGTGAACTTGGCCAGCGCCCGCGCCGCCTTCTTCTTCGGCAGCTCGGGATCGTCTTCGGCCGCCTTGAGGAGCTTGTAGTAGGTGGCATACGTCGTGTAGTTCGTCAGCACATCGAGGATGAAGCCCTCCTCGATCGCCTGGCGCATGCTGTACATGTGGAATGGCTCGGGGAGGCCGCTCGGTCCGGTCCTGCCGAACAGCTCGATGGTCTTCCCCTTGGGCGTGGCGGTGAAGGCAAAGAAGCTCAGGTTCGGCTGCCGCCCGCGCGACTGCATTACCTGATTGAGACGATCTTCCCAATCGGCCTCGCCCTCTTCGGTCTCGAAAGTGGCCGTGCCGAGTATCGCCTTCAGCTCGCGCGCCGTCTCTCCGGTCTGGCTGGAGTGTGCTTCGTCGACGATGACCGCATACCTCCGCGACGCGATCGCTGCTTCCCAGGCTTTCGCCTGGCGCTTTTCCTCGTTGGTCGCGCGCTCCTGGCTCTCCGCGCCCGTTGCGTGTAGCAGGCCGCGCATCACGAACGGAAACTTCTGCAGCGTGGTGATGACGATCTGCGTCCCATCGATCAGTGCGACCGCCAATTGCTTCGAGTCCTGGTCAATCGCCTTCACGACGCCTTGTGCATGCTCGATCTGGTAGATCGCATCCTGAAGCTGCTGATCGAGCACGCGGCGATCGGTGATGACGATGACGCAGTCGAAGATCTTCTTGTCTGCTGAGTCGTGCAGACTCGCCAGCCGGTGCGAAAGCCAGGAAATGCTGTTGGTCTTACCACTCCCAGCCGAGTGCTGGATTAGGTAGTTGCGGCCCGTGCCTTCCCGACGGGATGCAGCGACGATCTTTCGCACTGCGTCGAGCTGGTGGTAGCGGGGGAAGATCAGCGTCTCCTTGACGATGCGCCGCAGTCCACCGCTGCCATCCTCCACCTTCTCTTCCATATTCTCGACGAACATGAAGTAACCCAGGATGTCGAGGAAATTGTCACGCTGGAGCACATCCTCCCAGAAGTAGCCTGTGCGGTATCCGGAGGCGTGCTGCGGATTGCCCGCTCCGCACTGGACCTCGCCCGGATGGCTGCCGCGGTTCAAGGGCAGGAAATGCGTCGCCTCCTTGCGGAGGCGTGTCGTCATGTGCACCTCGTCAGGGTCGGCGGCGAAGTGCACCAGTGCCCGCGTCTTAAAGCCGAAGACCGGCGCGCGCGGGTCGCGATCGAACAGGTACTGCTTGACGGCGTGCTGCCAGCTCTGGCCCGTACCGGGGTTCTTTAGCTCGCAGGTGGCGACGGGCAGTCCGTTCACCGCGAAGAGCAGATCCACCGTGTCGTGCTTGCCGGGGTGACACGGCACCTGCCGTGTGAGCGTAAGATGGTTCTTGGCGTAGAGCGCCAGCACCTCATCGTTCAGACCGTGGGCGGGCTTGAAGTAGGCTAGCCGAAAAGTCTTCCCGTAGAACTTGAAGCCGTGCCGTAGGATGTGG
Source organism: Gemmatimonadaceae bacterium (assembly GCA_046261975.1). Lineage (GTDB taxonomy): Bacteria > Gemmatimonadota > Gemmatimonadetes > Gemmatimonadales > Gemmatimonadaceae > JBHENQ01. The sequence goes on along the minus strand of JBHENQ010000046.1, from coordinate 16,210 downwards.
AGCGTGCCCTTGAGGTCCAGCTCCCTGACTAGAGTGTTCAGCAGCAGGTTCTCTAGGTTATCACCGTGCAGGGCCTGCATCGCCGCCCAGAGGTTGGGTTGAGTCTCTCGCAAGAAAGCGATGATACGGCGTGGGAATAGCGCGGTGTCAGCGTCCCATTCCACGCACGTACCCAGGTGCCAGCCCGACTGGCTGTTAAGGATCGTCTCGACGTAGCTCTCGAAGGCCGTCTCGGTCGTCTGGCTCAATCGCCGACTCCTCGTACGTCGATTTTCCCGGTCACCGCGGCCGTGATCAGGGCTGCGCGGTACTCCTGGAGGCGCTCAATGGCGGCTTCAACCTTGGCGACCATCTGGTCGATCTTGGCTGTTTCGGCATCAAGATAGTCGGCGATAATGCGTTGTTCTCTTAACGGCGGAGACGGGAATTCCGCGGGATAGATATGCTTGTTATTTATCTGCGGCACGGTTGACACGTCGGCGAGATCATCCAGCCTCCTAGCAATAAGGCAGTACGCGACGAACTTGGTGTCATGCGATGGATCAATCTGCCAACCCATCAAATTCGAGTCGAACAAGAACAACCCATCCGCAATGACTACCTTGTTGGTGAAGATCGCGGCTCCTCGCTTGGGGAACAGAATGATCTTCCGGCGTTGCCCGGAAATTCCACGAACATGTGCTTTGGTCTCTAGAAGTAAGAGTGAGGAATCGACCTGATTCAGATCATCAACTTTGGTGTACGGGATGCCATCCTCAGCCTCCGTGAAATAATCTTCAGGTGGCGATACGCTTCCGAGCAATGTGCCTATGAAGCGCCCTTTCTTAATCTCCCAATGCCCTGGCACATCGCTGAGCCAGTCAACTCCCGAGGGTTTGAGCTTGGTGTGAGGGTCGAGGCCGGCGGCGCGGGCAGCGTCGGGAGGTAGGCCGCGGGTTGCGGTTCGCACGATGAGCGCCGTGCGCTTTTCTTTCAGCTTAGCGACCAGTGTCCTCTTCTTCGCCACCAGCGTGTCGAGCTTGGCCGTCTGCGCGTCGAGAAAGTCGGCGATGCCGCGTTGTTCTTCTCTTGGAGGAAGTGGCAGCCATGCCTCACCTATTGCACTCTTCGAGAGCCCGTAACGGGTTACGCCGGTCGCCGCGACTTGGAATTGCTGGTTGACCGCACACGACTGAAAGGCGCGGAGCAGGAAGGCACCGAGCAGTCCCAGTGGTCTCGGTCGCACAGTCGCAAGATGGTAACCGCACAGGAGATCAGGTGCCGCCTCCGTAACTAACGCAGGGACAGCGATGTCGCTCCACTCCTCGGAGTCTTTCGTGATTAACACGTCGCCCTCGGCAAGCCTGAAACGCCTAATCTCATCGGCGGTCGCAGTGGTCTCCATGAGCCCCATGTCGTGGCGGATGCGCTCGTTGTAATACACGTCCGTGTAGTTGCAGAGCCGAACAGGAAGTTCGTCGTCAGACGGCACCTTGTCGACGTTGCTCACCCAGTAATCGGCCTCCGTCTTCAGCCGCTTCACCTCCCAATGTTCAGGCACATCGCCGAGCCATTCGACACCGCTTGGCTTGGAGCGTCGATAGGCCGGATACCTCACGCCGTCACGTCCCTCAGCAATACGAGGATCTCACCTTCGAGCGTCTTAATGTCCCTCTCGATCTGTTCCAGCGGGCGTGGGGGCTCGTAGCGGTAGAAGTAGCGGTTGAGCGGGATCTCGTAGCCGACCTTGGTCTTGCTCTCGTCGATCCAGGCGTCGGGTACGTGAGGCAAGACCTCGCGCTGAAAGTACGCCTCGATGCTCTGCTTGAGCGGCACGCTCTCCGTGTCGCGAAGCTCCGGGTCGGGCTCAGGGTTGCCGTTCCGGTCTACACAAATCTCGGCGGTCTCGTCGCACTGACCCAACGCACTCAACACTGCCTTGATCTCCTGAGAGCTCAGGCGCACGCCGAGCTTGCGGTCGATCCCGCGCAGATCGGTTAGGAAGGCAGCACGGTCCTTGTAGAGCTTTCCGTTGCCTTTGGCAAACATGTGCAATAGGCCGCGGATTTCCTCCTGCCGACGCTGCCCGGTCTCGATTTCCTCTAGACGAACCGCTTCGTTCTTCTTGTTACTGCTCGCGAGGGTCCTGAAGCCGGTCTCGTCATCCAGCCGCGCGATGCGCTCAGGTGTCGCCTGGAAGTTGAGTCGCAACGGCCGCTCGACAGTAATCTTGTGGAAGCCGAAGTCGGCGTCGTCAAAGACCTTGCTCACGACGAGCGTCTTCTCTTCCCCGTCGACCATCAACGTACGGCTTTCGCCATCGGAGAAGCTTCCGAAGATTCGCGTGACCTCTCCGATCTGATCCGGGTCGCCCTCATCCCTGTCACCGATTTTGTTTCGTTTATTGCCGAGGCTCCTGTGCATCTTGATGTACAACTGACGGGCGTCGATGAGCTGGATCCTCCCCTTGCGCTCGGGTTCCTTGCGGTTGGTGAGCACCCAGATGTAGGTGGAGATCCCGGTGTTGTAGAAGAGCTGGTCGGGCAGTGCCACGACAGCTTCCAGCCAGTCGTTCTCGATTATCCACTGGCGGATGTTGCTTTCGCCGCTGCCGGCGTCGCCCGTGAAGAGCGGCGAACCGTTGAACACGATGCCGATACGGCTGCCGCCGCGCTGGGGCGCGCGCATCTTCGAGAGCATGTGTTGGAGGAAGAGAAGCGATCCGTCGTTGATGCGCGGCGTGCCCGCGCCAAAACGCCCGTTGTAGCCGAGACTGTCCCGCTCCCTCTCAATGAAACTCTGCTGCTGCTTCCACTCGACGCCGAAGGGCGGGTTGGCGAGCATGTAGTCGAACGTGAGCTTTTTGTCGTCCGCGTCGTGATCGAAGGCGTCCTTGGTGAAGGTATCGCCCAGGCGAATGTTGTCGGCATCGTCGCCCTTGATCAGCATGTCGGATTTGCAGACGGCCCAGGCTTCGTCGTTCCAGTCCTGGCCGAAGAGTAGCGGCTTGGCCTCGGTATTCAGGTTGCGGATGTATTTCTCCGCCACCGAGAGCATGCCGCCGGTGCCGCACGCCGGGTCGTAGATGGTCTTCACCACGTGGCTGCGACTCAGGTCTTTCTCGGGCGAGAGCAGCAGGTTAACCATCAACTTGATCACCTCACGAGGTGTGAAGTGCTCCCCAGCCTCCTCGTTCGACTGCTCCGCCCCGATTCGGATCAGCTCCTCGAAGACGTAGCCCATTTGGACGTTGTCCACGCGCTCGGTTGCTAGGTCGATTCTCGCGAACGCTTTGACTACCTCGTAAAGCAGGTTCTTGTCTGCCATGCGCGCGATCTGCTGGTCGAAGGCGAACCGTTCCATGATGTCACGGACGCTCATTGAGAAACCGTTGATGTAGGCATTCAGGTTGGGCGCAAGCTGGTTCGGATCGTCGAGCAGCTTGGAGAAGTCGAGCCGGGACAGGTTATAGAATGGGCGACCAGTAGTCTTCTCGAGGAGGCTGCGGACTACGCTTTCCGGCTTGCCCTTGATCTTGGCGTGCTTCTTGAGCACCTGCGCCTTTGATGGAGCAAGCAGGCAGTCAAAGCGACGCAGCACCGTCAGCGGTAGGATGACCTTGCGGTACTCGTTCCGCTTGTACGGCCCGCGGAGGAGGTTGCAGATGCTCCAGATGAAGTTGGCGAGCTGGGAGTGAGTCTCAGGACTCATCGCTTATCGCGTATTGCAGGACGCGCACTCTGAGAGCGGCGCTCGGAAGCTGTTCCCAACTCTAGAGCGGGAGTATCTAACGCTCAAGCGCCCACCCTATTCCAGCGGCTGTAGCAGCACTGTGCGCCTCACGCGTCACGCCGTTCTCCTTCACAGCAGGTACGCGGACCGCTTCAAAGCCACTCGGCGCGTTTCCTCGGAGCTCCAAGCGATTTCCACCACGCGGATACCGTCGCACGGCACCAGAAGGCCGACCGCAGCCTGAGGATCACAGTAACCACTGGGGTCCGTCGACTCTGGTGCACGCCTAGTGTCACCAATACGTGGCACTAGCCAATAGGCTCGAGGCAATCGGCAGCTGGCCGAGTCTTGATTAGTATGGCAAGACGGACTGGCCCAATACTGGCACTATCGAGCGCCGTGGCAGCATCGGCGCGCCAGGCCAGATCACCATGACCAGGGAAATTTCGCCTAATTGCACGAATGGTATCGATAGCAGTGACGGCCCAAACCCTAAACGAGGCCGTAGGCCAAAGATAAACGCTCCGCAAATGCGGTAACGCCTCCTTGGCAACCTTGGTGGCGGAGGTAACAAGCACGGGCAGAATCATGCCGGTTGGACTTACGCCAACGTTAGCCTTCATCCAATTAGGATGGGATGCCACTTGTCGCGCCTTTGTAACGCTCACAACGCTGTCAGGTGTCGCTTCCGTGTAATCCTCGAATACGAGAGAGAAATCATCGTCAGCTTGCCACCAAGGGTCTGGCGCACCTTGGTCGGTGTTACGGCCCGATTCGTATCCCAGGAGCCAGCCCAACCGCTCCTGGCTTCTCTCGAACACGCTACTGTCATCCGACAACAATCCGTCACGAATGTCTCGATCAATTTGATCAAACTTCCTGTTGTTAAGCGTGCCGATGTCAGCGAAGCGCTCTTCAATTCGCTCTACGAGAGTCAGTGTGCGCGGATCGTCCGCGGGCCTCTCCAGGGCGCCTGTTTCCAAGGTGCTGAGGGCATATAGCCAGCGGACACCACTTGTAGTCTTCCGCGCGTGGTTGAAGAGTTCTTTGGCAGTTGCCTGCATTCCAGAAGCCCCAGCTTGTGCAGCCAGGTGCGCCGCGCTGCCTGCCAAGTAGTACCAGAAGGCTCTGTAACCTTTGAGCTCGTCACCCGCGATTTGACCCAGAACGCTCTTTGCGTGGTCCAGCGCAAGGTCATAATTGCCAGCCCAAATCGCCTCTGCATAGGCTATTTCTGACCAAACCGCTTTCCTGAGACTGTCTGATCCCGCCAAAGGTTTCCGTGCGAAAGATGAGCGAAGGCGAACAATCTCGTTATCGGCCGCACGCCACGAAGCCGTCTGTTCCAAGAACAATCGGAAATTCTCTACAAAGTTATCCGCAGTGGCATCCTTCGACTGGTCAATTCCGAATTGAAGTTCCGCCTGAAGCTCCGGGTGAAAGAAATGACGCGAGTCTGGCTTGAGGAGATAACGATTAAGCTCGTCGCCGCAAATGACAACAGCGGCGTAGTCCGTGGTCGATCGGGTACAGCGACCGAATGCCTGTACGGTTCGAGTCAGGATTCGATCATCTAACACCCGCCCAGCTCCCATCCGGGTAATCAAGAACCGTTCTTGCACATTTACGGCGCCAGGAATACCCTCGACAAAAAGCAAACGGCACTCATCCTCCGCGAGGTCAATGCCATCGTAGCGATTTGCGACAACAGCAACGGCACTGTCCTCTTCGATAAAAGCGTGCTTGGACTGTTCGATATCTTTAGCCGAGAACAGCTTGAACTTGACGGTTTTGTTCAGCCATTCCCGTACGCTCTGAGCGGACCTATCGTCGGGGACCAAAAAGAGCGATCGGCCGGCGTCCTTCATGAGTGTTACGTACACTTCCTGAGCTGTAACTCGGTCGATCGACCGCTCAGGAAATATGAAGAACCGACGACCAATGGTTTGCTGATCCCAACCCACCGGTCCTTTCAGTCGCTGGATCGCTCGCCGGCCAGTGATTCGCTCAAGATCTCCGCCTTCGCCAAGGGTTGCCGACATGTAAATGCGCTGGGTCGCCCCAGAGAACGGCGCGTGTGTAAAGGTGGGTGGGGTAATCGGCCGTATTAGGATTTCATACGCGCTTAAGTACAGATGGCAGGCGTGCAGATGGTTTCGAAGCCAAGACCAGGGATACCGCAGGTCATTGTCAGCCGTGTACGTATCCAGAATTGATGCGAGTTCTGGTGCGAGCTGTTGAAAAACGGGAGTCGGTACCTTTTCTACCCAAGTAATGTCCCAGCGATCGGTAACGTCGCCTCTCAGTCTTCGCACTTCCGCCTGTTGCAGGTGGGGACTCAAGAGTCCAACCAAGGCGTCGAACGCGGATTTATGCTCGATGTTTAACCGTTCAATCCGAGCGGACCATGCTGACGCGATGTAGTTCTCCGCCGAGTGTGCATCGTCGAGGATAATTACTCGTGGCGACTCGAAGAACGGCCGTACGTTGAATAGGCTGCTGTAGGAGGTAACGGCAACCGTTTCGGCAGCTAGGTACTCACCTTTCGCGCTGGCGTCATAACCTCCTTTCGAACCAGTAAATGGGAGGACGCGCAAGCCGTAGCGGGATATGGCCTGATCAGCCACTTGATGGACCAACTGATTCGTTGGGCAGAGAAAGACCACGCTTTCCCCATTCTTTCGTCTCCGCCATTCTGCGATAAGTAAGCCGACAAGTGTTTTCCCGCTACCTGTAGGCATTTGCAGCGCCACGTCGGCGGCTGAGGAGGCGCTGGTGACGTACTCACGCAGCATGTCCGCTTGATGCGCAAGCAGCCCTTTTACTTTCTTGCTGCGAAGATCATTGAAGAGAGTCTCGGGGCTCTCTAGGGACGCAGCTTCGCCCTTGCCGGTCTTAAAAGCCACAGTGGTTCAAGGTGAGACCGTGGATGTGCTAAGGCAGCTAGCCATGTGCGCCTCGCATGTTAACCTACACAGGCCTCACGAAGATTGCATGGTACGGCATCCGAATGCGGCCCATGTCGATGCAGAGATAGGGCAGGCCGGATGCCCTGCGGCGGGACCAGAAATCGTGAGGGCTTTCGGCTCCGCAGTCCTAGTACCGTAAGGTATCGCTTGCGGACCCACAATCGATCCCGTGCGGCTAAGTTCATGGGAGGCTGCCAGGCGTTCGCGGGAGCGCCTGGAGCCACTTTCTCACACCGTCGCCGCCATGCCTGTGAGTTCACGTGACCCGACCGCACCCGGTGTTCGTACGGAGGCCGACGCCGACGCGCGTGTCGTCATGCCTTACCTCGCGTCGATCGGGATACAGCCCGATCAGGTGCGCGCCCAGCGCACGTTCGCGGTCAAGTTGGGGCGCAACATGATCCATAGCGTAGGCGCCCAGCGGACGCGCACTGGACGTCTCGACTACCTCGTCGTTACCGCCGACCAGAGACCGCTCTTCGTAGTAGAACTTAAGCCGCAGGGCGAGGAACTGACCGACGACGACCGGGACCAGGGGATCAGCTACGCACGTCTCGTACACCCGATTGCGCCTCTAGTCCTCGTGACGAATACGCTCGAGACCCGACTCTACGATACCATCTCAAAGGAGTTGCTCACTTCTGCGGGTAGCGCGATACTCATCCGTGGTGGTGGCCACCTTTCCGCGGATGAGGACCTCCGCGTCCGGTCCGAGGCGCTCGAGCACTTCATCGGGTACTCCCAAGCCAACGTCGCGACCTTCTCCCGGTTGCAGCGTGACAGCCGCATGCGCGCCCTTCGCGGTGACGACGGGCTCCATACCAGGAAATACGAGCCGGATCTGTACCTGCGCCGTGACGGTGTGCGCAGCGCTCTGAGCGCCTTTCTCGCCTCATCGAATATAGTCTTTACTCTGGGTGGTCGCTCTGGATACGGGAAGACGAACGAGATGTGTGCAATGGCCGAGGAACTTGGCGATTCGCATGTGACCCTCTTCTTCAATGGATCGGAGATATCGGGCTCGCTCGCAAGCGTGCTCACCGACGAGTTCAACTGGTTCTTTTCTGAAGCGCTCGCGCTGCCGCAGATCTGCTACCGTCTCGCCCGCCTCGCCGATCGCAGCGCCCAGCCTGTACTCATATTCATCGACGCCGTGGATGAGGCGGCTATCCCTGTCCTCCCTCAGGAGCTTAGCGACCTGGCAGTCCGCCTTGATCAGTTCGGGGGAAGCATCAGGCTGGTCGTCTCCGCCAAGCCAGAGGAGTGGCACCGCTTTGCGCTCTTGCGCGGTGTACGCGCGCCGATTCAGGACCGGAGTTTTCAGCCCGCCTCACCCCCGACACCGATTCAGGCAACGGATACAGTCGTGAATCCGATCGATCAGCCGCTGATGTCCGCTCTCGTCGACCGGTTTGAGGCGAGTGAGCACGACGAGGCGATACGCATCTACACGACCGTGTTCGGACTCCGCGGCCGCTGGCTGCCCCCTGTGAAAGAGATAGCAGCGGATCCTTTCATGCTGCGTATGATTGCGGAAGTGGGGTCAGCGCTAGGCAGAATTCCTGAGAATTCGGGTGAGCGGGAGCTCGTCAGGCGGTACATTGACGAGAAGCTCCTCCGCACTTCCGACCGAGGACACGCAAGGCTGGAGCTGATCGCCGTGGCCAAGGCGCTCGCTACTGGCGGTGGATCGCACCAAGAATGGGGTGAAGATGACAGCATCATTCGATTCACCGGTCGCGCGCCGCCCTGCGCACCGTCCGTGCCCGAAGCTGTAGTGCGCGCAGAGGCAGGTCTGGCCGCCACGACAGCTATATGCGATGAACTGGTCGCGTTCGGCGTGCTCGTCCGCTCGATCGACCGCGACGGCCGCGCAAGGCTGACGTTCGCGTATGATCGAGTACGCGATTACATGCTGGCCACCCACATCTACGACTTCCCATCGCTTGACCGCGCACGATTTCGCGACGCGACGCTGGCGTGTCTCCCACACGGTCCCGGCGCCGCTGCTCTCCGGTGGTACCTCCCTTACGTAACTGCAGATCAGTGGTCCGGATTTGTGGAGGCCGCAACTCGACAAGTCGAGCGACTGGTCGACACGTACGAGGCGATCCGTGCTCATGTGGCGCCTGACGTCCGTGCCGCAATGGAGCCTGGCGATCCTGGTCAGGTCGGTGCCGTGTTCGCCGGATCGGCGCAGTCCGGGTGGTTTCGCCTTGCGCTGTTCAGGCGCACGTCGGACGCGCTGCCACGCGTCTGCTTCGACCAAGACACGTTCGATACTTGGGACACACCCGCCGCTGGCGGTGCGATCGCAAAACGTCTGCTCTCGACCATGCGAGGTCGAGTGGGTTTCTGGTTCCTCCGAGATCCGGAGCGATTCGCCGCCGAGCACGCTCTCACCCAGCTACTGGAGGTGATCAAGGACGGACGGCTGGCCGAGGCAGCAGACAACCACCTAATTGCCGAGCGCGTGGTCGCTCTAACGAAGCAACATCGGCGCACGCTTGGCTTGGCGGACAGGCAGCGCCGATCAGTGAATCTGTTCGCAGACGATTTCGTCGCGCTGGACCTGTTCCCGCTGGATCTAGTGGACCTGCGCCGAAGAGTGCAGGTGGAGCTAGCGTTCCAATCCTACCAGAATCAGCACATGCGGGAGCGCCTTGACGCCAAACGGCGAGAGTACGAGGCTACCGGCGCGGTGCCGCAATGCATTTCGGCATCGTCGAACTGGTCGGCAGCCGACCTTCAGATGTGGAAGGAGCGCGCAGAGCGCGAGGTGCATGCAGGGCGTGTCTTCACCGCGACAATTGAGGCGAGTTCGGAGCTCGCTGTGTTGGCGGTAGCGGTGAATGCTCTCATCTTTCGCAAGACTTGCCTTGAGGAGCCGCTGCTTCCGGCGCCCGACCTGCGGGACTCGCCCCCCTTCGCTGGCATCCATAACTTCGAGGACGGGTACAGTGACGCGCAGCTCGCGCGGTTGATGGAGACGATTTTTGGCTACGCTCGAAAAGCTTATGACCAAGTGATGGCAGCCTCCTTCAGTGATTCATTGCGCTTGCTGCTGCCTCCGCCACCAGAACTTACGGTCATCGTGTGTTTCCGCCAACCTCTCACTGACCGGCCGGACTCTCAGTTCGGCGCGGTGATTCAGTACGGTGCGGGTTCACCGGCGGAGGGGAGCATGCCTCCAGTAGGCAGGGCGGTTGCCGCGGTTGTGTCCGAGGGCGAGCAGACGATGATTCAGCGTGTCGGCGAGGACTGGCTTCACACTTTGGTCACCACATCTGCCGGGCGGTTTCTCATGCGCCTCCACCGGATCACGGGGCTCGTGTCGATCGTGTGGCCGGATGCGCCGCCGTTCGTGCGGCATGGATCAAGCTCGCCATCTGGCTCGGCGCCAGTGCGCGCTATGATGTACACGTTTGCGAAGAATGCGCTCGAGGAATTATCGCCCGAGAAACTGCTGACGCTCATCGTTCGACCACCAGCCCCAGGTTGGGGAGATCAGGCATCTTGAGCGGGCGAAGGAACTGCCCTGCTCGCGCCTCTCCCAGTCGGCGGATCATCAGTCGGACCGCTGCATCGACCCACTCTTCCTCGCGCATTGTGAGTGGCCTCCCTGTGAACTGAGAATCCACCTTCCTGGCTGTGAGCTTCGTACCGCGAATTGAGGTCAGCTCACTCAGCTGACGCAAGACGCTTTGGTCAACCTGAAAACTTTTGGCTGCCGCGCGCTTGTTACCGCCTCCGAGAGCTACGAAGACTGTGTGACAGAAATAGGCCATCGCCAACAGTGGCTCGTTCCGTGACTTGTAGTCCTGATACCTCTGCCAAAGAGCTTCGACGTCCGGGTCGACGGCGAAATCGAGTGGCGGCTCCGGGTACTCGGTACTTACCCGCTCTAATACCGAGTCGACCGCCACTGCCAGCGTTCGCGAAACTGCAATCTTTTTGTGCGGGCCGGGCCCGTCTGGGTCCAGGTCAATGTATTCGGCGCGTTGGAACTCGAACTGAATCTCGGGCCGTCCGGCGCGAAGACCGGAGCGAATCTCCCAGGCCTGCAGGAGCGGAGCTACGGCCGCCACCGCATCCGTCTCCGAAGTTATCGGCGTCTTTAGGCGCAGTGCGAGCTGCCCGTTGCCGAGACTAGCACGAACGAGATCAGTTTCGAACTGCAAGGACGGGGGATCCTGGAAGCGCACGTACGGCCCCGGCAGTGCCTTGAAAATGAGGACGGAAACGGCGGGCTCTTTCATGCGTGGTGGACCTACGTGTCCGGTTAAACTCCGGCTGGCGGGCACGGTGCTCGCCGGGCGACGACGCTCGACAGCATCGAATCAGGCCCAAGCTCGCGCAAGAAGAACGCAGCAAAGGCCTCCGTCAGGTCTTCGAGCCAGACAAGGACCTCGTCCTCCTCGCCCGCGTACTGGAGCGGGGTGTCTCGGAAGTGTGGGTCGAAGTGAAAGACGACGTCGCGGAATTGCTTCAGGAAGGGCGTGAACTCCGATGCAAGAAGCTCCTTGATCCGTGTATCGCTGCACCGCAGCCGCTTCTGCCAGCCTTCGGCGAGGACCCAGAGAAGCGCGATCCAGAGGTGAAAGAAAGCATCTGAAGCAACGCTCGCCGGCGGCACGAGCTCCTTTCTTCCGCGGTTGGAGGCAGCTTGAATCAATGCTTTAGCCGAAAGGTCATACTCGCGCTTCGTTACTACGGCGCGCAGCAGATACGGCTCAAGCGATTGGAGACCCTCGCGCGAGCAGGTGAGTTTTTGAGCATTCCGACGGGCGGCCATTCGTCCCCTTTTGGATCACCTAGGTACATCCTGCTCCGGGATAGTCCGGTGAAACAGTAAGCCTTTTTCGCCAACCGTGAGATAGTCACCCCTTAAGGTCCACGAGAACGGACAGTGCCGCGATGTACTCTGTGCCATTAGGAAGTGCGCGGGCGGTAGCCCCTTCCGTAGTTCCCCGTGGGATAACTGCCCTAGCGAATCGGTGGCTCCATACCGCGTCGGATGTCAAGTACGTTCCACATCGTGGGGTATGGGGTCACGGTGTCGGGGCGGCTCAACTTCTAGAAACAAACACCCGCCAAGGTGCTGTTCCAAGTGAATTCGGGACTAAGGCCGCTGCTTACCGGAAGCTCCACATGCTCCGTATCGCATAGCCGGACACCGGTCGACTAATCGGACAGGCGACGACGTCGGCGACCGTCAGGGTGACTAGGGCAATTGGGGCGAAGAATCGAACTTCGCAGTCAGATGGCAATCCGCACCGCCTAGCCGCACTCCGAAAACCCACAGACGTGACACTTTACACACCCCTCCGCGTACTCCAACTGCGAGCCGCAGTCAGGACACGTGCCCATGAAGGCCTCGTTATAGCCACCGTTCCCAAACGACATCTGCGAGGCACTCCCCTGCTCTCCCGGCCCGCTTGAAATCACCTGCTCACGGGACGGGATGCCCTCCGACGTATCGGGAAGAAGCTCCTGCTGCACGCCCTGCCTGGCACGCCACCAACCCTCGATCGCGATCCCGATCGCATCCGGTACCGACAACACCTTGTTCGGACCCAGCCCGATCGGACGATCCGACGCGATGCCGCGCAGCTGACGGTGCACTTCCATGATCGGAATTCCGGAACGCAGCGCCAGCGAGATGAGCCGGCCCATTGCCTCCACATCCGCCATGGCCGCACCACCGGCCTTCCCCAGCGTGATGAACACCTCGAACGGCTGACCACGGTCGTCCTCGGTGATGTTCACGTACATGGTGCCTAGCGGCGTCTCCATGCGGCGCGTCGTACCCTTGAGTGAATCCGGACGCGAGCGCTTCGCCCGCCGCTGCGCGTTCTCCGCCTCGGACTCATAGAGCAGCTTCTTGAGCCGGTCGATCTCCGCGTTCGCCTCCGCCAGCGTGCCGTGCAGCTCCGCCATCGCGTGCTTGTTCGCTCCCGACTCCACCCGCCCGCTAGCGGGCACCCGCCCTACTCCCGCATCCCGAGCAGCCGCGGCGACGGCAGTCGCGCCGGTGGACAGCACCTGATTGTCGCGCGAGCCATCGCGATACACCGTCACGCCCTTCGCCTTGAGCTGGTACGCTAGCTCGTAAATGGCCCGCACGTCATCTACGGTAGCCGTGTGTGCGAAGTTCGTGGTCTTCGAGATGGCCGAGTCGCAATGCTCCTGGAACGCGGCCTGCATGCGCATGTGCCACTCGGGCGCGATCTGGTTGGCGGTCACGAATACACGCCGCACGCGCTCGGGTATCTCCGGGAAATCCGTGTGCCCTTCCCTGGCGATGCGCTCCATCAGCGACTCCGAGTACCAGCCTTCCATCTTCGCTATGGCCACGAAGTCCTCGTTCACGTCGGGCATCGTCGCGCCGGCCTGGTTCCGCATGAACGCCACCGCGAAAAGCGGCTCCAGCCCCGACGAGCAGCCTGCGATAATGGAGATCGTCCCCGTGGGCGCGATCGTGTTGACGTTGCAGTTCCTCAGGAGCTTCATGGGACGAATGCGCTGGCCGTAGGCGTCGCGAGCGCAGGTTTCGTCCGGCCCCCAGATGGAACGCGCCCACTCGGGGAACGGTCCGCGCTCGCTCGCCAGACGCTCACTCTCGCGCTTGCACTCGGTGTCCAGGAAAGCCATCACCTTGCGGCCCATCTCGACGCCCTCTTCCGAGTCGTACGGGATGCCGAGCCGCACGAGCATGTCCGCGAAACCCATGACACCCAGCCCGATGCGGCGGATCCGCTTGGAGAGCGCGTCGATCTCCTCCAGCGGATACTTGTTGACGTCGATGATGTTATCGAGGAAATGCGTGGAGAGATGGATGTCGCGCTTTAACGCTGCCCAGTTCATCTCGCCGTCTTGCACGTAGTAGCCGACGTTGATCGAGCCGAGGTTGCACACATCGTACGACAGAAGCGGCTGCTCGCCGCAATTATGCACCACGAACCCGTTCGCGACGAAGGAATGAGTGATTGGCTCGGTAAGATCGAATACAGCCTCTTCACCAGCAGGTTCGAGCGCCTTGAAGCGTGCGACGAAGCGCTCGCGGTACGGTCCACGGCTCCCATACTGCGCCTGCCGCGATAGCAGAGCGTTCTGCTTGGTCTCTCCCAGAAAGCCGATCTCCTCGGCAAACCGCCGCACGTTCTCTCGCCCGAGAACCAGGTCGTGATCAGCCTGGCAGTCGTAGCTCCGTCCCCCGAACTCAACCGTGCGAGCTGCGTGCCGGTCGGCGTAAAGACGCGACGCGATGCCAAAGTTGAGCAGCATGCGCTGGACATCCCTGAGCAGCGCGAGCGATACCGACGTGAGGCGGACGGAAACGCCCTTGGTCGGAGTACCGCTTACGTGACCGTCCGCCGTAAAGAGCGCCTGCAAAAAGCCACGGTGCAGCGCCTCGGACGCACACAGAATGGCGGGCGCGACCCCCCCGGTCTTGTTCGCAGCAGTGATCCCGAATTTCTGCGCCACGAGCTCGCGTAGCCGGATGGAGCTGACGGTCGCCAGGTCGCGGCTCGGAATCTCGACGACTCCAACCGACCGGCGTGCATCGCCACCGGTGATACCAAGCATCTCATTCACGTCGCCAGCGAAACGATCCGCGAGCTCCGTTCGATCCGCGCCCCAGAAGCCAAGAACGGCGCCGTGGCCGGAGTCTCCGGTGATATGCCCATCGGCCACGAGCCAACCCAGGACACGCCCCTCAGCAGTCGTTCCCTCCGGGCCGAAGCCACCCTTCCGATCCAGCAGATGAATCGCATCGCCCGGCTCGAGCGCCCGCGCTTCAACCCAACCGCGAGCTGTCATCAAACGATGCTCGGCCGTTAAACGAAGCTCGTATCCCTCGGTCGTTGTAAGCCGATATACCTGCTTGATGCCGGTCTGAAAGGGCACGCCGGCGGGCCCGCTCTCGCCCGCGCTCATTCGCGCGTCGAGCGTGACCGGCATGGCTTCTCCGCGGGCGCTAAGCTTTGCGATCGGTACAAGTCCCTGAGCCGTGTAGACGAGCGTATCACCGGTCACACACGGGTTCGTCGCCTCGTAGGCGCCGAGGTGCGGCACCGGGTTGTACCGGTTGGCTTCGTCGATGAAGAAACAGCCGGGCTCACCCGTGCGCCACGCGCCGTCGATCATCTTGTCCCACACTGCGCGCGCGTCGAGCTGCCCCGTCACGTGGCCTGTGCCCGGATCCACGAGATCGTAGCTCTCACCCGCGTGCACCGCGTCCATGAACTTCGTCGTCACCGCCACAGAGATGTTGAAGTTCACGATCTTGCTGATGTCTTCCTTGCACGTGATGAAATCCATGATGTCCGGATGATCCACCCGCAGGATCCCCATGTTCGCGCCTCGGCGCGTGCCGCCCTGCTTCACCGCATCGGTGGACGCGTCGTATAGCTTCATGAATGAAACCGGGCCAGACGCAACGCCGGTCGTCGAGCGCACCATCGACCCTTGAGGACGCAGCCGCGAGAACGAGAAGCCCGTGCCGCCGCCCGACTGATGGATAAGCGCCATCGCCGTGAGTGTGTCGTAGATGCCGTTGCGTCCGTTGGAGAGCGCGTCCTCAACGGGCAACACGAAACACGCCGACAGCTGCCCCAGTGGACGACCCGCGTTCATGAGCGTGGGCGAGTTGGGCTCGAACCGGCGTTCCGTCATGAGCCGATAAAATTCCTCGGCAACAGTTTCAACCGCGCCCTCGCTCGCGCCATAGCGCTTGTCGGCGGCCGCCACGGTAGTCGAAACGCGCCAGAACAGATCCTCAGGACGCTCTACTGGCTTGCCGGCGGCGTTCTTGATGAGGTAGCGCTTCTCGAGAACCGTTCTCGCGTTCTTGTTCAGCGAGTCGGTGACGGCCGGCGGGCGGGATTGCAGGGGCATGATTAGTAGTCTCTCTTGGGCCACGGATTACAGCCACGGATAACACGGGCGGACAACCGCTACAGCAACAGAAGTGAACGCCACGGACGGACAACGGATACGGCAACACCAAAAACGCCACCGACTGGCACGGACGGACACGGACTAACACCAATAACAAGCGCGAACGAGGACGGGCAAGAGCTTGGGACGGAGAAAACGAGGGGGACAGGATATGGGGGATCGTGATTCCGCGCAAGAGCGAACTCTAAGTATTAACGCACAAATGACTTACGGTGCTGCTGGAGACAAACATCGGGGAACGGCTCCGGTTCCGGGTATCCAGCAACGGACCCGGCCCTGTCGGGTCCCTGTGGCATACCCAGCCCGTTACGAATAATTTACATTGTGCGACTAAATGTTGATGCTACAGTAATTTACGCGATTCTGAAATGGAGCGCCAGTAGCTGTTTCGGGGCCGTAAGTAGCTTTGGGGACGCCTGGCCGCCGTAGCAGGCGGCTCAGGGGTTGCCTACATACACGACTGCTGGGAATGGGGGACTGGGGAATGGGGAATTAGCTGACGTGAGCTTGGTGGCTTCCGCGCTTGTACTCCTCCTGAAGGGCAACATAGACCGCAGCCGCTCGGG
>JBHENQ010000045.1:0-15239 GCA_046261975.1 Gemmatimonadaceae bacterium | reverse complement strand
GCCCGCCGCCCTGCCCGCCGCCCTGGCCACCGCCCTGACCGCCGCCCTGTCCACCACCCTGACCGCCGCCCTGTCCACCACCCTTACCGCCTTGGCCGCCGCCCTGCCCTCCCTGCTGACCGCCACCTTGGCCGCCACCCTGTCCGCCACCTTTACCGCCTTGACCGCCGCCTTGACCTCCTCCCTGACCGCCGCCTTGGCCGCCGCCCCCCCCTTGTCCACCGCGCTCACCAGACTTTCCGGAGAACTCGGATCCACTGCCGGCTTGACCAGAGCGCGAGCTGGATCCACCTGGCATACCAGATTCGTTCTGATCCTCCTCCGCAGCATCACCCTGCGTGCCGAATGTTCCGCGATTGGGATCCTTCATTCCACCTGACTCACCCTTTGAGCCGCCGAATCCGCCCGTGCTGCCGGACTTGCCGGCGCCACCCTCGCTTCCTTGCGTCGGGTTTTCGCGCGAGCTACCGCCCTCGCGGGACGTGCCGCCCGTTCCGCCGATTCCACGATCAGCGGTGCCCGACGAGAACGACTTGTCCTTGTTCTTTTCGTCGAACCCGTCGCCTTGTGATTCTGTATTCTTATTCTGGTCGGCCATAGTGAAACCCTCCGGAATTGAGTTCGCCACTTTCTGGAAACATCAGTAGAGCAACGGGCGTGCCATTTTCTCTCGACGGCGCCGGTTGACCGCATGCGACAGTTCGCCTACGTTCCGCGCGCCTTCATGAGACGACAGCCTCCGCTTCTATTTCCGGGCGCGCATGTCGCGCTGGTATCACCCGCAGGACCGCTTGCCGGAGAAGAGCAGCTCGCGCGCGCGATAGCCAATACCAGACTACTCGGATGGGAGCCCATGGTCGGCGAGAACGCGATGGCCCGGCGGCGGTACCTTGCCGGGGAGGATGCCGAACGAGTCGGTGATCTCAATCGCGCCATCCGAGATCCAGAGATCAACGGCATCTGGTGCCTGCGTGGCGGATATGGCGCAATGCGTCTCCTTGATTTTGTTGACTACGAGTCGATGCGCCGTAATCCGAAGGTGCTGCTGGGGTACTCGGACATCACCGCGCTTCACGCCGCGATCGGTGAGCGATGTGATATCATCACTTATCACGGTCCCACCGCACGCGGCGCGCTCACGCCATTCACCCGGGACTCGCTCGAGAGGGCAGTGGTGGTCGGCGGGGATTCATGTGGCCTAGCCGGAGATGCCGTCACACTGTACGCGGGCAGCGCTGACGGATATCTCGCCGGCGGCAACCTCGCACTCATCGCTGCTCTTGTGGGAACTCCCTATGCTCCGTCCTTCCGCGATGCCATCGTGATTCTTGAGGATGTTGGTGAACGTGTTTATCGCATAGACAGGATGCTGCAACAGCTGAAGTTGAGTGGAACGCTCGATGCCTGCGCCGCCCTCGTGTTTGGCGCTTTCACCGAACGCGGCGGGGACGACGACAACTGCGACGGCGCGCTTCAGGAAGTGTTCGCTGCAGTTGCTGACTGGCTGG
This sequence comes from Gemmatimonadaceae bacterium, assembly GCA_046261975.1. Lineage (GTDB taxonomy): Bacteria > Gemmatimonadota > Gemmatimonadetes > Gemmatimonadales > Gemmatimonadaceae > JBHENQ01. The sequence continues at coordinate 13,731 of JBHENQ010000045.1, read as the reverse complement.
GTCGGCCGTGCGTTGCGAACTTTCCTATTGGCCATCTGGAGGACCAGTGGACGCTGCCTCTGGGCGCTCGCGCCGCGCTCGAAGCCGATTCTCGTCCTCCGCGTCTTACTATAATCCAGCACCGCCCGTCAGGATTCCTGGAGAGTTAACATGACCGAGATGAGCTATGAAGAGAAAGTTGCGGACGCCAAAACGCGAATCCGGGAAATCCAGGCCAACGAAGCGGTCGAAATGCGAAGCAAGGACCCGGCTGTAGTGTACCTGGATGTGCGCGAGCCGCATGAGTGGAATCTGTTCCATGTTCCTGGTGCGGTTCACCTTCCGCTCGCCAGTCTGCAGAATAAGGTCGCCGAAGTCGTAGCGCGTGAAAGCCGGGTGGTGATCTATTGTGCACGCGGAAACCGTTCGGCACTTGCCGCCGATTCGATGCAAGAACTCGGCTACACCGACGTCGTCTCACTGGCCCAGGGTATTCGCGGCTGGGTCGACGCAGGAGGCGACGTGGAAACGTGAGCTCGGCTCACGCGCCGCTCCTGACCCGGGAGCGCTTCGTCCTCACCAACTCGCGCGGGCTGCCTGTTCGCGGCGAGCTTGTGCGCACCGATTCCGCCCGCCGAAGCATCGTCATCTGTCACGGATTCAAGGGGTTCTACAGGTGGGGGTTCTTTCCGATTCTCATCGATGCGCTCGCGACGGAGGGCTGGCGTGTCGTTTCCTTCAATTTTTCCGGTAGCGGTGTCGGCTCAGATCTGGAAAATTTCACCGAACAGGATGCCTTCTTCCATGACACGTTCGGCCAGCAGCTCGCGGACCTTGCCCTGGTTATAGATCAAGCAACAGCTCGGCAATGGCTGGGTCCACTATTCGCGTTGTTTGGTCACTCCCGAGGCGGAGGCATCGCAATTCTCCATGCAGCCCGTCAGTCACGCGTGGGCGCACTCGTCACCTGGGCGTCCATCTCGCACGTTACGCGATGGGCTCAGGACTCCATCGCACAATGGCGCGCGAACGGATTTCTGGAGGTGCCCAACGTCAGGACCGGACAGATCCTTCGTTTGGGCACAGCCGCTCTCGATGAGGTTGAGGCTGAGCGTTCGGCTTCGCTCGATATACAGGCTGCCGCGTCGCGTTTGTCTGTTCCGTGGCTGATAGTGCACGGGACCGCTGACGAAACAGTCCCTCCGGCCGAAGCGGAAGCCCTGTCACTCGCAGCACCCGTGATCTCGAAGCTCCTCTATGTCCAAGGTGCAAACCACGCTTTCGACGTCAAGCATCCGGCTAGTCAAGCGTCGCCCGCATTGAGAGAAGCAATCGAACACACTCTGTCATTTCTGAATTCATCAATGGAGTGAGTGACCTGGAGCGATTGCTCGTGCACCCGGTAATCACCCGGCTCGCTCGCGCTCTGGAAGAACGACCAGGCGTGGAGGTAGCCGCGCCGGAAGAAGCGCGGCGCGCAGCTGTGGCGCTCCTGGTTCGTGTGACAAAGGGAAAAGTGGTTGAGGTGTTGCTGATCCAGCGCGCCTCATACCAGGGAGATCCCTGGAGCGGCCACGTCGCACTCCCCGGGGGAAGGCATGAACCCGAAGATCAAACGCTGTGGGACACGGCAGCGCGCGAGACACTGGAAGAGATCGGAATCGATCTCCGTCAGTACGGCCGGGCCCTCGGAGCTCTCGACGACCTGCAGCCTCGAACGCCGTCTCTTCCACCACTGGTAGTTCGTCCATTCGTGGTCTTGTTGACCGGGGACCATGAGATCGTATTGAGCAGTGAACTTACTGCGGCATTCTGGGTTCCCCTATCCGCGCTCGAAGATCCGGCAGCGACGCGTGAAGTAGCTCTGGAACTCGAGTCCGCCACACGAAAATTCAGCTCGTTCCAGGTTGGTCAACGCACCGTCTGGGGTCTCACAGAACGCATCCTTCGGCAGTTTCTTTCTTTGCTCCCTTAGTGGACTGATTCTGAGTTATTGACAGCACCGGCAAGCCGGACCGAGGTTGCATCAAAGGACTAAGGGTTACACGGATTCAACGGAAACAACGGATCGAACGCATCGCTTCTGGGTTCTGCAGGCTCTCGCGAAAGAAACATGGAGTCATTGCGGGAGAGTGGCCGTCCCTCGCGAGCACAAGAACGTTGGGTGGGTACGGCGAAGAGATTTCGACCCCTCAGGAATCGGTTCGCTAGTGTCTGGTCATGCCGGCGGCTCTCTAAGTCCTTGACACGTCAGAAGCCACAGTAATAAGTTAGGTTGACCAAGATTTCGTAATAGGCTATCATAAGTTTAAGAGAATCAAACCGGGTGCCCTAGCGCGCATGGCTGCAACCCCTCTTCGCGTACCAGAACCGACGCCATCAGACCTAATTCCTTCTGCGGGATGGCGGCGGGCGCGTGCAACCCCAAGTCTCGCTGAAGTATACAGAACGATCCCGATAAGCCACGCTTCCCTGGGACGCAAGCTTCTGGCGTTCGCGGGTCCGGGATTTCTCGTGTCTGTCGGCTACATGGACCCGGGAAACTGGGCAACTGATTTGGCGGGGGGCTCGGCGTTCGGCTACACGCTTCTCAGCGTGATTCTGATCTCCAACCTGATGGCGGTGCTGCTTCAGGGCCTGGCGTCCAAGCTGGGCATCGTCACAGGACGTGATCTGGCGCAGGCGTGCCGCGACCACTACTCCAAGCCAACCTCGTTCGCCCTGTGGATCCTGTGCGAACTGGCGATCGCGGCGTGCGATCTGGCGGAAGTGATCGGGTCGGCGATCGCGCTCAATCTCCTGTTCGGGATTCCGCTGGCGTGGGGTGTGGGCATCACGGCGTTCGATGTGCTGGTTGTACTGTATCTTCAGAACAAGGGCTTCAGGATTCTGGAGGCTTTGATCATTACTCTGGTGGGGACCATAGGCCTCTGCTTCCTTTTCGAGATCATAATATCGCGTCCTGAGCTTGGCGGTATCGTGGCGGGGTTCGTTCCGACGACACAGATTATCAGCAACCCACAGATGCTCTACATCGCGATGGGAATACTCGGCGCCACGGTCATGCCGCACAATATCTACCTGCACTCTTCCGTCGTGCAGACCAGACAGTACGCCGGGACCAGCGAAGGGAAGCGTGAAGCGGTGAAGTACGCCTTCATCGACTCGACCGTCGCGTTGTCGTTCGCGCTTTTTATCAATGCGGCCATCCTGATAGTCGCCGCGGCGACGTTTCACAAAACAGGATACACCGAAGTGGCTGAGATCCAGGACGCCTACAAGCTGCTGACACCGCTGCTTGGAGTGGGTGGTGCAAGCGTAGTGTTCGCGATGGCGCTGCTGGCCTCGGGCCAGGCCTCTACCATCACCGGCACACTGGCCGGACAGATCGTGATGGAAGGGTTCCTCAACATCCGGTTGCGGCCCTGGCTGCGACGTCTCATCACTCGTGGCATCGCCATCATTCCCGCGGCGACAGTTGCGATACTCTATGGCGAAGGGGGCACGGCCAAGCTTCTGGTGCTGAGTCAGGTGATTCTGAGTCTTCAACTGTCGTTCGCGGTTTTCCCCTTGGTGCGCTTCACGTCGGACCGTGTGAAGATGGGTGAATTCGTGAATCCGATGTGGATCAAGGTTCTGGCGTATATCGTTTTTCTCTTCATTGCATCGCTCAATTCCTGGCTGCTCTTTCAGACCTTTCGCGGCTGGTTGAGCTGACCCGTGTACAAGCGAATCCTGGTTCCGCTCGAGCACACTGCCTTCGATCAGGCGATCCTGGATCACGTCCGCCAGCTTGCCAGGCTCTGCGGTTCTTCGCTGGTCGTGATCCACGTGGCTGACGGCTGGGTGGCTCGCAACATCCAGCAGCTGGACCTTCGGGAATCAGAGGAGATGCGAGGCGACCGCGAGTACCTGGAGCAGGTGGCCGAGGGCCTCGTGAAGGAAGGCTTCAGAGCGGAGGCCCTGTTGGCCAGCGGCGATCCGGCTCGCGAGATCACCGATGCCGCGGTGCGTGAGGGCTGCGATCTCATAGCTATGTCAACCCATGGCCACCGTTTTCTGGGTGACCTGATTCACGGTAGTGTGGCGGATTCGGTCCGCCACCGCTGCACCATTCCGGTACTTCTGGTGCGCGGTCATCCGGCCAAGGATGCGGCACAGAAGCCCGCAGATTCCACAAAGCAGGCTCGATGATGGCCCAGACGCGACCCGGCGCTTCGTCGGGCGGTGGAATCAACGCCGGCGATGCTTTCACCGCTCCGGTGGAGGACTATCTCAAGGCGATCTACGACTTGGAACGGAGCGCCGACGGCGGGCCGGCCGCCACTACGGATATCGCGCAGCGACTGGCAATCGCGCCGGCTTCGGTAAGCGGCATGGTGCGGCGGCTTGCCGACCAGGGGCTTCTGGATCACGAGAGATACCACGGTGTCAGACTGACAGAGGAAGGCCGGCGCGTAGCGCTCCGGACAATTCGCAGGCATCGCATCATCGAATCTTATCTGACGAGGGCGCTCGGTTATCCCTGGGATCTCGTGCATGATGAGGCCGAGCGTCTGGAGCACGCGGCGAGCGACGAGCTCATAGACCGGATGGCCGCGTCGATCGGCTCGCCAGCCACAGATCCGCACGGTGCTCCCATACCGGGCAGGGACGGAACGGTTTACGAGGATGCCGCGGTAGCGCTCTCCGAGCTGGATCCCGGCCAACACGCGCGCATCGTGCGAGTGAGCGACGACGATGCCTCGCGGCTTCGCTATATGGCCACGCTCGGTCTGGTACCCGGAGCACGCGTCACACTGCTTGGCAGTGCCCCTTTCGGCGGCCCGATCTCGCTGGAGGTCGATGGGTCCGAGCGAACAATAGGTCCGGCGCTTGGCAAGGTAATTATGGTCGAGCGCTGCGGGTAGGTAACTCCGCTTCCGCCGCGGCTCTTATCCTCATGATAGCGCCGGGCCACTCGCACTCGGCTGTCGTTGAATCCATCGGCACTGCCTGAGCCCTGCTGTCATGTCGAACCTGTGAGAGCGCTCGCGTCAACGCGATCCGCTGCTCGGTTTCAAGACCTTTCCACGCCGCGAGCGTTTGCCACAGATCGGACAATGGCTTTTCCATGTGGTGGAGAAACGCCGCAAAGGTTCCTTCGCCCGACCCGATGGCTTCCGTAGCCAGAGGACCCACGGCGGTCCAGCCGAGCGCAACGCCGCGCGCTACCAGCCGGTCGATGTCTGCGTCGGAAACGACACCCCTGGCCACGAGATCCAGCGCTTCACGAAGCAATGCCGCTGTCAGCCGGTTTGACACGAGACCGGGAACGTCTCCATTCACGATGATGGGTTCGCGGCCGAGGGCTCGCAGCATCGATTGAGCGCGTTGGATAGTGTCATGACTGCTGCCGGCCACGCCGGCCAGCTCCACGACCGGCACCGCGTACACGGGATGCAACGGATGCGCGATCAGGAGGCGGGAGGCCAGGTAAACATCGGGTGCCAGATCGCTCAATCTGAACGTGGAAGTACTCGATGCGATTATGGCGCTGGCGGGCGCGCTCTCCGCCGTCTTTGCCAACATCTCTCGTTTCACCGAAATATTCTCGGGCAGCGATTCCTGAATCCATTCCGACTCGCGTACTGCGTCGGCCAGATTGCCGGCGCGTTCAATGCTGCCGGACCCTTCTGCCGCATTCCCAACGCCGAGGGCTCGGGCGCACCCGAGTTGCGCCTTCGCACGACTGAGCGAGGAGTCATCCGTATCGTAGAGCAGCACGCGAGCTCCGTAAGCCGCAAAGAGGGCAGACCATCCGCTTCCGATGGTACCTGCTCCTATGATGGCCACGGTCTCGGGTAAGCGCCCTGATGTCGGCTGATCGCGCGTCGTGTCAGTCACGGGCTTTTTTCCGGGAGCTGGTTGTCCATTAGCCATTGGTCCGCTGCGATCGCCCCGGCCAGAAGCGACTGGTGGGGCAACCAGCGCGAGAAGACGACACTTTCAATGAGTCCCAGAACATCCGTCGCCCGAACGTCCAGCGCGACCTGGGCGGGGAGTGCCTCCTGACCATCCACAGTCACCGCACCGCGCCGCTCATCGTCGCCGAGCGACACGCTGATGCGGATGGGTTTCCAGCTACATAAGGTGGGATCGTTGGCGACTGCCACGCACAGTGCATCATTAACGATCGCACCATCGAACGATTCATGTCTCCTGTGGAACACCGCGTAGAAGCGTAGCGCGTCGGCCCAGAACCTTGCTTGTTCGTCATCGCGTCCGATGGAGGCCAGCGCTCGAATGGCGGACCCGGGCACTGCGATCCGTCGCGTCACGTCGAGCGGGACGAGACGCACGTCCAGGCCGGCTCGCAACACCTTGTCGGCTGCCTCAGGATCGGACCACCAGTTGAACTCGCTCCAGCGCGTCATGGTGCCAGGAACATCGATAGTGCCTCCCATTATGAAGACCGGGCCGAGCCTTTGCGCCAATGTGGGCTCGCTTTCGACCGCGCGCGCCAGATTCGTCAAAGGACCGAGGCAACATAGGGCGAGGCGCTCATGATTCATGGCGGCCGTGATCATCGTTTGAGCGCCTCGATCCGGCTCAGGGCGGGCCTGGGTGGACGGCTCGACGAAACCCAATCCTTCCGGTCCGTGAGTCTCGCGAGCCGGGCGGGCGCTGCGCGCGAGTGGGGTAACTGCACCGGCGATCACAGGGACAGTTAGTCCAACTCGTTTGACTATCTCTCTCGCATTGCGAGTGGCGCGTGGGGTGTCCGTATTACCATGGACAGTGGTAATCGCCACCACTTCGAGACCAGAAAGGCCCGCAACCAGAGCGATGGCGACGGCATCATCGATGCCCGGGTCGGTGTCTATTAAAAGCGGGGAATGGGGAATAGGGAATTGGGAATGGGGAGTAGGGATTATATTCAGATGCAACCTGGCGCGCATTTCCTTCCCCAGTCCCCATTCCCAATTCCCTATTCCCCGCTCCTAATACTGGTTCTCTCGGTTCAGATCTCCACAAGGACCATCGCTGTGGACGATCGGCTCGCGGCAGACGCGAACCTGGCGCTTGGAGATCTTGCGATCGTATCGGCGGCTCCGGGCAGCACGCTTGGCGATACAGTTGTCGTCGCGGCCATTACCCGGCGTGGTGCAGACCCGAGCGAGGTGGCTCGCGGTGAGTACCGGGTAAGATTCCATCTCGATCATCTTCAGAATCTCCTGGACTATGGTGACCGCGTGGACCGTTTCGCCGTGGCCACGCATGACAGCGCGGGCACCGGGAGCGCACTCGAGGCCATAAATCGCGCGGCCTTCGGCTTTCGAGCGCACCGCTCGCGCGACATCGCGATCGAGACATCGCGGACTTTTATGGTGGTGGGCCAGTTCCATCGCGCTATCGGCGTCATCACCATAGTAGCGAGCGCCATTTTTCTCCTCTGCATTCTGCTCATCAAGGTGGGTGAGCGGCGGCGGGACGTGGCTGTAATGCGTTCGATCGGACTCTCCAGACGCTCAGTTCTGTTCGCGATCGTACTGGAGGCGGCGCTCATCTCCGCGCTTGGAAGTGGGTTTGGTGTGCTTCTCGGCTGGGGAGCCTCGGCGTCGGTCAACTCCTACTATCAGGGCATCTATCGAACGCCGCTCCTGTTCGCAGTGATTACGCCGAACATCGTCTTGCTTGCCGTGACCATCTCGCTCGTGCTTGGTGTAGTCGCGGGCGCGCTCGCCGCGCGCAGGCTGGTGAATGCCGAACCACTCGAATTGCTGGGGCGATGATGCTTGCTACTCTGGCGTTCGCCTCTCTCCGCAGGCACGGAACCAGAACTGTGCTCGCCGTGCTGGGAGTCGCGGTCGCGACCGCGCTGTTGCTGGACATGGTGATGCTGTCCAGCGGGCTGCGCGAGTCGTTCCGGGAGCTGCTGGAAGTGCGCGGATTTCAGATTCGGCTCGCCCCGAAGGGCACGTTGCCATTTGACACTGAAGCGACCATAGCCGGTGTCGGCGGGATACTGGGGTCCCTATCCAGCCATCCCGATGTGGCGCAGGTGAGTCCCGTGCTTGGCGCATCCGTCCACATACCTCTCGGAGAGCGAGCCGTCACCACATTCGCGCTCGGTGTTCTACCTGCGGTGCAGGGAGACTATGTGCTCATCGGCGGGCTCGACGCATCTCCGACCACCACAGCCGGCCTTCCCGGCGTTGTGGTGAACGATGAGTTGCTCACCGCGACTGCGCGCGGGGTGGGTGACACTATTCGCATTGCTGCTGGTTACAATCCTCAGTTCAGGACGTATGCCGGAGAGCGCAAGGTGGTCATAATGGGACGAGCGCGATTCCTATACCTGTCTGCGGACCAGTCCGGCCTCGCGCTGCACCTTCGCACCCTGCAGGAGATTACCGGCCGGGACTCCGCGTCTGCCAGAGGAAGCGGCGGAGATCGAGCGTCGCTGGTCATGGTTCGGACTCGCAGCGGAGCCGACGTGAACCGGGTGCTCGAATGGATCGGTAACAAAGTGCCATCGGTGGAAGCGATATCCACTGCCGATGCTCTCGCGCAGGTAGATGAGCGGCTGAGCTACTTCCGCCAGATCGCACGCGTGCTCGGCGGGATGAGTCTCATTGTGGCCTTCCTGCTGGTGACGACACTTGTTACTGTCTCGGTGAACGAACGCACAGGGGAGATTGCCGTGATGCGCGCGATCGGTGTATCGCGCGTGCACGTCGTCCAACAAGTATTGATGGAAGGAACCGTGATCAGCATGGCCGGCGGAGCCGCGGGCCTGGCGCTGGGCATGATCACGGCGCGGTACCTCAACGGGATCCTGTCGGCGTTCCCCGGCCTTCCCTCAGCGATTGACTTCTTCTACTTCCAGCCTCGCGCGGTGTGGACCGCCTTGGTTCTTCTTTTCGCGATCGGGATAGCGGCAGGCGCTTACCCGTCGTGGCGCGCGGCATCACTGCCGGTGGCACAGACCATACGCGACGAGGCAGTGGCGTGAGGCCGCCTTCCGCGACCCTGGAATCGGAACCACTGGTCAGAATCAGCGATGTCACTCGTGACTACACGTTAGCGAGGGAGGGGGGGAGGGGGGGCGAGCCGGTTCGTGCTCTGAGAGGCGTGACGCTGGACGTTCATTCGGGCGACTACATCGCCATCGTGGGGCCGTCGGGCTGCGGAAAATCGACCCTGATCAATCTGCTTGGAGTCATAGACAGGCCGACAGCCGGCGCCGTAACCATACGCGGTCGCAATGTTGCGGCGCTCAATGACCGGGAGAAAACGAGGTTCCGGCTCGAGACCATCGGAATCGTCTTCCAGCGGTTCTACCTGTTGCCGGTTCTGACTGCATCCGAGAATGTCGAGCTGCCGATGGCCGAGCGTGGTGTGAAACCGGCGGAGAGGCGTGCGAGAGTTCGGGAGCTCCTGCAATTCGTGGGATTGCAGCACCGGGCGCGGCACCGGCCCGCACAGCTCTCCGGAGGAGAGCAACAGCGCGTCGCAATTGCGCGAGCTATCTCCAATGAACCCGCGCTATTGCTCGCGGATGAACCCACGGGTGAGCTGGACGGCCGGACCGGAGCGGAAATTATCTCACTTTTCGGCCGTCTCAACGCGGCTGGACGAACCATAGTGGTGGTTACGCACGACGAGGATCTGGCGAGAGCCGCTCGGCGCGTGGTACATATGCGGGATGGCCTCATCGTGCGTGACCAAGTGACAGGGAACAGGTGACAGGTGACAGGTGACAGGTCACTGGTGAGAGATAACGTGGACAGTAATGACATTGTGGTCCGGCTCAGGGAGCTGAAGCATGGCGGCTCCGCGAGCTCGGAAATGCGGCGGTGGCCGCTGTCCACTCTCGCCGCATACCTGTTTGACGGCAGGGAATGTGACGAGGTACGCGCCCTTCTGGCTGGCGGAACAGGCACGGCGCACGACTGTGAGGTGTCATGGCCACCTCTGAGTCTCAGCGCCGAGGAGATGTCCGCCATCGAGCGCGATTTCCCGCAGAGCGATCCACCTTCTTCGCTCGAGTTGGGACGCGCTTCCCTCGTCGAGCTACACTGCCCGGCGTTACGGCCCGTGCTCATCGTTCCACTTCGTGCAGGCAATCCACAGATAGAGAAAATGGCTGAGAGAGCCAGTTACTTGCGCTTTGACTATGGCCATTGGGCTGACGTATACGTCGCCACCCTCACGCAGGCTGAGGCTGCGGAGATACTGGCCCACCCGGCGAGGCGGCTTGGTGATGCAGGTGCCGCTGAGCTTGCCGCGCGAGTGGTCGGCGAGGACGACGCGGCCCTCTACTTCATCGTCCCGCGCCGGGGCGTGCTGCCACCATGGACGGTTGAGCCATGATCGCGCGGCTCGCGGTACGCAATCTCGCGCTTCGCCCGTGGCGGTCTCTCCTTCTGCTCCTCGGCTACGGCCTCGGGGTAGGTGTGATGATAGTTCTCCTCGCGATCGGCGAAGCGCTCATGACCCAGGCGCGCGACGAGAAGCTTGTGGGAGGCGGATCCATCACAGTGCTGCCGGAGGGCATCGACATTGAGGTGATGAAAACGGGTGGCCTGGGCGGCATGTTCTTCTCCATCGATCGCGCGCGATTCATCTACCGCCAGCTTCTAGCCGCTCCTCGTCAGGCACACGTGATAAAGGCCGCGGCGCCGCAATTGGAGGGAAAGCTCGCTTACCTCCGTGTTGCGGGGGGGGGGGAAGAGAGACTGGAGGGCCAGGAATACGCCGTGCGTGCTTCGGGAGAAATTCCGTCTCGCAACAGCCTGGTTGGAGCGTCACCTGAAATAGTCGCCGGCGAATGGCGCGACGATGAGAACGACCGCAGATGGATGGCACCGACGGCGTTCGAGTTGCGGACTGAGATCGATCGGTTTCACCATCCGCCCGCCGCGGTGAAGGACCGGGCCAGCTGGGGCGAGTGGCATTATTTCAACGTCCTATCGGCAGATGCCAATGAATGGGCCTTCATATCCCTCATCGTAGCCGGAGATGTAACGGCTGGAGAGTGGGGCGGTCAGGTGGCGATCACGCTGCGAGAGCTCGGCGGCCGGACGCACCGTTTCGTGTCCGAGGAGCAATCCTCTGGGGTGAAATTCTCGACCGCTGACGCTGATGTTCGGATTGGCAACTCGAGCGTGACTCTGCAGCGCGACGGAAGCTACAGGATTGAGGCGCGCGCCAAGCACGAGGGTGGTGGGACTGGTGGCGAAATTGTGACCGTGGATCTCGTTCTAACGCCGGGATCGCGGGAGTACTTTCCCGGCGCCGTTCTCGCTACGGGTGAGTTCACATCCGGATACGCGGTTGCCGGGCTCCGCGCCGTGGCGAGCGGAACGATCTGCGTTGGGCAGAAGTGCGAGAGTTACGAGAAAGCGCAGGCTTATCACGATCACAACTGGGGTGTGTGGCGGGGAGTGAGTTGGGACTGGGGCGCCACGAGGGCGGGCGAGTACACGCTCCTCTACGGCCGGGTGCAATCACCCGATAGCGACCCGGAAGCGGTTCCGATCTTTGTTTATTTGGTGGATTCGCTTGGATTCCTGGCGATCTTCAGACCCGACCGGATCCATTACCAGGACGGTCGCACCATCACGGTGGGTAGGGAGCATCGGCAGATCCGTGTTCCGTCATCGATGGTTGTCGCGGACGCACGAGGCGATGATACTCTGCGCGTCGAGATCGACATTCAGGATGCGATCGGCACCGACACACGCGAGCCGCTGGCGGAGCGAGGGGACCTTAGCGCGTCGCGCACGCTTGGCGCGCCTTATTTCTTACAGATGAAAGGAATCGCACGAATCACGGGCCGTGTAGCGGGCAAGGTGCTGAGCGGCGCGGGACACGGGTTTTTCGAAACCTTCCGGTGAGAATATCCAGTTCTCGGATTTCGGACGACTATGGACGATCCTGGCCCGCTCATTCAAGTTTCGCAAATGTCCGATGAGCGTGGATCCCACTCAAAGAGCTGACCCCATGTCAACACCCACATTCCGCCACTTTCTATTCTGCCTGATGACTGGCTTGTGCCTGGCGCCCATCGCGGTCGGGAACGGGCAGCCGGGGCTCGACACCGTTCGCATTAGAAGTGTCAAGGTCACGGAGGGGATCTACATGTTGCTCGGGGCCGGCGGGAACATCGGCGTTTCGGCTGGTGCCGACGGCGCATTCCTCATAGACGACCAGTACGCCCCTCTGACGGACAAGATAAGGGCGGCCGTGGCCGGCATTACCAATCGGCCCATCCGCTTTGTTCTGAATACCCACTGGCACGGCGATCACACCGGTGGCAACGAACGGATGGGGCAGGTCGGCGCGCTCATCGTCGCTCACGAGAACGTAAGAAAACGGATGAGCGTGGCGCAGTTCAACAAGTTTTTCAACAGCACTACGCCGCCGTCCCCGAAAGCCGCCCTTCCGGTTGTCACTTTCACGCAGGCGGTGACGTTTCATCTGAACAACGATGAGATACATGCTTTCCACACGGAACCAGCTCACACAGACGGTGACGCGATAATCCATTTTCGGCGCGGCAACGTCGTGCACATGGGAGACATCTATTTCAATGGGATGTACCCGTTCATCGATGTAGCGAGCGGAGGCTCGATCGACGGTGTCATTGCTGCCACCGACCGCGCCATTGCCTTGAGTGATGATTCGACGAAAGTGATTCCTGGACACGGGCCACTGTCAAATCGAAGCGGCCTCCGGGCCTACCGCGCCATGCTCTCCACCATCCGGGAGCGGGTGAAGCGCGAGATCGCGGCCCGAAAGGACCTCTCTGCGGTGCTCGCTGCCAAGCCGACGGCCGAGTTTGACGCTGTCTGGGGGAAAGGATTTCTACCTCCGCAGCGCTTCATCGAGATCGTTTACGCCGATCTTTCCCGTCCTTGACATAGAGTCTGCCGCGGTTCCCATTCACCTCATGCCGGCAACAGTTCGCATAGGAACACAGGGCTGGAACTACGATGCCTGGGTGGGACCGTTCTACCCGGATGGAACGAGGCCGGCTGACTTCCTTCCGATCTATGCCCGGGCCTTCGAGACAGTCGAGGTCGATTCTACCTTCTATGCCATACCGCCGGCCAAGACGTTGAGAGGATGGGCGGATCGTACGCCGGCGGATTTCAAGTTCGCACTCAAGCTGCCCCAGGAGATTACGCACGTTCGCAAGCTGCGCGACAGCGGAGACCTGGCCACGGAGTTCTTCACGCAGGTCCGTGAGCTGGGCCCCAAGCTGGGACCCGTGCTCATACAGCTGGGCCCGGATTTCGGGTCCAACGAGCTTCCCGCACTCACTGCCTTCCTACCATTGATACCGCGGGACCTTCATGTGGCGATCGAGTTTCGGCATCGCGGTTGGATTCACGACGGGATCATAGCGCTGCTGGCGGAGTTCAACATAGCCGTCGCGCTCACCGACGCGCGGTGGATTCCACGGAAGACCATGCTGTCACTGGCGGACCGTCCGACCGCCGATTTCCAGTACATCAGGTGGATGGGTCCGGACCGCGACATCGTCGATTACTCACGCATTCAGCACGACCGAACCCGCGATCTCGAGGTTTGGGCGGCAGCCATCTCCCAGATTGCGGCGAAGGTCACCGCGGTTTACGGTTACGTCAACAATCATTTTGCCGGGCACAGTCCCGCTTCGGCCCGGCAGCTGCAGTCACTGCTCGGTCAGCGTCCCGTTCATCCCAGTGAGATCGGGGAGCAGATGAGTTTCCTGTGATT